>JAYSYE010000137.1:0-2126 GCA_043716635.1 Deltaproteobacteria bacterium | reverse complement strand
ACCCCGGCGCCACGCTCCGGCACCTGGGCCTGCCGAGCTACAAGGCGCAGCCGGCCGAGGCGATCCGGCTCTGCATCACCGCATGCACCGCTGCCGGCATCGAGCTCGACATCGACGTCCGCGTGCTCGCGCTCTGCCGCCGCTACAACAGCTCCGGCCCGAAGACGCCGGACCACGACGCCGCCGATGCATTCGTCGCGCTCTGCACCGCGATCCTCTACGCCGAGGGCGAGTGCCGCGAGGCCATCCTCCACGACGCGCCAGCGGGATTGAAGGAGCGCGAGGGCGCGATCTGGGTACCGCGCGGGTGAGCGACGCGTCACTATCCCTGCACGCCGATCCGGAACAGCGCCCCCGGTCACGCGGACACGCGTGGACGAGCTCACGTGCCGCACGTCGGACACCGGGTCTCGGCGTGACGGCACCCTCGGGCGCACGCATACTGGTATCGGACTATCCGATACCACCACGGCATGCATCCCCGGCCTACCATCGAAGCCTGGAGTGAGCGCGTGCAGCGCGTCTTCGACGGAGATGCAATCGTCCTGGGCACTCTCGGCAGGCCAGACCTACTCGAGAGCAAGCTGTTCGCGCTCTGCGATCGCGGCACCGATCTGCCTGACTGCATCGCCCTCGCGCCGACGCGGAGCGAGCTCGAAGAGTGCGCGCCCTGGTTAGAAGTCCAGGACGGCAACGAGCTGTGGCCAGCGCATGTGCGCGCGACGGTTGCCGATCTGTCACAGAAACTCGGTCATGGCGTTTAGGCGGGCGGACATCCGGGAGCCGATGCCGGATGCCGACGAGCTCACCGCCCGCATGGTGGGCATCGGGATGGGCTTCGCCGCAACGGCAAAATCAGACGCGGACATCGAGAGCACGCTCGTGCAGGCCGCTGTCCTTGGCCTGGACGAGGGCGATCTTCGCGTACTCGCCGTGCTGACCACGTGGCTCGGCGTGCATCACGCGCACGTGAACGCGGACCGGCTCGTACGGTTCGTGAGCGTCCAGCCGTCCGAGCGTGTGGGGGCATACTGGGCCGCCATCGCGACCTGGCTCGAGAAGGACCGGCGGCTCGCCCGACTCACAGGCGCGTACGAGGGCGCGCCCGTCGACCTGCTGGCGACGGGAACCGAGTTTCAGCTGAAGCGCCGCGGCGAGGACGAGCGCTTCTCTGCGTCGAAGTTGCGCGTGCCGAAGGGAACACTGCGTGATCGCCTCGCGGATGTGCTCTCGCCCGCGGCGCTGATTCGACATCACGCGGGCTATCGAAACCGCGTGATGATGGGGCCGTCGTTTCGCGCGGACGTGTGGACGGTGCTCGAGCGCGCGCCCGATCTCAGCGTCGCCGACGTCGCGCGGAGCGTCTCCTGCTCGTTTGCCACCGCGTGGCAGGTGGCGCAGGACTACGGGCTGCTGCGCGCGGCCGGCGGCGATCGGAGCACGGCACCGCCGGTCACGGCAGGCTGACGAAGCCGACGAACGACGGCTGCGTCGCGGTGGCGACGACGTTGTCAGCACCGCCACCGAGAGCCGGCGTCAGCGCGCCCGTCGCGGCGTCGATGCGGAAGCGCGTCACGGTGTTCGAGCCCTGGTTCGCGGCGAACAGCCACGCGCCGGTCGGATCGATCGCGAACGCGCGCGGCGTGGCTCCGCCCGTGGGCGTGTGGCCGACGAGCGTGAGCCGGCCCGTCGTCGGCGCGATCGCGAACGTCGCGAGGTTGTCGTCGCCGCGGTTCGAAGCCCACACCCACGCGCCCGACGCGTGCACCACGACCTCGGCGCCGGTGTTCGCGCCGGTGGCGCTGGCGGCGCGCGTGGACACGGTCTGCACGGCGGACAGTCGTCCCGTCGCGCCATCGAAGGCGAGCGCGGTGAGCGTGCTGTCGAGCTCGTTCACGAGGTACGCGTGCGCGCCATCGGGAGTGAACGCGAGGTGACGCGGGCCGGCCCCAGCCGCGGTTGCGAGCCGGGGCACCGCATTCGCCGCGAGGGTTCCCGTTGCCGGATCGAAGGCGTACTGCGCCACGTAGTCGGAGCCCTTGCACGGCACGAACACGTGCGTGTTCGCGGGGTCGAGCACGACCTCGTGCGCGTTCGCGCCGGCGATCAGCGTCTGCGTCGCGGGG
>JAYSYE010000136.1:0-6633 GCA_043716635.1 Deltaproteobacteria bacterium | reverse complement strand
GGCGATCACGACCTACGCGAACGCGGCGATGGGCCGGATGCTGGGCTACTCGCCGCAGGAGATGGTCGGGCGATCGCTGCTGCACTTCATGGACGAGGCGGGGGTGACGCACGCGCGCGCGAACCTCGAGCGCCGCCGCGAAGGCATCGGCGATGCGCACGACTTCGCGTTCCGCCGGAGTGACGGCACGCGACTCGATGCGACGCTCACCACGAATTCGCTGATGGTCGCGGGGCGCTACACGGGCTCGCTCGCGATGGTGACCGATATCAGCGACCGGACTCGCGCCGAGGAGCGGTTTCGCGGCCTGTTCGAGCACTCGCCGATCGCGCTGTGGGAGGAGGACGGCTCCGAGCTGAAGCGCGCGTTGCTCGCGCTCGAGGCCGGCGGCGTCACGGATCTCCGGGGTTACTTCCGCGACCGGCCGGAGGAGCTCGGGCGGTGCATGGCCCTCATCGCGGTGCTCGACGTGAACCAGGCCGCATTGTGCCTGTTCGAGGCGACGGACAAGACCGAGCTGCTGCGGAGCCTGGAGCGCACGCTCGCACCGGAGTCGTTTCCCACGATCGGCGAGCAACTCACCGCGCTCGCCGGCGGAGCAACGGTGTTCGAGGCCGAGACCACGAACCTCACGCTGACGGGCCGCCGCAATCACGTGATCATGAAGACGATCGTGGCCCCCGGCTGCGAGCAGACGTTGGCGAAGGTCTACGTGTCCATGGTCGACATCACCGCGCGCAAGCAGGCGGAGGACCGCGTGCGGTCGCTCGCGCTGTTCCCGGAGCTCAACCCGCGCGCGGTGCTGCGGCTCGACGCGCATGGCGCGATCGCGTACGCGAACCCCGCGGCGCTCGAGCTCGCGCAGACCCTGGGCGTGCCACTCGGTCAGCTGCTGCCGCCCACGACTCCGGACATCGTGCGCGACACGCTCGCGACGGGACGACGGGTGACCGATCTCGAGACCCGACACGGCGCGCGCACGCTGCAGTGGTCCTTCCATCCGGTCGAGGCGCTGCAGATCGCGCACTGCTTTGCCGTCGATATCACCGAGCAGCTGCAGCTCGAGGAGCAGCTCCGGCAATCGCAGAAGATGGACGCGATCGGCCACCTCGCCGGGGGAGTGGCGCACGACTTCAACAACCTCCTGACCGTGATCACGGCGAACACGTCGATGCTCCAGCGGGCCGGCTCGTCGCGGTCGCTCGACTCCATCGCGCAGGCCGCGGATCGCGCCGCCATGCTCGTGCGCCAGCTCCTCGCGTTCAGCCGGCAGCAGGTGCTGCAGATGCGCGAGCTCGAGCTGAACATGACCATCGCGAATCTCGCCAAGGTTCTCGAGCGGTCCTTGCGCGACGACATCGAGGTGCGCGTCGAGCTGTCGGATCAGCTCGTGTGGGCGCGCGCGGATGGCGTGCTGCTCGATCAGGTGCTGATGAATCTCGCGGTGAATGCGCAGGACGCGATGCCCGACGGCGGGTCGCTCGAGCTGTCGACCGCACTCGTGTGGCTGGCGCGGGACGACCTGTTCGAGCTCCCGTCGCTCTCGCCCGGTGCGTACGTGCGCCTGCGTGTGCGCGACTCGGGTACGGGCATCGCGCCCGAGCAGCTATCGCGCATCTTCGACCCGTTCTTCACGACGAAGGAGCCGGGGAAGGGGACCGGTCTCGGGCTGGCGACGGTGTTCGGCATCGTGCGCCAGCACGGGGGTGCGCTCACGGTGTCGAGCGAGCTGGGTGCGGGCACGACGTTCTCGCTGTTCCTGCCCGCGACCGCGGAGAGCATGCAGGTCTCGGCGCGGGCGGCCGCACTCGCCGAGCTGTCGGAGCCGCGCGGGGGCCCCGAGTCCATCCTCGTCGTGGAGGACGAGGAGTCGGTGCGGACGCTCGTGCGCGAGGTGCTCGAGCTGAACGGCTATCGCGTGCGAGCGGTCAGCTCGGGGGCCGAGGCGCTACGCGAGTCGCCCGCGGAAGGCTTCGACCTCGTGCTCACGGACATGATCATGCCGGGCGGGGTGTCGGGGCCCGACCTCGCGGATCGCCTGCGCACGCTGAAGCCATCGGTCAAGGTGATCTACATGTCCGGCTACACGGGCGAGCTCGCGGGCCGGGGCCTCGAGCTGCGCGAGGGCGTGAACTTCCTCCCGAAGCCGTTCGGCCCGAACCCGCTGCTCGCGTGTATCCGCGCGTGTCTCGACGCCGGGTAACGCGCGCTGACAGCCGCCATCCACGCTCCCGCTCACGTAGAGTAGCGGCGTGCCGGCACGTCGTTCGACCACCCCACGGATCGCGGTCGTCGCGGCGCTCGCGCTTGCCCTCGCACCCGTCGTCGCGCACGCGGAGCCCAGCCCGCCCGGGCTCCGACCCCAGCTGCAGCTCGATGGCGGGCTCTCCGTGATCGGGGCCGGCTACGAGCAGCCGCTCGCCCGCCACACTGCGTCGACCCCGTTCGCGGCGCTCGATGCCGTGCTCGGGTACCGGCTGTGAGCGACTTCAGCCTCGACCAGATCTACAGCCGCGATCACTTCGACGCGCTCGCCAGCGCGCCCGACACGGTCGCAGACCAGCTCCGCGCGGCGCTCCCTCCCGGCGGGACCCTGCACGAGCTGGAGACTCGCGACGCGGTCCTGGTGGGGGCGCTCGGCCAGATCGACGCCCTCGCGACGCGCGCGATGAAGGCCCGGCTCGATCACGCGCTCGCGGGTGAACCGTCGATCGGAGCCCCCACGCGGAACGTGTTCGCCGCCACCGTCGTGAATTATGCGAGCACGCTCTCGGTGCTCGCCGAGCGGACGCGCGAGCTCGCGGCGCGCGGCGGTGCGGCGGCGCCCGATCACGTCGCGGACCTCGTGGTCGGAGCCGCGCGCTCCGTGCTCGGCTTGCGCGCGGCCCTGCGCGAGCGCGTGCTGCGCGTGATCAGCGAGACCTGCACGCTCGCCGTCGCCCATGCCGACGGGCGCGCTCGCGATCGCGGGCTCCCCGAGGGCGAGCGCAAGGCCTGGAGCGCGATGAGGCGCGATCTCGAAGGCATCGCGGCCCACCCGGCGGCGATCGCCTCCGCCCCGATGGCGACGCGCGTCGCCTCATTGCCCGAACAGCTCGACGAGCCGGACGCCGTGCCCGACGCCACGTTCGCGGACATGATCGAGCTCGACTGAAAGGCATTCCCGCCCCGGCCGCGACCGCACCGACATTGTCGTAGGATGAGCCCATGACGCCGAGTGCCGACACCCTGCTCGCGGTGATCGAGTTGCAGAACGCCATCGCTGCGGCGGGGCTGAACGCGGACGAGGTCATGCGACTCGTGGCGGAGCGCGCCGCGGTGCTCACGGGAGCCACCCGGAGCGCGATCCTCGTCGTCGAGGGCAGCGAGCTCGTCGTCCGCGCCGTCTCCGGAGGCGGAAAGCTCGCCGGTCCGGCCATCGGTGGTCGCACCGCGCACGAACCGGCCACGGGCGACGGGACCTCCGGTGACGGCACGTTGCTGTCGGTGCCGTTGCTGTACGGCGAGACCTCGGTTGGCGTGCTCGAGGTCAAGGCCACGGCAGGGACCGGGTTCGTTGCCGAGGATGCGGCGACGCTGCGACTGCTCGCGCAGGTGATCGCGATCGCCCTGCATCGCGCCTACACGTACCCGCGCCCGCGCCAGGATACGCAGCACGACGCCCTCACGGGGCTCGGCAACCGCCGGGCATTCGACGAGCGCATCCAGGCCGAGCTCACGCGTCACAAGCGCTACGGCCACTCGTTCAGTCTGTCGCTGCTGGACCTCGCCGGGCTGGAGACCTCTGCCGATCGCCTCGGTCAGGTCGCCGAGGACGAGACGCTGCGAACGGTCGCGCAGATCCTGCAGCAGCAGACGCGCGCGATCGACGCGTGCTTCCGGATCGGGCCCGATGACTTTGCCGTGCTGATGCCGGGCACGTCGGTCGCGGGCGCCCACATCGTGTCGGAGCGCTGCCGCACGCGCATCGTCGAGGCTCACCTGTGCGAGGGCGGCATCCGCCCGACGTTCGGCGTGGTCGAGGCGATGACCGAGACCGCCGACGAGCTCACCACGCGCGCTCGCGCCGCGCTCGCCGTCGATCGGGGTGCGAGCCGCGCCTGAGGTAGCCGCGCGATCACCGCGATCCGGCCGCGCGGGCGCAGCTCAGAATGCGAGCTGGGTTTGGGCGCGGACAACCCAGTCGAGCTCCGCCTCGCCGGCGAGTCGGGTCGCGCCGCCCTCGAGCTGCAGCTTCGACTCGTGGCCCCCGCGGCCGTAGAGGTTCAGGCCTCCGAGCACCTCCTGCTGCGTCTCGCCGGGACGCCGCGTGCGCCCGACGCGGCCGACGACCTCGACCATGCCAGGGACGATCATGTAGCCCGTCTGGGCGTACCAGCCGTAGTGCGTCTCGCGGCCGCCGACCTCGGCGGTGTTGCGCGCAAAGGCGGCGCCAGAGAGGGCGAGCCCGTACGCCTTCACCACCGCATCCGCGGTGAAGGTGTGAACGACGGCATCGGCGCTGAAGTGGCCGAGGTCCCCGGCATAGGCGACCGCGATGGCGAGGCCTGGACGACTGCCGTCGAGGTCGCCCTCGCGGTAGCCATCGAGATGCGCGCTCGTCCACCCGAGCCGCGCGACGGCGAGCGGGCGCCCCGCCGCGTCGCGCATGGATCCGATGCCGCCACCATCGAACACGCCGACCGCCCACTCGATCCCGGCGTGCTCGGGCTCCGGTTCGCGATGTAGCGAGGCACCGAGGTCGCGCGTGATCCCGTGGAACGCGGCCGTCACCGACCGGCTCGTGAGCTCGAGGTGGATGATTCGCGTGAGCTGCTGGCGGGAGAAGTACGGCTTGAACTGCCCGAGCCGGACGCGCGCGCCGAGGACGAGCGGCCGATCGAGGTAGGCGTCGCGCAGCACGAACGCGCCCGACCCACCTTCGCCGCTCAGCGCGAAGTCGGTCGTACCGAACGCGTGGCCCGTCAGCCGGATGCGGCCGGCGGGGATGGAGAAGCGCTGGTCGACATCGTCGCCGCGATGCGCGAGCTCCCAGCGGACCTGGACCCAGGCGCTGATCGCGAGGCGGAACGAGTCGTCGCGCGTCGCGAGGTAGAGGCCGTGGTCGTAGCCGGCGACCGCGGTGGGATCGGAGGCACGGCCGGGGGAGGGGAGCTCCCGCGGTGGGAGCGGCGTGGGCGGGTGGGCGGGTGCGACCGGAGCGACCGGAGCGACCGGAGCGACCGGAGCGACCGGAGCGACCGGAGCGACCGGAGCGACCGGATCGACGGGGGCGACGACTGGATCGGGGGACGCAGCCGCGCCGCCTGCCGGCTGCGCGGCTGCACTGCGAGCGACGCCGAGGGCGAGCAACCACGCCGCGTGGCGATAACGCATGGGCGAAAGCTTACGCGGCATGCCCCGCGCTCACGTGGATTTGCGAGCATGAGTGGTGTCCGTTCCTCTCGTATCGCGTCGCGTGGCAGTGGGCCTGGCGGTCGTCGCCGCGAGCGCGACCGCGTGTGCGGGTCGACGCGCCGTGCCGCAGCCGGCAGCCGTCGCCGCCATCTCGCCCTTCGCTCAGCCGCTGCCGCCGTTCGACCCGCCGACACCGCACGCCGAGTCGATGAACACGGAGTACTACCTCGGCAGCGCCGCCGACGAGGCGCGCACGTTCGCGCGGCTCGCCCAGGCGATCCAGGCGATCCAGACCGACCAGACGCACTCGCGCGGCCAGGAGGTGCAGCGCGGGTTTCACGCGAAGGCGCACGCGTGCGTCACGGGCTGGATGCAGCTGCTCCCCGACCGCGATCCGCGCACGCGCTACGGGATCTTCGCCGACGGTGCGGGGCCGTGGCCGGTGTGGATTCGCTTCTCGAACGCGGTCGGATGGCGCCAGGACGACGACCAGCGCGACGCTCGCGGGATGGCCGTGAAGGTCATGGGCGTGCCCGGGCCCAAGCTCGTCGATGACGAGACCCAGACGCAGGACTTCCTGATGACGAACTCGCCCACGCCCGTCGGCCGTGACGCGACCGAGTTCATGCAGTTCGCGCACGCCAACTCGAAGAGCCAGCTGCGCAGCGTGATGTTCGCCAGCGGGCATCCGCGCACGGCCGCGCCGGCGCTGCTGAAGACGTCGCCGATCCCGAGCATGGTCGCGGAGCAGTACTGGAGTGGCGCCGCGTATCACCTCGGAGCGCACCAGGCGGTGAAGCTGACGCTGAAGCCGTGCTCCACGGCGCGGCAGCGGAGGCCCGGTGGGAGCGGCGCGAATCGCCTGCGCGAGGATCTCGCCGAGGCGGCGACGGCGGGCTTCTGCTACCGGCTGTTCGCCCAGTTCCAGTCCGACGCCTGGCGCACCCCGATCGAGGATGCGTCGCACGAGTGGACGGAGGCGGACGCGCCGCTCGTGCCGGTCGCGACCATCAGTGTGCTGCCGCAGTCCGTCGACGACCCGCGGCGCGACGCGCTGTGCGAGAGCCTGTCGTTCAATCCGTGGCACGCGATCGCGGCCCACCAGCCGATGGGCAACATCAATCGCGGGCGGCGCTTCGTGTATGCGGCGAGCCGCGAGCACCGTCACGGCGGTCACGAGCCCTACGACTTCGAAGGCTTCGCGCCGCAGGCACCGTAGCGTCGGCGACGCGGCGC
>JAYSYE010000135.1:0-2128 GCA_043716635.1 Deltaproteobacteria bacterium | reverse complement strand
TCTGGTCGGTCGCCGCCCCACCCGGACGGCGCCAGCCCTATCACTCCGCGCTCGCGCGAATCACACCGGGTAGCCACGGCCACGTGCTGCGTGACCTGTTCCCGGCGTTGCCGTCGGAGCCGGTCCTGGTGCCGCGGCCGGGGGCTCGCGACGATGCCGATGCATGGCTGCTCACGCTGCTCCACCACCCCGGGGCAGCCACCGAGCTGCTCGTCCTCGATGCCGCCACGCTCGAGACCCAGGCGCGCGCGCGCTTCCCGATCGCGATTCCCCCCGGTCTGCACGGAAGCTGGGTCGGGAGTCGTTGACGCGGTCCGCTCGCTCCGGTTGTGCCGGGCAGCCACGACTGCGAACGAACGTTGATACCTGCACGCGCCAGCGACCGGCCCACGCGGCTACGTGCGATGGCCCGTCGCTTGCTCTGGGCGAGCGCATGAAACATGGTCTTGCGACGGTCTGGATCGGGCTCGCGCTCGGATGTGGTGGCCAGCCTTCCGGGGCGACCGACGACGGCGCGCCTGTCGACGGCGCGCCGGGCGGCGGCTCGTCCCTCGTGGTCGACTCCTCCACGATCGGCCCGCTCGCGGCCGATGACCACGCCCTGTTCTACGTCGAAGGGACGTCGGTGAAGGCGTTCCCGCTCGAAGGCGGGACACCGAGCACGCTGTACACCGACACGCCGCCGGCGCAGGCCCTCACCCAGATCGATCGCGTCGTGGTGGGCTCGTCGGAGGTGCTGGTGGTCGTCGGGCACCTGGATCCGACCACGCTCGCCACGGACCAGACGCTCGTCCTCGTGCCGAAGCTCGGCGGTCCGCCGCGCGTGCTCGCCACCTCGAGCGACGTGCGCGCGTTCCTCGGCGCGACCTTCGACGGCGACTACGTCTACTTCTCGTCGTTCGATTCGCTGTACCGAGTGCCGCGTGCCGGTGGTCCGACGACGTTCGTCGGCGAGAGCAACGGCTCGACGCACTACTGGATCTTCTCTCCGGTCGTGACGGCCGATCAGGTGTATTGGGCCGAGGACACGAGCGTGTTCCGCATGGCGCGCACCGACTCGACCAAGCGCGGCGCTCCCCTCGCAGCGCTGCCCGGATCCGAGTCGGGCAAGATCGTGGCGAGCGGGTCGAAGTTCGTCATCGCGCTGTCTCCGGAGCTCGACTTCCAGGCCCCACCCGATGCCTTCGTCGAGATCGATCCGGCAACGGGCGCGGTCGGCACCCGCGTTCCACTCGCAGACGCGAATATTCTGCAGGTCGTGGCGACCGAGCGCGACGTGTGGACGGTGTCACCCACCGGTCTGGTCCGCGTGCCGCGCGTCGGCGGTCCGCCGGTGCAGGTCCTCGCCGATCCTTGCAGCTCGGCCGTCGCCACCGGAGGATCGCTGTACGTGACCACGGAGGCCGGGATCGTCCGGCTGCCGCTCCCGTAAGTGGTACGGGCCCGTGCTGACGCATCGGGCAGGACGCGCGCCGCAAGGCGAGATCAGACGGGCGCGAGACCCGCTAGGATGAGTGGTGACCAACCGACCCGGCGACGTCGGATACCTCCACGGCTACAGCGCGACCGAGCGCGATCGGCTGCACCGCCAGGCCCGGTTTCTCGAGCCCATGGTGCACGACCGCCTCCCGTTCCGGCGGCGGCGCCGCCTGCTCGAGGTGGGCTCGGGCGTTGGAGCGCAGACCGAGATCCTGCTGCGGCATTCCTGTGCTGGATCCTCGAGCACATCGGCGACCCCGCGCGCGTCCTCTCCGAGGTTCGCCGCGTGCTGGTCCCCGGCAGCCCCGTGGTGTGCAACGAGGTCCTGAACGCCACGTTCTTCATCGATCCATATAGCCAGGCCACGCTGCGCTACTGGATGGAGTTCAACGACCACCAGCTCTCGCTCGGCGGCGATCCGTTCGTCGGTGCGAAGCTCGGCAACCTCCTGCAGAGCGTGGGTTTCCGCGACGTGCAGACGGAGGTGAAGACCTTCCATCTCGACAACCGCGCGCCGGGCGAGCGCGCGGAGTTCCTCGCGTTCTGGACCGACCTGCTGCTCTCGGGCGCGCCGGCGCTGCTCGCCGCGCAGAAGGTGTCGCAGGACATCGTCGACGAGATGACGCGCGAGCTCGTTCGGGTCGCGCGC
>JAYSYE010000134.1:0-20126 GCA_043716635.1 Deltaproteobacteria bacterium | reverse complement strand
CGAGCTACTGCGGCGCGACGACGAGGATCGCGCCGGTTTGCACCCCCGATCCGCCTGCTAAAGATTAAAGATCGACCGCGACAGCAGCGGATCGATGACACTCGCGGCTGCACATGCCACGAACCCCCATGATGCGAGCTCTCTGCCTCTGCCTCTGCCTCGTCGCCGCGTGCGGCGGCGGCAATGCCGACTCCACGGATACCGCCGCAGGGGATCCCGATGCTCGCGCGATCGACGGCGCACCGGGCACGCGCGACGGCGCGACGGTCGACGCGCCGATCGATGGCAGCTCCCCGGCGCAGCGGACCGTCATCGTGGTGCCGTTCGAGAACAAGGGCGCCGGGCAGGTCTACGGCAACACCGCGAGCGCGCCGTACCTGAACGGTCTCCTCGCCACGGCCGCCTACGCGACCAAGTTCCAGGACGAGCTGACCTCGCTTCCGAGCGAGCCGCACTACGTGTGGATGGAAGCGGGCACGAACGCATTCACCGACCACACGTTCATCGGCGACGGCGACGCGACCGCCGCGAACAGCGCCGGCTCGACGGCGCACCTGTCCACGCAGCTCGTGGCAGCGGGGCGGACGTGGACCGCCTACCAGGAGGGCATCACGACCGGCGCGTGCCCGATCGCCTCCTCGGGCAACTACGCCGCGAAGCACGATCCGTTCGTGTTCTTCCGCGACGTGGTGGGCTCGCCCCCGAGCGCGACGACCGCGACCTGCGGCACGCACCACAAGGCGCTCGCCGATCTCGCGGGCGATCTCGCAGCCGGCACCGTCGCGAATTACGCGTTCGTGACCCCGGATCTCTGCCACGACATGCACGGGTCGTTCTCGTGCCCGTCGGGGCTCGGCACGCAGCCGAACGTGAAGGCGGGCGACGACTGGGCCGCCGCGAACCTTCCCGCGATGATCGCGTACACGCACTCGCACGATGCCGTGCTGATGCTCGTCTGGGACGAGGGCGACTCGTCGAACCTGATGCCGTTCCTGATGATCGGCGATCACGTCGTGCCCGGCGCGAACGCCACCGCGTACTCGCACAGCTCGCAGCTCAAGACGATCGAGGAGCTGCTCGGCGTGCCCACGCTGCCGAGCGTCGCCAGCGCGGCCGATTTCGCGGCGATGTTCCAGCCCGGCTACCTCGTCCCGTAGGCGCGTCCCGTCATTCGAACCCCCCATGGGTGATGGCTCGCCTGCACGCCGCCGCGCGGGATGGCTGCTGTATGCGGCCGTGCAGTTCTGCGTGCTCACGGCCATCGCGATGCTGCTCTACCCGGGCGGCACGTGGTTCGACCCGACCACGCCGCACTACCGCTTCTTCGAGAACTTCCTGTCGGACCTCGGCGCGACGCGTGCGTTCTCGGGCCGGCCGAATCACGTCGGCTCCGCGATCTTCTGCGCCGCGATGGTCTCGATCGGCTCCGCGCTCGTCGCCTTCTCCTGGAGCTGGCGCTCGTTCGGCTTCAACCACGGGCGAGCGCGGGCGGCCGGGATCACGAGTCAGGTCGCGGGCACGCTCAGCGGCCTCGCGTTCGTCGGGATCGGCTGCACGCCCTGGAACCTCGTGCTCGCGGCGCACAACCTGCTCGTCGTGATCGCGTTCACGATGCTGCTCGCGTACGTCGCCGGGATCACGGTGCTGCTGTGGCGCAACGAGCACCCGCGCGGCCGCACGGCTGCGAACCTCGCGTACCTCGGCGTGGTGCTCGGCTATGTCGTGCTCGTGCTGTTCGGACCGCGGCTGTCGACGCCGACCGGCCACCACACGCAGGTCGCGGGTCAGAAGCTCGTCGTGTACGCCTCGATGATCCACATCGGCTTCCTCACCGACTATGTTCGGCGGCGATCATGAGCTGTGCGCACCTGACCGCGATCGCCGCGGGCTGCGAGACGGCGTTCACCGTGGATGCCTCGCGGGTCACGTTCGGGGCGGGGGCCCTCGCGGAGGTGGGCGACCGTGCGCGCGCGCTGGGGATGCGGCGCGTCGTGCTCGTCACGGATCCGCGCCTCCGCGCGCTGCCCTGGTTCGACGAGGTCGCCCGTTCGCTCGCGGCGGCGGGCGTCGATGCGGCGGTGTTCGACGCGGTCGCGATCGAGCCGACCGACGAGTCGTTCGCGGAGGCGGCCCGGTTCGCCGCGGATGCGCGGCCCGATGGCTACCTCTCGCTCGGTGGCGGCTCGGTGATCGACACCGCGAAGGCCGCGAACCTCTTCGCGACGTATCCCGCACCGCTGCGCACGTACGTGAACGCACCCGCCGGTGACGCGCGTCCGGTCCCCGGACCGCTCGCGCCGCACCTCGCGTGCCCGACCACGTGCGGCACCGGCAGCGAGGTCACCGGCATCGCGATCTTCGACTGGCTCGCGCTCTCGACGAAGACCGGCATCGCGTCGGCGCGCCTGCGTCCGAGCGAGGCGATCGTCGATCCGCGCGTGACGGCCACGCTACCGGCGGCGGTGGTCGCGGCGAGCGGCATGGACGTGCTGTGTCACGCCCTCGAGTCGTACACGGCCCGCCCGTACACGACCCGCAGCGCCCCGGCCGCACCGACGCTGCGTCCGCTGAGCCAGGGCGCCAACCCGTGGAGCGACCTCGGCTGCCGGGAGGCGCTCGTGCTCGCCGCGCGCTACCTGCGGCGCGCCGTGCACGACGCGGCCGATCTGGAGGCCCGCGCGCAGATCATGTGGGCAGCGACGCTCGCGGGGATCGCATTCGGCAACGCGGGCGTCCACGCGCCGCACGCGATGGCGTACGCGGTCGCCGGACGGGTGCGCGCGTTCACTCCGGCGGGCTACCCGACCGGCCCGATCGTCCCGCACGGGATGGCCGTCGCCGTCACCGCGCCGGCCGTGTTCCGCGCGTTCGGACGGTTCGAGCCTGCGCGCCACCTCGAGTGCGCGGCGCTGCTCGGCGCCGACCCGCGCGGCGCGGCTCCCGAGGATGCGGGCGGGCTGCTAGCCCAGGAGGTCATCGCGCTGTCGCGCGCGATCGGGATCCCCGATGGCATCGGCGGCGTCGGGTACACGCCCACCGACATCGCCGACCTCGTGGCGGGCACGCTGCCGCAGCAGCGCCTCCTCGGCAACGCCCCGTGCGCGGTCGACGCCGCGTGCCTCGCGCAGCTGTTCGAAGGCGCGCTCGCTTACTGAGCCACGGTCGCGGACACGGGTGCGGCGATCGACTCGAGCGCAGCGCGGAGCGGCGCGGGCATCGCGGTCGGCCTGCGAGTCGCGCGCTCGACGAACACGTGCACGACATGGCCGTGGGCCGCGACGTCGGGATCGCCCTCGGCAGCGACCGCGAGCCCGTACGTGACACTGCTCGTCCCCAGCCGGTCGACGCGCACGCCCACGCGCAGCCGCTGCGGGTACGCGAGCGGCGCGTGGAAGTGACACTGGCTCTCGACGACGAGCCCGATCACGGAGCTCGTCGCGAGGTCCATGCCGCCACGCGCGATCAGGAATTCGTTCGCGGCCGTGTCGAAGAAGCCGTAGTACGCCACGTTGTTGATGTGGCCGTAGACATCGTTGTCGGCCCACCGCGTCGTGAGCGCGGTCTGGAACGGGTAGGCATCGAGCTGGGGTCGTACCGGCCGGGCCGCGCGGGCCACGCCGGACTCCGTCACCGCCGCCACACGGCGGACAGCGCGCAGCCGGAGAGCCCGACGCTCGTCGCCTCGGCATCGAGCGCCGCCGCGTGGGCCTCGCCCGCGAGCGGCTGCACGCGGATCATGAAGTCCTTCGCCGCCTGGGTCTTGATGTTCGCGCCGAGGAACTCGGCCATCGGGACGATGTTCTGCCCCTCGGGGTAGTCCTTCGCGCCGGAGAGGTCCATGACGTTGCACAGGTTCGCGATGTCAGCGGCGTACGCGGCGGCGTCGGCAGCGGGGGTCGGAGCGCCGGGCGCCGTGGCGGGCTTGGGAGCAGCCGTCGCGGCAGGAGTCGGGGGTGACGCGGGTGCGGGCACCACGACGGCGGCGGCCGGGGCCACGGCCACGGGCACTGGCGCCTGGGACGCGCTACCCGACTGGCATCCGGCGGCCAGGGCGATCACCGCGACGACGGACGCACGCGACTTCATGGCGCCACTATTACCACCGTCACGGCTTTGCGGGACGCGGCGGGTTATGGCTAGATCCCGCCATGGCCTACGTCGTTGCCGACCCCTGCGTGAAGTGCAAGTACACCGACTGCGTGGCCG
The DNA here is from genome assembly GCA_043716635.1 of Deltaproteobacteria bacterium. Lineage (GTDB taxonomy): Bacteria > Myxococcota_A > Polyangia > Haliangiales > Haliangiaceae > JABFXX01. The sequence goes on along the minus strand of JAYSYE010000134.1, from coordinate 15,920 downwards.
TGTGCCCGGTCGACTGCTTCTACGAGGGCAAGAACTCGATCGCGATCAATCCCGACGAGTGCATCGATTGCGGAGCGTGCGAGCCGGAGTGCCCCACCACCGCGATCTTCGAGGAGTCCGAGCTCCCAGCCAAGTGGAACGTCTACAAGGACATCAACGCGCTCGTCAGCGGCGCGAAGAAGCTCGCCGAGGTGGACATCACCAAGTGGCCGGAGCACCTGAAGGCGCAGGCCCCGACGGCCGACACGTGGCCGAACATCACGGAGCAGAAGGGCTCGATCCCCGGCGCCGACGACGCCGCCAAGGAAGACAACAAGATCGGCGCGCTCACGCTCGAAGGCGGCGCGTAGTCCCAGTCGGTCGGCCGCTCTCAGTGCGAAGGCGCGGCGGGCGCGTGGGCGTCGCCGTGCACGACGAGGACCGAGCACGGCGCGTGGCGCACGGTGGACTCCGCGACGCTGCCCAGCAGCAGGCGGCGAAACCCGCGATGCCCGTGGGCGCCGACTGCGATCAGGTCGTGACCGGTCTGCTCCGCGGCCTCGGTGATCACGGACGCCGGCGGCCCCTGGATCAGATCGATGCTCAGCGCGTTCTCTGACTCGCGATGCATCGCGAGCAGGTGATCCGCCTGGCCCTTCGCCGAGCTCACGACGGCGTCGCGCACCATGGACCACGGAAACCGTGCCTGGCCGAGCAGCGACGCGCCCCACGAGCCGGCGGGCAGCTCCCACGCGTGGATCACGCGGATCGGGACCCCCGGATCGCAGAGCGCCGCCGTGTGCGCGAGCGCCTTGTCGGCGGCGGGCGAGAAGTCCGTCGCGACGACGGGGCGCTGGAACGTGCCCTGCTTCGGCGCCCCGCGCACGATCAGCACGTCGCAGGCCGATTGCCGGATCGTCGACGAGGCCACGCTGCCGAGAAGCAGCCGCGTGATGCCCGTGTGCCCGTGCGAGCCCAGGACGATCAGATCGGCGTTGTGCTCCAGCGCCGCCGCCGCGATCACCTCGTCGGCCGGCCCGATACGGCTGACGATCTCGGTGGTCACGCCGAACCCCTGGATCGACGTCAGCCGGTCCGCGATCGCACGCGCCTCTTCCACGCGGATCGCGGCACTGACCTCGCCGATCTGCGCGAGGGTCGCCGGGTCGACGTCCTTCACCGGTGGCTCGCCGGCCTGCGCGTGCACCAGCACGAGCAGGGACCCATTCTTCACTGCGATCGAGATCGCGCGATCGAGCGCCTGATCGCTCGGCCCCGAGAGGTCGCAGCCCACCAAGATTGTCTTGATTGCCATCGCTATTCTCCGACGCTGTAGGTCACGAGGCCGCCATCGACGTAGAAGCTGCGCGTCACGGGCTTGTTCCACGACTCGCCGCCGTCGCCATCGTCGACTGGCTTGCCGAACCGCGCGATCAGCGCCTCGTCGAGGTGCGTCGCGTCGATCTCGCCGGAGTCCACGTACGCGTGCAGCGCGGTCACCCGACCGGTCTGGATCCGGACGTCGAGGTGCGTGCGCCCGGTGCCCGTTCCGAGCCCGTCGTCGGTCCAGGACCACGACGCCTCCTCGCTGTCGTCGAGATCCTGGACGGATGCGCGCGCCGCCAGCAGTGTGCGTAGCGCCGCGGCAGGCCGCCCCACGATGCCCGCCGGCGTCACCTGGTCGAGCCAGTCCTGCGGGCCGAGCGACGCATCGAGCTGCAGCTCGCAGGCGCCGTACCACTGCACGAACGCGACGCGGTGGTGCGTGACCGGGTCGGCCCACGTGGTCCGGCTGCCGTCGGTGTACGCGCGGCCCCACGTCGCCGCCCGGGCGTCGAGCGCGCTCTGCAGGATCGCGCACATCGACTGGGATCCCGCTGAGTCACCCGGGACGCGGACCGTGCCGTCAGGCCTCACCCCGTCACGCTGGTACGTGCTCTCGAGGTGCAGCGCGGTGACCACGGCATCGAGCCGCTCCGCCGTTTCGAACGCCGGCCCCGGGCCGATCTTCGCACCAACCAGCGTCGGCAGGAGCGCCTGCGCGGACTTCACCAGCGCCGCGGTGTCGGCGGCCTGCTTCGCCTGGGCCGCAGCGTCGGCCGCCTCGCCGGCGCGCAGTCTGGCGAGGTCCGTTGCCTCTTGCGCGGCGAGGTCCGCCGCCTGCTGCTCGGTCGCGGTCAGGAACTTGCCGTGAGTCACGGTGTCCCTCACCGCCATTCCGAACGCGGCCGCCGTGACCATCCCGATCACGATCGACGGAACCGTGCTTGCCATCCGGCGACGCTACTACAGGCGTGCTTCGTACGACAGCCAGAGCTGGAGCTCGGGGTTCGGGACGCGCGCCGCCGTGCTGGACCGCGCGTCGAGGAAGACCTTGGAGTCGACGCGCACCCGGAGCACGTCCTTCGCGCGCAGGCCGAACGCCACGTCGACCAGCCCCGCCAGCGAGCGCTCGAGGTACATGTCGTCGCCGTCGTTGAACGCCTCGTCGAGGTAGCGCGCCCGCGCCCGTACGCGTATCCGGTCGGCGGCGTGCCAATGCACGATCGCCCAGGCCGCACCGTCCTGGCGGAACTTTCGATCGAACCGGGTGCCGCTGTTGTCGTCGAGGAGCTGGTGCTCGAGCAGCGCGGTGATCGTGAGGTTTCGCGTCGGCTCGTAGCGCGCGCGGACGATCGACGTCAGCTGGCGCCCGGAGCACGGGATCGGATCCCCGGTCACGCTCGTCTCCGTGATGATCTCGAAGCACTGGTCGTGGCCGCCGGCGCGCAGGTCCTTGTCCTGGTAGCGGAGCCAGCCACCGACCCAGAGCTGGTCCGAGGTGCGGACGTCGGCGCGCACGTACGAGTCGAGCTTGGGCTGCACGCGTCCGAGGATGCTATCCGCCGCGAAGCTCGACACCGGCGCCCACAGATCCAGCAGCGCGCGGACCGTGTAGCGCTTGGTGGACCCGAAGTACCGCAGCCGCCCGCCCGCCTCGTCGCGCGCGCGCTGGCCGTCGAACTCGTCCGCCTGCGCGATCGGCCGCGCGAACGGGTTCGCGTAATCCACGCTGTAGTACCGGAGCGAGGCCTCGAGCTCCTGGTGCTTCTTCGTGGCGGTCGCGCGCACGATGCCCGCGGGCCCGCCGCCTCCCGCCTGCGGGCCCGGCCCGTCCGGCAGGTGATCGAAGCTGAACGCGCCCTCACCCGCGATATCGAGCCAGCCGCGCCCGAACGTGAAGTTCACGCCGGCCGCGCCGAAATCGAGCGCCGCGTTGCCCGACTGCTCGGTGCCGAGGGGCAGCCGCGACCACTCCTGCGTGCCGAGGTCGATGCCGCTGACGCGGTTCACCTCGCCGGCGCCGTACGCGGTGAGCCCGACCGAGTTCCGCCGGTCGGCGAAGTACGCGACGTTGCCGCCGACCAGACGCTCGCTGAAGACGTCGGGGACGGTCACGAACGCGAACCGCGGGGAGGGTGCGAGCGGGTTGGCCCCGTCGCGCTGATAGATGACCGGCGCCTGGCAGTCGGGGTCGTTGTCCGCGTGGGGGTCGGCGCACTTCGCGGCGTCCACGAGCTCGTACTGGTAGATGCGCCGGTTCGCCACGCTCGCCCACAGGTACGCCTGCATCCAGCCGACGCCCGCCGCGATGTGCTTCACGCCAGCGGCGAGCCCGAACATGTTGTCGCGCCACTTGAAGTCGGGCGTCGTGTAATCGAACGCCGCGCCCCCGGCACACGGCGACTTCGCGAGCTCGCCCGCCGAGAGCCGGCAGCTGCGATCGAGGGTCGCCAAGTAGAGCGCCTGATCGTCGCCGGAGATCCCGTTCGGCGTGTACTGCGAGCTGTCATCGAACACGAGGCGCTGGCCGAACCCGGCGCGCAGCGAGCCGGCCACGGCCACGAGCTGATCGCTCTCGTACTTCACGAAGATCTTCGGGACCTTCACGCGGTAGCTCGGACCGTCCGCGATGAGCGCGGCGCGGGTCGGGTCGTAGCTCGCAGAGCCGACCTGGAGGCGCGTGGTGGTCGCCGCGAAGCCGACCTGGAGGTGCTTCGACAGTGTCAGCCGGCCGCGCAGCAGCACGGGAGGCGCGAGCCGGTCGTGGACCGTGTAGCGCGTCTCCGCGCGCAGGATCCCGCGCACGTGAAAGCCGGACTTGCGCGGCGCCACGACGAGGAACGCGGAGATCGCGAGCAGCTTCTCCTGCGAGAGCACCCCCGCCGTGACGAGCACGCCGGGGTCGGGGATCGAGCCGCGCTGGGCATCGCGAAACGCGATGATCGCGTCGACGTCCGCGTAGGTCAGGTTCGGCAGCGAATAGAGCTGCGCGCGGTTGGCGTGCTCGAGATCGATGCCGGTCTGGAGCACGTCGAGGAGCTCGTCGTACGAGTCCTGCGAGATGTCGGCCGCGGCGAGGAGGTCGTCGAGGTCTTCCTGATCGTTGACGTCGATGAACTCCTCGTACTCGTTCGCGCGCGCGAGGCGCGTGGTCCCGATGGTGCCGACGAGCCCGAGCCCGAGCCCGAGCCCGACGACGCTAACCGCAGCGAGTCCGCGCACGCGCGGAGAAGCTAACATGGCCTCGGCATGCACGCGCCCCACAGCCCCGCGTTCGCGGCGCGCGCCTCGTCCTCGAGCGCCTTGAACTCGTCGACGCGGTCATCGCCATCGGGCGGGATGTGCAGCACGCAGCCGAACCCGCGCTGGACGAGCAGCGAGTTCACCTCGATGCCGTCGACCGTGACGTACGCGAGCGTGCGGCCGAACCGGTCCTGCCGCTGGACGTCGTAGCGCAGCACCACGGTCTTGCCCTCGACGAGGTCGCGGTTGAACTTCGTGGCGTTCGCGCCGTAGCACTCCGTGGTGCTCGTGTTCTCGGGCGTGTCGACCATCAGGTAGCGAATCTTCGTGCCGTCGGCGAGCTGCACCGTGTCGCCGTCCACGACGCGCTCGACGGTCGCCGTGACGCCGTCGTCACCGCTACACGCGCCGCCGCCGCCGCCGCCGAGAGCCGCGAACGTCGCGAGCACCGCGACCCTTCCGGCTACGGACATTGCACGTTCGCGGCCTTCGGCGTGCCCTTGTTCGTCAGGTCCCCGTACGGCGCGGCGCCGGTGCAGAAGCTCGCCGGCAGGTCGTTGGAGGTCGTCGTCGTCAGGTCGGGATCGAGCTGCTTGCTCGCTCCCTCGGCGATGCCCGTCGTCCACGTGACCGTGTCGAGCACCGTGGCGCCGTCGAGCACGCTGATGCTGCCGTTGCTCTGCGCGAGCGCGAACGTGAACGTCGCGTCGACGGCCGGAAGCATCGCGTTCATCGTCGGGTCGGCCGTGTGCGCGAACAGCGCGAACCCGCCCGCGGCGACGGGCTTGCAGTCCGCGGACTGCACCAGGTTCACCGTCGTGGCGTTGCCCTTGAGGCCGAGGCCGTTCAGATCGAACGCCGCCGCGCCGACGTTCGCGATCTCGAACCACTCCTGCGTCGCGTCCGTGCCCGTCCCCGCCGGGTTCGCGAGAAACTCCGTGACCACGAGGCTGCCAGGAGCGGGCGTCACGATGGGCCGGTTCACGCCGCCGGCGCTGCACTGCCCGGCGGGCGGCATCAGCATGCACTGGTCGTTGAGCTCGCCCGGCGTGCCGGTGCCACCCGGGCCATACGCCCGCGTCGCATCGCAGAAGTTGCTCTCCTCGTCGTTCGCGGCCGGATCGACCAGATCCGGATCGAGCTGCAGCGCCTTGCCCGTCGTCGACTTCGTATACGTGACCGAATCGATCACGGCGCCGGCCGCGACGATCGCGACGTCACCGGGCGCCGTCAGCGAGCCTCCGACCATCGAGAACTTGAACGTGCCCTTGATCGCGGCGGCCGGGAGCCCGCCGTTGAGCGTCGTGTCGGTCGACTTCGCGAACACCACGTAGTCCCCGGCGTTGACGTGGATGCAGTCCGCGCTCTCGATCACGCTCGGCATCGCCGTGTCGCCCGCGCGGTCGAGGCCGAGGCCGTTCAGGTCGAAGGCAGCCGTCGCCTTGGCCTCGAACCACTCCTGCGTGTTGTCGTCACCCGCCGGGCTCGGCATCACCTCGGTGATCACGAGCTGTCCGGGCATCGGCAGGATCGCATCGCGCATCGTGCCGCCGTCGCTGCACTGACCGAACACCACGGGCGTGCAGTCGTTGTCCGCGCCGGGCGTGCCGAAGTTGCCCGTCTCGAACTCCGTGTCCGCCGCCTCGCACCAGTTCATCTGGTCATCGTTCAGCGTGTAGTCCGGCGCCTGCGCGGCCGTGAGCTGCCGCGAGTGGCCCTCGTTCACCATCTGGTACTCGGCGTCGTCGATCACCCGGTCGCCGCAGCGCAGGACGAGCTTGCCGCCGTCGGTGTTGAAGAAGTCGCCGAGGTCCGGGCCGAAGCCGTAGTCGATGTACGCGGGGAGCGTGTCCACGGTGGCGTTGCCGAGCGTCAGGTGCTGATCGGGCGCGATCGTCTGCTGCATGATCGTGTGCTCCTTTTGCTTCGAGCCGTCGGGGCGACCGTTCACGAGCACCAGCCCCTCCAGATCCACGGGCCGGCCGGTGGCGTTGTAGACCTCGAACCACTCCTTGCCCGCGTCGGTCCCCGAGCCTCCCGGAGGGGCCTTCGAGTCCGCGAACACCTCGGTGATCACGAGATCACCGGGCTCGATCTGATCCTTGCAACCTCCCGCCTTCGACGCAGGGCCACAGCCGCCGAGGATTGCGACCGCACTGGCGGCGCCCACGAAGAACATCGCGCGCATGGATTGCAACGAGCTTCGCACACGTGACGTGTACGGGCGTGTGGGCTCGGTCACTCCGAGGGAGCGATCGCGTGACGCGCCGGCAACAGACCGCGGGTGGCGCGGTGCGTCAGTCGGGCGGCGGGGCCGCGCCGGGAGCAGGCGCTGGGGCAGGCGCGGTCGGATCGATCGGACCCACCTCGATCGGCTCGGGGGCCGGCTTCTGGCCGTTCGGATAGTGCGGGGGCGGGATCGGAGACAGCTCGATCTGACTCGCGCTGTCGATCTGGATCTGGAGCTGCTTCTTGTGGGTGTGCTTGTTCTCGTAGACGGTGGGCATCCCCGTCGCGACCACGTACTCGCCCTTGTAGTCGGCGAGCCCGGTCGTGCCGAGCACGTCGCGGTCGAAGAAGATCAGCGGGAAGCCGCCGTTCTTCCGATACGAGAGGCTCACGCGCGCGGGTCCCTTGTCGCCGATGCGGATGTCCTCGACGGTGGCGAGCACGTGCACCTCCTTGCCGACGTGCGCCTCGAGCTCCTTGACGGCGTCCCAGTGCGTGAGGTCGATGTACTCGGCCTTGCCCTGCGCCTCGCCCGCCTCGCGGAACTTCGCGACGAAGTCACCGCGCGCATGCCACCACGCCTCGCGCTCGGGATAGTCGCTGTACTTGCCGCCGCCGTTCCCCCAGAGGCCTCGCTTGGCCGCCTTCGCCTCGGCCTCGGCCGCGACGAACTGATCGTGGAACCGGCGCGACCGCCCGTACTTGTCGAAGTACGGCGCGAGCCCGGCGCGGCACAGCTCGACGTTGAAGTTCTGCCAGACGCCATGCTTCTTCGCGAACACGTAGGCGAGGTACCGATCGTAGCGATCGCGGATCTCGCCGGGGTGATCGCGCTCGATGCGGACGACCTCGACCCCGGCGAACCACTGCTTCGCGAAGTCGAACGCGATCATGCCCATCGGCGTCGCGTACTTCACCGGACGACCGGCGTTGCCGCGCGCGTGGATCGCGTACGCCTCGAACCCCGCCTCGGCCTCCCGCTTCTCGGGCTCGTGCTTGAACGTCTCCTCCGCATCGATGCCGAGGAGCCGCAGCGAGCTGTCCAGGCCATCGACGTGGATCGTGTCGCCATCGGTGACCTTCGTGATCTTGAACTCGCCGACGACGATCCCGGGCTTCTCGAGCGATGCGAGCGACTTCTGCGCCTGCTTGCGCGAGTAGCGCGCGCCGCCGATGGGCTGACAGCCCGCACCCAGCCCGCCGCCGAGCGCCACGACCGTTCCAAGTGCAGCGAGAGACGCGAGCGCGCGACGTACGATCATGGGGAGCTCCGACGTTACGGCCGACGGCGGCAACTGTCACGGCCCGGCACGGTCCGTCACGGGGTGTCGCGGTTCGTCACGGGGTGTCGGGGTGTCGGTCGTCACGGGCAGCGGTTCGCCGCCTGCGGCGTCCCGGGATAGGTGGATCCGATCAAGGTGGCATCGACGCACCAGGCCGTCGGATAGTCGTTGGCCTCCGCGGTCGGTGGCACCGTACCAAACGAGTACGACCCCCGGAGCGGCAGCGAGCCGTACGTGGCCCGGTCGATCGGCGTGTCGCAGCTCGCGATCTCGAGCGCCGCAGCCGGGAGCCACGCGCGACCCCTGAAGTCGCCCGCGAAGCCGTAATCGATGGTGGCGGGGCGCGAGGCGTCGCTCGCGAGTCCGAGCGTGACGTAGCCCTCCGGCGGCACGAGCACCGCGCGCCGCACGATCACCGCGATCGCGGTCGAGCCGTTCGCGGCCGTGAACCGAAGGGTCGTGCCGAGGAGGTCCACGTCCGTGCCGCTCGCGTTGTAGAGCTCCACGAACGGCGGGCCGGCGCCGTCCGATTGCGGCCCGCGGATCTCGGTGATGACCACATCACCCGCGGCGAGCGGCGGACAGCGGTCCTCGCCGGGCGCCCGTGCGCACGCGACGAGGGTCGCCAGGACCAACGTCAGCCCGGTGATGCCCACGAAATGAATTCTAGCGCGATCTGTGCGTATAATTCACACGGTAACGATTCACGGTGAAGTGCTAACCCGGCGTGGCCCCTATGGATTCCATGGGGATTCGCATGGTCCCGGCTTTGCTCGTCACTGTGGCTCACGGAGGATTCGAATATGAAAATTGTCATCGCTAGCTTGTTGTTCGCCGGCCTCGCCACCGGCTGCGTCGTTCGTGGCTCCGGCTACGTCACCACCCCTGACTACGTCGAGGTCCAGTCGTCGCCGCCGCCGCCCCGGTACGCCGTGTACGAGGAGCGTCCCGGCTACATCTACATCGACGGCCGCTGGAACTGGAATGGCGGCCAGTGGGTCTGGCAGGAGGGCCGCTACGAGAGCCAGCGTGTCGGCTACGGCTACTCGCAGGGCTACTGGGACACGCGCGGCAGCGGCCACGTGTGGGTCGAGGGTCGCTGGGACTCGGGCGGCAACGGCGGCTATCGCAACGGGAACCGCGGGCGCTGGGAAGGCCGCGGCAATGGCAACGCCAACGTCAATGGTGGCGTCGAGGTCCGTGACCACCGCTCGAACCCGCCCCCGCAGCAGCAGGAGCAGCCGCAGGGTCCGATCGTTCGCGACCACCGTCGCTAGGCCGTACCGGCATAAGGGGGTCCCGAATGGCTACGCCATTCACCCTCCTAATCGATCCGCGTAGCGGTGCCGACGCACCGCTGATGGCATAGTCCCGGCGTGCGTCGCTCATCGTTCGTGATGCCTGTCGGGATCGTCGGGGCCGCCATCGTGGGCCTCGTGGTCAGCCTCGTCGCCGCGTGCGAGAGCGGGACGCGGCCGCCCAAGCAAGGTCCCGCGCGACCGCACCCGCAGGTGCCGGTGTCGTCGGTGTACCCGACGGCGGCCGAGGTGCGCGATGCGGGCGTTGGCGCGATCGACACGACCGCCTCGGGCGAGATCATGTACGGCAAGCTGTGCGCGCCGTGCCATGGCGCGACGGGGCAGGGGTACGCGGCCGACAACGCGCCGTCCCTGGTGACGACGACGTTCCTCGAGAGCGCCACCGACGACTTCCTGCATCACTCGATCGCGGGCGGTCGCCCGGGCAGCTCGATGGGCGCGTACGGCAAGGTGATCGGCGGACCGCTCGACGATCTCGCGATCGATCGCATCGTCGCGTTCCTTCGCGCGAAGGGTCCCGCCGCGAAGGCGCTGGAGGCGCCGGGGAAAGGCGACGCCACCGCGGGCGCGAAGCTCTACGGCGAGATGTGCGTCTCGTGCCACGGCAACACGGGCCAGCGCAGCACGGCGGTGCACCTCGCGAACGCGCAGTTCCTGACGTCGGCCACCGATGCGTTCCTGAAGTACGCGATCACGAACGGCCGACCGGGTACGAAGATGCTCGCATTCGGCACGGTGCTGAAGCCGCAGCAGATCGACGACGTCACGGCGTACATCCGCAGCTTCCTCGTCGGGGTCACGACGCAGGCCGAGCTCCTGCCCGAGCCAACGGGCAAGGAGCCGCTCGTGCTGAACCCGGGCGGCAAGGATCCGGCGTTCCAGCCGCGCGAGAACCGGTTCGTGCCGATCGACCAGATCGCCGTGGCGTACAAGGCGAAGCGCAAGATGATCATCATCGATGCGCGGCCGCCCTCCGAGTGGCGGCGCGTGCACATCAAGGGCGCGGTCTCGATCCCGTATCACGACACCACGCGGCTGGCGGACGTGCCCAAGGACGTCTACGTGCTCGCCTACTGCGCGTGCCCGCACCACCTCTCGGGCGAGGTCGTGGACGCCCTCGTGAAGCTCGGCCACCCGCACGCGTACATCATCGACGAGGGTATCAACGAGTGGCACCGGCGCCTGCTGCCGGTGGACGCCGCGCCCGGCGTGCAGCCGCCGCCGAAGGAGCCGCCCGTCGACACGGGCCTGCCCGTCAAGTAGTGCCAGGCCGGCCGCGTTAACTCGCCAGCATCCCGGCCGCGATCGCATCCACGAGCCCGTCGAACCGCGCGCGCGTGAAGTCCGATCCGCTCGTCAACCAGTCGCGATGCGGGACGGGGTCGGCCTGGCTGACATCGGGCCGCGGCTCGGACGTCACCGACGCGATGGGACCGCGATGGCCCCCGGGGGCGGTGTCAACTTTGACAACTTCAGGCCCAGGCCCAGGCGCAGGCGCGGTTGCACTCACGGGTGCAGGCCCGCGACTGCCCGCGTCCGCCGTGCGCTTCCCGTCCCGGTCGAGGTAGTGACCGAGCACGTCGAGGTGGTCGCCGAGGCCCGCCCACACGAGCGACCCCCACAGCTGCGACCGGAGCGGCACGACCCCGTCGTTGTCGTTCAGCCGGGGTGCCCTCCCGAAGGCCGCGAGCAGGCTTGCCTCGTTCGCCTCGCCCGCAAACGGGTGGCCCGCGCGCAGCTCCGCGCACGGATACGTGTCGTCCTCGAATGCGGTGATGCCGTGCAGCGCCGCGAACAGCGCGAGCGATGCGCTCCGCCACGGGTGACCGAGCGTCTGCACCCAGCTGCGCGGCGACGGTGGCGGCGCCATCGAGACCGTCGACTGATACCGGACTCCGGGCCGATCTCCGAATCCCGCAACGAACAGGTCCATCGCCTCGGGGGACAGCTGCAGCATCGAGCCCTGGTCGTCCTTGATCGCGGCGAGATACGCCTTCACCGTCGGGCTGCGCGCGTCGTCGACGACCCGCAGCAGCGAGTCCATCGAGCGGTCGAGCACCGCGACCCGCACGCCGAGCGCGCGATGCGACTTGCCGACGATCCCGAGCAGCGAGCTCGCGAGGGCGAGCGGCCGCGCGCCGATCGAGAGCCCGACCATCGTGAACGCCGAGAGCGCGTACAGCGCGCGCTGACCGCTCGCGGTGGTGAAGAAGCTCGCGAGCGGCGTGCCGCGGTGCGGCGTGTTCATCGTGGTGATGGAGTGCAGGCGCGGCAGCCATGCCAGCCGCTCCGCGGGTACGCCGAGGCGAGCCGCGGGGGACGCGACGAGGCGCGCATCGAGCCCGCCGGTCGAGTGCCCCACGAGATGGATCGCGTCGTCGCCTGTCGCCGTGGCCGCGACCAGCTCGGCCAGCGCAGCCGCCCGCCGTCGTACCGACGCGGTGGGCAACACGTCGACGACGTGCGTCGCGACCTCGATGCCCGCGTCGGCGAAGCGTCGTGCAAGCGCGTGCTCGAGATGTGTAAAATAATTGAACGACGCGAGCTGGCCGAACCCGAACATTCCCGGCGAGAACACGACGTGCTGCATCTGCGGCGAACAGTATCCCGCCGCTACCCGACCGGTCGATCTGCCTGTGCGCGTGGTGACGGCGACTCGACTTTCCAGTGCGCGAAGTTCGCTGGCCGGTCCAGAGGCCGCCAGCGGCAGCGCGGACGTAGCTCGGACGCGGATCCGCGGAAGCACTGACGCAGCCAGTGGGCAGAACGGGCGCAGCCAGTGGGCAGAACGGACGCAGCCAGTGGGCAGAACGGACGCAGAACGACGCAGGCGGGGCTGGTCCGGCGCTTGTAGAGGCTGGTTGTAATCCTGCTCTTTCCATCCTGCCCGCCCCGGAGGTTTCCATGGTCTCGCTCGCACGCTCCGCTGCTCGCTTCGCCCCGCTCCTGGCTCTCGCGCTCTGCGCGATCAGTGCAACCGCCTGCGCGACGGATGACACCGTCGAGGATCCAGAGGACCTCACGGTGAGCGATGCGGACACCTCCGCTGACACCGAGTTCGACCAGGAGACCAGCGACAGCAAGGCCGACGGCGCGCTCGGTTATCAGGCGGTCGCGCGCCTCGTGGTGAACGCGGGCATCGCGTGCGTCGGCGATCGCGTCGCGACCGCGGTGGCGGTGGCCAAGGCCGAGTCGGGCTTCCGCCCCGGCATCTCGAACACGGCCGGCAACGCGCACGGGGTCGACCGCGGCCTGTGGCAGATCAACTCCTACTGGCACCCCGAGGTCTCGCGCGCCTGTGCATTCTCCGCGTCGTGCAATGCGCGCGCGGCCGCGAACATCTCCAATCACGGCCGGTCGTGGTCGCAGTGGTGGACCTACAAGAACGGCAAGCACCTCCCGTTCATGGGAGCGGCCCGCGCCGCCGCCCACGCCGTCTGCGGCGGGTAGTGGAAGCGGCCCGCTGCGCGGGCATCGCGTTACCATATCGAGGTGAGGGGATCGATCGTCGGCGCGTGCTTCTCGGGCGTGATCCTCGTGATGCTCGCGATCGGATGTCACGGGGTCGCACCTCCGGTCACCGGCGACGGCCCGACCCTCGCCGCGATCCAGCAGCGTGGCGAGATCACGTGGGGTGCCGACGTGCAGGGCGGCGAGCCGTACGTCTACGAGGATCCGGCGAAGCCCGCGCACCTGATCGGCTTCGAGGTCGACATCATGGCTGCCATCGCGCGCCGCCTCGGCGTGAAGGCGCGGATGGTCCAGTACTCGTGGTCGAACCTCGTGCCGTCGCTCGAGCGCGGCGACTTCGATGTCGCGATGAACGGTCTCGAGGCGACCGGCGAGCGCCGCGAGCGGATCCTCCTGTCCGACCCGTACTTCACGTACGCCGAGACGCTCACGATCCGCGCCGACGATACGTACGGATCGATCTTCGATCTCGCGGGCAAGCGCGTCGGCACGCTCAACCAGACGTACGCGCACGACATCCTGCGCTCGGTCACCGGCATCGAGCCCGTGCTGTACGAGGGCAACGACGAGCCCTACGCCGACCTCGCGGATCACCGCACCGACGCCGTGCTGCTCGACAACATCATCGCCGATCGCTACGGCTGCATCCCGTCGCGCCCGACGCTGCGGTGCCTCCCGTACGACGTCGCGCGGGGCTCGTACGTGATCGGCATCCGCAAGGGCGATGTCGCGCTCCAGCGAGCGATCGACGACGCGCTCGCAGGCATGCGCAAGGATGGCGAGCTCGAGCGCATCCTGCGCGCGGCGCACCTGTGGGACGCCCGCCAGCTCGCGGAGCGGCCGCCCGAGAGCGCACCGCCGCACGCGCGGCACTTCGACGCGACGATGGTGTGGCAGTTCGCGCAGGCCGCGGTGATCACCGTCGTCATCTCGGGGCTCGCGTTCCTCATCGCGGTCCCGCTCGGTCTGCTGCTCGCGATCGGCCGCATCTACGGCGGACGCGGGGCCCGCGCGCTCGCACGCGTCTACATCGAGGGCTTTCGCGGGACGCCGGTGCTGCTGCAGCTCTACGTCCTCTACTACGGGCTCTCGGAGTACATCAAGCTCGCCCCCATGACGGCCGCCGTGATCGGCCTCGGGCTCAACTACGCCGCGTACGAGGCCGAGGTGTATCGCGGGGCGCTGCTCGCGATCCCGCGCGGGCAGGGCGAGGCGGCGCGCGCCCTCGGCTTCACGCCGGGCCAGACGCTGCGCCACATCATGGTCCCGCAGGCGCTGAGGCTCGCGCTGCCGCCGATGACGAACGACTTCGTGTCGCTGCTCAAGGACAGCTCGCTCGTCAGCGTGATCACGGTGATCGAGCTGACCAAGCGGATGACGATCGCGGCGGTCGACGTCCGCAGCTGGCTCGTCCCGGGCCTCGCCTGCGCGCTGTTCTATCTGCTGCTCTCGTTCCCGCTGTCGGAGCTGGCGCGGCGGCTGGAGAGGAGGCTCGCGCGTGATCAGCGTCCGCTCGCTCTCTAAGCGCCACGGCGACCGGCCGGTGCTCGTCGATGTCTCGGCCGAGGTCGCGGCGGGCGAGACGATCGCGATCGTGGGGCCTTCTGGCGGCGGCAAGTCGACGCTGCTGCGGTGCCTGAACTACCTCGAGACCTTCGATGCGGGCGCCGTGACCATCGCCGGGCACGAGCTGCGGCCGGGCATGGGAGCGCGCGATGGCGCCGCGTTGCGCGCGCTGCGAACCCGCGTCGGCATGGTGTTCCAGCAGTTCAACCTGTTCCCGCACCTGACCGCGATGGACAACATCATCCTCGCGCCGACCGTGGTGAAGCGCACGGCGCGTGCGGCGGCCGTCGCTCGCGCGCAGGAGCTCCTCGCGCGCGTCGGACTCGCGGATCGTGCCGGGGCATACCCGCACGAGCTCTCGGGCGGTCAGCAGCAGCGCGTGGCGATCGCGCGCGCGCTCGCCGGCGCCCCCGACGTGATGCTGTTCGACGAGCCGACGAGCGCGCTCGATCCCGAGATGCGCGACGACGTGATGCAGGTGATCCGCGACCTCGCGAAGGGCGGCATGACCATGCTCGTGGTCACGCACGAGATGCAGTTCGCGCACGACATCGCGACCCGCGTCTGGGTGATCGATCGCGGCACGATCGCCGAGGACGGCCCGCCGGATCAGGTCGTGGATGCGCCGAAGACCGCCGTCGCGCGCGAGTTCTTCGGGCGCCTGCGGAAGTAACCGGTGAATGATTTCGAACGACGAGTGGTGCCCCGTTGAGCGGCAACGCCCTTAGGGAGTGCGTCAGCGACCCTGGCGCCTGCTTTGATTCGCGATGCACTGCTCAGCCGGTGGCGTCATGTTTCTGGCGCGCCAAGGGCTTGGACTTCAAATGCGATCCCGGAAGGGAATGCAGCTCCACATGGACCTCGGCACACGCGCAGTGGGTATGCACGCCCTCCATCGCAGAGTGCCTCGGATGGCGTGCTGACGAGACCACGCGAGGCCGAGAGGCGGGACCGTGCCTGGAGCTCACGACGACCGACGTGAACGGCGAACGACTCAGATAGGGGGGCGACTCGAATCTTCAATCCGAATCACGGCTTGGCTGGGGCCGACCAGTCCGCGTGGTTTCCGTTTGGCGCAGGGGGGCCCGAGGGCCTACGCCCTTCACACTCGTAGTCGGCGCACCTGGTTGGCGCGGATAGGAGCGTTGCCAAGCGAGGCGACCACGATGCGCCGCGTCGAAACGCCGGTCCGCGCGCTCGTGTAGCGTCACTTCGAGACGGCGCTTCGGCGGTGCGCAGCCAGATCGTCTCGCTGCTGCCCGCCGGGGCCCGTCGTCACCCCGGAACGGTGAACACGCTGATCTCGCCGCCGCGCTGCCAGCCCTCGCGCGTCAGCCACAGCCTCGGCGTGGCGAGCGGCACGCGTTCGAACCCGTCGTCGCGCACGAACTGCCGCGCGCCGTCGAGATCCTTCCAGCCGAGGAAGTCGGCGCCGCTCGAATACGGATCCGCGGATGTCTACGAGTAACTTCAGTTCAGGTCCAGCTTTGGCCGGCGCAGTTCGGTG
>JAYSYE010000133.1:0-20139 GCA_043716635.1 Deltaproteobacteria bacterium | reverse complement strand
GCGGCCGTCGCGACAGCTGCGCCAGCTCCGCCAACTCCGCCGACTCCGCCGAGCGGCGCGACCAGCGCCACCGTGGCCACCGCGGTGCTCCGCGGATCCTCTTTCGCGAGCATCGCGGCGAGCTGCAACGCGCTGGGGCGGCGCGCGGGATCACGGGCGAGCGCGGCCATGATCGCGTCGCCGAGCACGCCGGGCGCAGCGACCACCGCGGCGATCGGCGTCGGCTCCTCCTCGAGCTTGCGGATCAGCGACGCCATGTCGTGATTGCCGTACGGCGGCTGGCCCGCGAGCGCCTCGTACAGCGTCGCGCCGAGGCCGTACACGTCGGACGCGGGTGAAAACTCGCCCGCACGCAGCGACTCCGGTGCGGCATAGGCCGGCGAGCCGAGGAACTGCCCGGTGATGGTGAGCTTCGAATCCGGCAGCCGCGCGATGCCGAAATCCGCGAGCTTCCACGTCTGACCATCGGTGCCGAGGATGTTCGCGGGCTTCACGTCACGATGCAGGATGCCGACGGCATGCGCGGCCGCGAGCGCGCCCGCGATCTGGATGCCCACCTGGCACACGGTCTCGCGAGGCTGCGGTCCGGTCTTGACGCGGTCGCTGAACGCGCCCGCCGCGGCATGCTCCATCACGAGGTACGGCGTGTCGTCCTCGACGCCCGCGTCGTACACGGCGACGATATTGGGGTGCGAGACGGCCCCGATGGCCCGCGCCTCGCGCAGGAACCGCTCGCGCACCCCCGCGTCGTGCACGTGCAACGTCTTGATCGCGACGGTGCGGCCGAGCATCTCGTCGTACGCGCGATACACGGTTCCCATTGCGCCGGCACCGAGCTCCGCCGAGATCTGGAACCGACCGAACGACCGCGCCATGGGGCGAGCATCGCCAAGACGCAGGTAGGCATGCAAGCCGCGAACACCGACATGGCGATCGGCACGCCGCGGCCGTGCCCCCAGGTGAGCGTCAGGTCGCGACGCGCGCCGGGACGGGTCCGAATAGCTCGCTCATCGTCCGCTCCCGGTAGTCGAAGATCGTCGCGAGCTGACGGCGCACGAACAGCGCATGTGCGATCTTCCCGAGTGGCCCGAGCGGCAGCTCGTACTGCACGCGGTCGACGACCTCGGTCCCGCCGGGAACGGCCCGGAACTCGTGCGTATGGTGCCAGACCTTGTAGGGTCCCTTGAGCTGCTCGTCGACGAAGCGCACCTCGGGCACGTACTCGCCGATGCGCGTGCGCCACTTCATCGGGATCCCGTGCAGCGAGATCTTGTAGTCGATGAGCGTCCCGGCGCCCATCGTGATCGGCAGCGGGGTCTTGATCTGGAACCCGAGGAACGGCGGCGTCATGCGCTCGAGGTTGGCGGCGTCCGCGAAGAAGGCGAATACCTCGGAGAGCGGGCGCGGCAGGATCTGCGTGCGTTCCATGGAGTACATGCAGATTGGATGCTGACCGCGGGTCGCAGGTTGCGCGGCTTGCCGCTACGTTGACCGGATGGAGGATTCGGTCCGCGTGCGCTGCCCGTACTGCCGCGAGTGGGTCGACCTCTACGTCGACCCCGACACGACGGGCGTGCTTGTCGAGGACTGCGCGGTGTGCTGTCGCCCGTGGACGGTCATGATCGAGCGCGCGGGCGGCAAGCTACGCGTGAATGTCTCGCGCGCGCAGTGAAAGCAGGACCGCCGGAATCACCAGCCGCGCGTGCCCGGGTCGCCCTTGAACGGGCCGACGAGGTCGGGTGTGATCCAGCCGCCATAGAAGCCTCCTGCCTGCGGCCGCGCGCGCTCGCCGCCCACGCTGCACGCGAGCGGTGACGCATAGAACGCCACATGGCCGGCGATGATCTGCGCGTCGCGGAAGGGCCGCTCGTAGGACCACGCGCCGCGCGGGATGCGCAGGTCACCGACGACCACGTCGAAGTACGTGCACGCTCCCTTCCACTCGCACAGCGACTCGCCGGCCGCACGCGTCAGGTATTGCATCGCGACCTCGCCGCGCGGGACGTAGAACGTCGGCGGATGCGAGGTCTCCAGGAGCCGCACCGGCGTGCTCGTCCGCGCGACCACGAGGTCGCCATGGCGTACGATCACCTCGCGCGAGTCGGCTTCCAGGCGCGGGGGCCGCGGGTAGTCCCAGACCGACTCCTGTCCTGCCGCAGGCGGGACCGCGAACGGCGGCCGGCCCTGCCCGGTCCAGGTCCACCCCTCGCGCCCCGCGATCGCCCATGCGGGTAGCCTTTCATCCGTGCTCATCGCAGGTGCCTACCAGACGCCCCGCAGTTCGCCAGCGGGTGAACCACGTCCTGTCAGCGGCACGGGATACGCTGCCGGCCCATGGTGAACGCGCCAACCCCGATCGCCGGTGCGCCCGCGACGTGGGTGCTCCTCGGGTGCGGATATACCGGCACCCGGCTCGTGCGCGCCGTGGTCGAGCGCGGGCGCGGCGAGCGGGTCGTGGCCACGCGCCGCGATCCGGTGGCGCTGGCCGAGGTCGCGACGCTGGGCGACGTGACCACCATGCACGCGGATCTCGGCGTGCCGGCCAGCCTCGCCGCGGTGTCGGCCCAGGCCGGCCCCGGGGCGATCGTCGTGATCTGCGCGCCGCCCGGCGCGAACCCCGGTCGCGAGCTCGCAGATGTCGTCGCCGCGATGCGAACCGCCGCGCGCGTGATCTACCTGTCCTCCACCGGCGTGTACGGGCCGGCGCACGGCGCCCTCGTCGACGAGACCGCCCTGCTCGCACCCACCTCGGCCACGGGCCATGCGCGCGTGCTCGCCGAGGCGGCGCTGGCCGCCGCGTGTGGCGCCGCGACCCCGCCCGTGCCCTGGCTGGTCCTGCGCCCTGCCGGCATCTACGGCCCCGGCCGCATGCTCGCGGACCGCCTGCGCGCCCCCGACTACCGGGTCGTGGGCGATGGCACCTCGCACGTGTGCCGGATCCATGTCGACGATCTCGTCACCACGATCCTCGCCGCCGCCGACCACCCGCGCGTCACCGGGGCGATCAACGTCGCGGATGACGATCCCACGCCGCTCGGCATCGTCGTCGATACGGTGGCCGCGCACCTCGGCCTGCCGGCGCCGCCGCGCGTGCCCGCCTCGTCGGTGCCACCCGACGTCGCCTCGATGCTGACGTCCGACCGGCGGATCGCGAACGGTCGTCTCCACGCCGAGCTCGGCGTCACGCTGCGATACCCGAGCTGGCGCACGACGCTCTGAGCGCGCGCTCAGTGCGGCGTCGCGTCGGTCGCGCCCGCATCGCCTGCATCGGTTTCATCGCCTGCATCCGAGGGCGCGTCGGCCGCCTCGGTCGCGGCGAGGATCTCGGCGCCACTCCAGTGCGCGGCGTCGTCGGCGAGCTCGCGCAGCAGCGCGTCGAACCGCGCGGCGTCGAGCGGCGTCGCGGTCTCGCGCCACCGCCGTGACTGCGCGAGCCGGCTCCGCAGCGCCGTCGTGAGCACGTCGAGCCACGAGGGCGGGCTGAACGTGAAGTTCAACTGCAGCGACGCGGTGGTCGCCTTGGTCGCGTGCCACATGCCGCGCGGCACGAACAGCACCGAGCCCGGCTCGAGCACGATCTCGGTGCGGTCGGCGGGCAGCGCCGTCGGCAGCGGCTGTCCGGCATACGACGCGAGCTCGGGATCCGGCTCCTGGCCCATGGTGTGCCGCGTCAGCGGTCGCGCGACGTGGGTGTTCGGGGCGAGGAACCACGTCTTGGTGCCGTGCACCTGCAGCACGAAGTTCACGTTCTGATCGAAGTGCGGGGCGGTCCCCACGCCGGGCGGCGTCGCGTACACGAGGCAACGGCTCTCCGTGAGCGCGGACAGCCCGAGCTCGACGCGGAGCGCGCGGAGCCACGGCGCCAGCGTCGGCGAGTAGCGCTGCACGCCGCTGAACAGGAGCCCCATCCCGCTCGCGAACATCGCGCGGGCGTGATGGGGCGAGACGCTCACCGAGCTCGCCTCGTCGGCCACGTCCGGCAGGTGGACCTCGACCGGCTCGGGCCATGCCGAGAGCATCGCGTCGATCGATGCGAGCACGGGCAGCGCGAGCAGCTCCGCGATCCCCGCGCGCGCGCCGTGCACCACGAACGGGCGATCGCCCTCGTAGCTCGCCAGCAGCGCCGCGACCGCACCCGGATCGACCAGCGCCGCGAGTCCCGCGTGCATCGGACCTGAACCCGTCCCCGATCCCTACGGCTCGCCGCTGTAGCGCGACCGCAGGTCGGGCAGCGCCGCCTGGATCGCGCTGCGCGCTGAATCGCGGAGGCGCCCCACGTCGGCCGCCGTCATCCCCGTGGTGGGAATCGGCGCGAGGATCTTCGCGCACGCGTGCGCCTTGCCGAACCAGCGCGAGTGCTTCGGTCGCATCGCCCGGGTGCCCGCGAGTGCGATCGGCAGGATCGGCACGCCCGCCCGGATCGCGAGGTCGAACGCGCCGTCCTTGAACGGCAGCAGCTCGCCACCCTCGGACCGGGTGCCCTCGGGGAACATCATCACCGAGATGCCGCTGCGGAGCGCGAGCTCGCACTCCTCGAGGCACGCGCGGACGCTCTCGCCCTCGCCGCGGCGCAGCGGGATGTCGCCGCCGAGGTGCATCGCCCAGCCGCTGAGCGGCTGCTTGAACAGCGACTCCTTCGCGACCCATCGCATGTCCCACGGCAGGAACGACAGCAGGAACGGATCGGCCTGTGACTCGTGGTTCGCGACGACCACGTACGCCTCGGTGTCGATCCCGGGCGGCTTCTCGCCCTCGACGTCCATCTTCCACAGCGCCGACAGCCGCGCGGCCGTCCGACCCATCCGGCGCATCCACTGGCCGGGCGCACGCTGCGTCGGGTCGCCCCGATGGCGCAGCGACGAGATCGCCAACATGGGCAGAAATGCTGCGACCACGGCGCCGAACTCGGCATAGGCCCACACTCCGAGGACAGGGCTGGCCCGCTTCACTCGACGGTTTGTAACACGTCCCCCGGCGGCCGGGCCGGCGCGCCCGTGCCGCTGGCGTCCGCGAGCGGCCGTCCACGGTCGCGGCTCGCGCGGGCTACTCGGGCTTGGTCGCGGGGACGCAGTGCCCGGTGATCTCCGCCTTGACGGACTCGGTGCTGCTCGTGCAGCTCTTGTCCACCTCGGCGATGCGCTCGGCGGTGGCGTTCTGCTCCGCCTTCCACGACGCGAGCGCGCCCTCGTAGGTCTCCTCGACCGCGTCACGCTTCGCCTTCTCGATGTCCTCGCAGCCGATCGCCTGCGTCACGGCCTCCGCGTAAGCGACGCAGCTCTTCGGCGCCCACGACGGGATCGTCGGGTCGACGGCGGCGGAGCCCATGCCGCCGTTCGCCACCTCGGTGTTCTTGGCCTTCGAGCCGCCGCAGGCAGCCACCATCAGGATCGACGCGAGGATCAGGTGCTTCATCGCGGCCGGAGGTACCACGCGGACCGCGCCCGCCCCGCATCCGCATCCGTGCCCTTGCGCGAGAGCTTCCTATCGGCCCCAGGTCCCGCCGACGTATGGTCCGCCCGTGACCCGCACCGCGAGCCCTCACCCGCACCAGCTCGACGCGATCGCGACGATCGGCGGGCTCCTCGGCATCAAGACGGCCGGCCTGCTCGCGCGGCTCGAGCCCCTCGCGAGCGCGTGCGGCGATGACCTCGTCGTGATCGTGCCGCACGGCTTCGACGAGCTCACCGTCGCGACGCACGTGACCCGAGCGCAGGCGCGGCCGCTGTGCGGCGCGTGGCTCGACGCGCTCGTGGGCGACCGCCTCCGCCTCGAGATCGGCGCGACGAGCTGCACGGCCTACTCCGACGAGGCAGCCCTCCCCGCAGGCGCGCCCGCGATCGTCGACCCGCGCGGTGACGGCATGGGCATGGACGAGCTCGTGGCACTCGGCACCGACGGCACGACGTGGACGTACGCGCTCGCGCAGCCGCATGGCGACCCCACCGCGTCGGCCGCCGCGATCGCGCGCAACGACCGCGTGGCCGAGACCATGGGCGTCACGCCCGCGCAGCGTCGCGTTGGCGGGAATCTCCAGCGCTCGCTGGCGCGTGGCCTGACGAGCCGGGTCTCGGTTCGCGCGCGCGACGGAGTCGTCCTGCCGGGGCTCGGGCTCGCGTGGGATCGCGTGGAGTGGCTACCGATCGAGAGCATGCTCGCCGGGTTCCACCCGACTCCCAACCGGGTCGAGCAGCTCCACCGGCTGGCGCGGGCAGTCGGCCGCGACGAGGCGACGCTCGAGCTGGTGCTCGGGACCCAGGACCCGCCCGCGCTCCGGATCGCCGTCCGCGTGGCCGGTCCCTGACCGCAGGGTCAGGCGCCCGTCGCACCAGAAATCGTCTAGGGTCTGCGCGGGAGGTTCACGATGCTGAGCAAGGACGACTTGATAGCGGCGCTGAGGCTGCGCTTCGATCACCACTCGGCGGAGGCGCTGTTCGATGCCGCGCGCGCGCGCGCGGGGCTCGGCGAGCAATCCGGGTTCCAGCCGGGCGAGGTCGCGCAGCTGCGCACCGAGCTACGGCGGCTGGGCGACCGGCTCGACCGCGTCGAGGCGCGGTTCGACGAGCTGCTGGGCACGCCGCCGGCACCGGCAGCGGGCGTCCGCGTGACGTCGCTCGAGACCACGACCGCTGCGGACGTGGCGCCCGCGCATGAGGCACCCACGCCGACGCAGGCCATCGACGCGCTGGTCGACCACGCGGCCCTCGCCGCGACGGCGATCGACGAAACCGTGAGCCAGGCCGCGGACGGGTTCGTCGCGCGCGCACCCGCACCGCCCGCCGCACCCGGCATCGCGATCGCGGAGACGCCGCCGGTGGTCGCCACGACGGTGGTGCTGAGCGGGGTCGTGGCGGAGCGCGGTGACACCGTGCTGATGTGCGGCGGCCTGCCCGAGCTCGGCGACTGGGAGCCCGAGCACGCGCTCGCGATGACCGCCGCCAAGAAGACCTGGTCGGCCACGCTGCACCTCGCCACCGGGGCGGAGATCGAGTTCAAGTTCCTGCGCCGGGGCGCGGATGGCGAGCTCGTCTGGGAGAGCGGCGGCAACCGCACGCTCGAGCCCAGCCCGCGCATCGAAGTCGCCTGGCGTCAGTAGGTGCGCGTCGGCCCGCGATCGATGCCGCCCGCGAGCTCGATGTCGAGCGGCAGCGTCTTGCCGGTCGTGATGGTGACCAGCTTCTTCACCTCGCGATGGGGCGCCGAGGCTGCAACCTCGCGATCACACTCCTGCGCCACGACAGCGGTCGCCGGGCTGCGGGGGCGCCAGCGCGTGGGGCGTCAGCCGGTCGGCGTGCGCGGACCGCGGGCGGGCATGCTCGCGGCGATCGCCTCGACCAGCGGCGCGAGCACCTCGCGGTCGACGCGCGCGCGGTGGACGGTGCCGAAGCGCTGCATGGCGTGATCGAGCGCGGCCAGCTTGCCCTCGACCGCGTCGAGCTGGCCACGGTCGAACAGCTCGTGGCGAAGCGTGTCGCACAGATAGTGAACGCACCGCGCGGGTCGATGCGCCACGGCGAGCGTGCAGCCCTGCGCGCCGCGAAACGCGCATCCCGCATGGACCTCGCGCGGGGCCACGAGGTCACGCGGCCGCGTCCCGGCCGCGGCGAGCGCGGCGAGCTCGCGGTCGTCGAACAGCTGCTCCGTCACGCCCGCGCAACAGTCACCGCCGTCGTGCTGACCGCGCGGGAGGGGCTGGCCCTTCGCGCAGCTGCGGCACGACTCGACCGCCGTCAGCACGTCGGCCACCGCGAGCTTGCGCGCGAGCACCTCGCGGGCGAGCGCGGGCTCGGGCTCGTCGACGGCCGCGCTCCGCTCGGCTCGCAACCGGCGCCGGAGCGCGACGAGCTCGTCCGCACGCGACGCCGGCTGCCGCAGCTTGATCAGCAGACGTTCGACCGCGACGAGCACGCGCCACCGTAGCACCGCACGGCGGCCGGGCTGCGCCGACCCGCCGTCCAGGCGAGCTCCGAGGTTGCGGGCTCGCGGCGGGACGCGCACTCCATTCGTGGGCAAGGATACCGGCCGTGGCGATGTCGAACGAGCCCGGTCCCTCCAGGCGGCGCCTGTATCTCGTGATCCTCGCGCTGTCGGGGTTCGTCACCTCGTTCGGCGCGCATGTCGTCGCGGTCAACCTGCCCGACTACGCGGAGAAGGTCGGGTTCGGCGCGCTGATGATCGGCCTGCTGATCGCGGTCTACGACTTCGCGGAGCTGTTCGCGAAGCCGATCGCGGGCGTCCTGGCGGACCGCCGGGGCATGCGCGTCACGTTGATGTTCGGGCTCGTGCTCTTCGTGCTCGGCTCGCTGCTGTATCTCGTGGTCCCTGCGAAGCTCCTGCTGCTCGTGCGGTTCGTGCAGGGCCTCGGCGCGGCGGCGCTCTCCACCGTGTCGATCGCCCTGGTCGGACGGTTTTACGTCCAGGGTCGCGGGCGCGCGTTCGGCATCTACAACGCGGTCAAGGGCGCGGGCTATGTGCTCGCACCGACAGCAGGCGCGATGCTCGCGACGCGCGCCGGCTTTGCGAGCGTGTTCGTGGCGTCGGCGGCGCTCGGCGTCCTGGCCCTCGCGCTCACGTTCATCCTCCCTCGCGACCGGCCCGCGCCGCTCGACGACGACGACGACGAGCCCTCGTTCAAGCAGCTGTTCGCGCTCCTGAAGAATCCGGCCCTGATGCCGACCTACGTCGCGATCGTCGTGAACATGTTCGTGGTCGGCGTGCTGTTCGGCTTCATGCCGGTGTACCTGCACGGGCTCGGGTACTCGACGGGGAAGACCGGCCTGATCGTGAGCGCGACGACCGCGAGCTACCTGCTCGTCCAGCCGTTCGCGGGGTGGATCGCGGACCGGGTCGACCCCGCGCTCACCATCATCGTGGGGCTCGCCGCGGCGGCTGCGGCCACCCTCGTAATCCCGGCCGTGACCGGCTGGCCGCTCGTGCCGCTCGCGATCGTCGCGGGCCTCGGCGTCGGCACGGTCTGGACGAACACTGACACGCTCGTCACGAAGATCGCCGGCGACCGTCAGCTCGGTGCAGCCGTGGGCGCGGCGCAGTCGTTCAAGGAGGTGGGCGACATGCTCGGCCCGCTGGCGATCGGCGCGCTCACGCAGGCCTTCGGGGTGCGCGTCGGGTTCGTCGTGTGTGGCGGTGCTGCCCTCGCGACCGTCGGCCTGCTCGCGATCCGGAGGCGATGAGCGGGGTCACGGGCGCGCGATGACGCGGAGGTGCGCGGCGAGCGCCACCGGGAGGTTCAGGTACTGCGACTGGACGAGCTGCGGCGTCGCCTGCACCTCGATCGTCGCGCCGAGAAATGCGGCCGGCGCAGCGGTGCCGGTGACCAGCTTCCACTGTTCGAGGTCGATGATCACGGACACCATGCGGGGATGCGCGCCGTCGGGTCCGAGAGTGAGGAACACGGTGTCGCTGTCCATCATCCCGCCGTAGATCACGGTGCCGCGCACGAGGCTCGGCGTGCCGACCGCGGCCGTGATCGCGGCGTCGTCACTCGCGTCCACCCTTCGCAGGGCGACGGTCGTGAAGCTCCAGGCCCAGTGGCTCGGGCGCTGGCTCCAGGTCGCGTCGATCACCACGCGATAGGTGGTGGCGGGGGTGAGCGGCCGCGTGGCGATCAGGCAGATCACGCCGTACTGGCCGAACGAGGTCGCCGGCGCCTCGGGCGTCGACAGGTAGATCGGGACCGCCCGGCCATCCGGCCCCACGAGCTTCGCCGTGACGCCGGTGAGGGCATCGAAGGCAGGGACCTGAAGAGTCACGGGATAGCCGCCCGGCGTGGTCGACGGCACCGGATCCGGAATCTCGCTGCCGTACTGCAGCGGGACACCGGTCTGCCCGTTCGCGGGATAGGCGATCGCGGCCGGCTCCGCGCTGCCGTTCGCGTCGTCGAACATCACGGCGGCCATCAGCGTGCCGTCGGGCAGCGGTGCGTAGCCGACCCCGATCGAGCGCAGATCCGGATCGAGGATCGGGCGGCGGTGATAGAAGCCCGCCATCCAGCCGTCGACCGCGGTGCCGAGGTCCGCCACGCCGGGGAACAGATCGGCAGCGGCACCGCAGGCCGCGCCCGCCGGCGTCGCGCCCGGCAGGTTCGCGCGCTGGTGATGGGCGTTGAGCCCCGCCATCGCGTCGGTGTCGCGGTTGAGCCGCATGTACCTCGCGTGCTCCATGCAGCCCACGCTGAGCTTCGCGTCGAGCACGACGCCCGGGAGCCCGGCGGTGGACCGGAACCCGTTCACGAGCCGCAACACCCGCTGTGCCGGAGTCTCGACAGCGGACGGCGCCGCGGGCGGTGGCACGACGGCAGGCAAGCTCGGCCTCCTCGCCGGCGCGGCCGTCGCCGAGCACGCGAGCGCGAGGCTCGCGGTGCCCACCACCATCAACGCGCCTCGCATCCATCCCTGCATGATGGGGATGGGACGCGCGAACGTCGCTCGTGATTCACGCCATCTCGATGTAGGCCCAACGGTGCAACTCCGCGCGGCGCAGGATTGCGGGCGGCGGCCACCGGTCCGGGGACGGCCCCTGTAGAGTGGGCGGGAATGTCCATCGATCCGAAGCTCCCGACGGCTGCCGTAAAACCGTCCGCGCCGATGACCCCGACCGCTCGTCCGAATGCGGTCTCGCCGTCGCCGTCGCCTCCCGCGGGCGCCACGGTCGCAGCGCGCCCCGCGTCGTCGGGCGTACCGACCGCGCCGCTGGCCGTCTCGGCATCCGGTCCCGTCGCCGCGCGCCCCTCCCCCGTGGCGGCCACCACCCCCAAGGCGCCGGATGGCTCGACCGTGCTCGCGCAGTGCAACCTGACGGGTGCCGAGCTCAGTGGCGCGAAGCTCTCCGGTGCGCGCTTCACGGGCGGCTCGCTCCGCGGCGCGCAGCTCTCGCACGCCGATCTGTCGTTCGCCGATCTCTCCGGCGCCAACGCGCAGCAGGCGACCATGGTGAAGATCAACCTCGAGCGCGCGAACCTCGAGCGGTGCGTGCTGCGCTATGCCGACCTTCGCGAAGCGCGCCTGCAGGATGCGAACGTCGCGGGCGCGGACTTCTGGCGCGCGACGCTGACCGCCACCGACGTGCGGTTCGCCCAGGCGCTCGACCAGGCGCGGCTCGATGGCGCTGACCTCTCCGACACGAACCTGACCTCGGCGCAGCTCGGCGGCGGCTCGCTGCGCTTCGCGATCCTGCGCGGTGCGAACTGCACCGAGGCGAACCTCGAGCGCGCCAACCTCGAGTCGGCCGATGCGCACCGCGCCGACTTCACCGATGCCCGGCTCGCGGGGGCGTTCGTCGAGAAGGCGAAGCTCGGCGAGGCGGTCTTGCTCCGCGCCAAGCTCGATGGTGCGCGCTTTCGCGGCGCCCACATGGTGCAGTGCAAGCTCCAGTCATCGTCGGGCGAGAGCACGGACTTCGAGTCGGCGGATCTCACCGACTCGAATCTCTCCGAGGCCGTGTGGAAGAAGGCCCGACTCGCCGGCGCGAACCTGCGCGGCGCGAACTTCGCGGGCGCCGATCTCACGGGCGCCAACCTCGAGGGCGCGAACCTGTGGCGCGCGAACGGCAAGGGCGCCACGCTGCGCGATGCGATCCTGCGCGACACGAAGCTCACGCGCGCGAACCTCGCGGAGGTGGACTTCACCAACGCCAAGCTCGAGGGCGCGGATCTGCGCCGGGCGGATCTCAGCCGCGCGAACCTCCAGGGCACGGATCTGTTCCGCGCCAACCTCGCCGACGCCAATCTGCAGCAGGCGAAGCTCGTGGGTGTGTCGCTGCGGGGTGCGCTGAACATCCGCGAGACCAACCTCGAAGGCGCCGACCTCACCGGCGTCACCCTCGAGGGTGCAGAGCTTCAGGGCGCGAAGCTCCGGGGCGCGACGCTCGCGGGCGCCAACCTCGAGAACGCCGACCTCACGGGCGCGGATCTGCGCGATTGCAACTTCACGAACGCCCGCATGAAGGGCGCAAACTTGAGGAAGGCCGACCTGACCGGCGCGAACCTCGAGGGAACAGACCTCCGCCACGTGCTGAACTTCAAGGAGGCGCGGGTCCGCTCGGTCCGGCTCGTCAACGCGAACCTCGCGGGTGTGCATCTGCAGTCGGCCGACCTGTCGGGGTCGGATCTCACCAACGTCGCGCTGCGCCGCTCATCGCTCGAGCTCTGCAACTTCACGGGCGCGAACCTGACGCAGACCGACTTCTCGGGATCGAACCTGCAAGGCACCGTGTTCGTCGACGCGGACTGCACGGGCGCAAACCTGCGCGACGTCATGCACTTCACCGACGCCGATCTGCGCGGCTGCAAGCTCACGAAGGTCGACATGGCGGGTGCGAACCTGACGCAGGCAAAGAACCTCACCGATGCCGCCGACCTCTCCGGCATCGTGCTCCGCGGCGCCGATCTCCGCGGCGCCAAGCTCGGCAATGCGCGGCTCGCGGGCGCGGACCTCACCGGCGCCGACCTCCACGATGCGGATCTCGAGAACGCCAACCTCGAGAAGGCAAACCTCGGCGACGCCGACCTCTGGAACGCGAAGCTCACGGGCGCGAATCTGGCCGGCGCGATCCTCGTGGGTGCGGACCTGAAGCAAGCGAATCTGCGCAATGCGGACCTCACCGGCGCGCAGCTGAAGGGCACGAACCTCACCGGCGCCGACACGAGCGGGGCGAAGGGTCTGCCCGCGGCCTGAAGCGTGGCGAGCTGAGACGTCCACGGCCGCGAGGAGACCGCGGAGCAGCTCCGGGCCTCGGGACGGTTACTCGCTCGGAGCGACCGCGAGCTCGAGGACTTCGCGACCGTGGCCGCGCAGGCTCTGCAGGAGCCGCTGTCGAACGGCCAGGGCTGGTGCAAGTGAGCCCGGGCGGTGCGGCGCCTACTGGCCGGACTTCCGGCGGCGGCGCTTGAGCAGCATGCGGGCCATGCGGAGCCGGTTCTTCGTGAAGATTCTCAGAGTCTCGAGCGCGGCGGCATCGAGCTCCGGCGTGTTCGCAAGCGTCTGCATCGGTTCTTTGGGATTGGTCATGACGAGCGCGGCACACTAGCAGAGCGAGCGCGGTCAGCGTGCAAGGTGTGCCACCCGCGTGCTCTGCGGAGGCGGCCCGGGACGTGCCAAGCTCGAAGTCTTCATGAGCCGCCCCGTGCTCAGGCCCTACCAGCAGGACGCGATCGACGCGGTGATCGCGGCGCGGCGCAGCGGGACCCGGCGCATGGTCGTGTGCCTGCCGACCGGCGCAGGCAAGACCGTGATCTTCTCGCAGCTCGCGCGGATGGCGCGCAAGCAGGTGCTCGTGCTCGCACACCGCGAGGAGTTGCTCGGCCAGGCGCGCGACAAGCTCGCGCATGCGCTGGGGGGCACGAGCGTGGTCGCGCTCGAGCGTGGCTCCGAGCGCGCGGGTGCCGATGCGAAAGTGCTGGTCGCCTCGATGCGGTCGCTGCATGCGGACCGGCTCGCGAAGGTCCTCGAGGGCCGCGACTTCGGGCTCGTGATCTACGACGAGTGCCACCACGCGGCCGCGGACGACAACCTCCGGATCTTGCGCCAGCTCGGCTCGTTCGAGCGGACGTGGGAAGGCACGCTGGTCGGATTCACCGCGACGACGGCCCGCGGCGATGGCAAGGGGCTCGATCAGGTGTTCGAGCGCATCGTGTACTCGAAGATGCTGCCCGATCTGATCGGCGATGGGTACCTCGCGCCGTTGAAGGGCTTCCGGATCAACACGGCGGCCGACCTGACGCGCCTCTCCGCGAGTGGCGCGGACTTTCGCGACGACGAGCTCGAGGAGGCGGTCGATATCCAGGAGCGCAACGTCCTGGTCGCGCGCTCGATCCAGGAGCTCGCGCGCGACCGGCGCACGATCGTCTTCTGCGTCACGGTGGATCACGCCCGCAACGTGTCGCGGGCACTGAATGCGATCGGGGTGCCTGCCGGCATCGTGCACGGTGCGATGGCGAGTGCGGAACGGGCCACGGCGCTCGCTGACTTTCGCGCCGGCCGCACGCGCGTGATCGCCAACGTCGCGGTGCTCACCGAGGGCTTCGACGATCCCGGCGTGTCGTGCGTGGCGATGGCGAGGCCGACGCGTTCGGAGGGGATGTACGCGCAGTGCATCGGGCGCGGGACGCGACTCGCCGAGGGCAAGCAGGATTGCTTGATCCTCGATTTCGTCGACGTCTCGACGCTCAGCTTGTGCTCGCTGCCATCGCTGTTCGGGTGTCCGCGGGATCTCGATCTTCGCGGCGGCGACGTCGGCGAGGCGCGCCGGGCGTGGATGCAGCTGATGCTCGAGCACCCGGAATTCGAGCTCGAGGCCGGTGCCCTGACCTTGCGCGAGATCCAGGATCGCGCGGCGAGCTTCGATCCGCTGACGCTCGCACCGAACCACGAGGTGCGCGCCATCTCGGGCAACGCCTGGTTCTCGCTCGGTCGGCACGGCGTCGGGCTGCACTTCGAGCAGCACGGCCGCCCCGTCGCGGTGACCGTGCGCGTGAGCGGTGGGCGCGGCAAGCGGTGGGCGGTCGAGCTCGATGGTCGCGCGATGGAGCGATTCTCGACGCTCGAGCAGGCTGTCGAGGCCGTCGACTACGAGATCGATCAGATGGGCCGCGCCGCGAGTGCCTCGGCGCGTGAGGACGCGTCGTGGCGAAGCCGGTCTGCACCCGCGGCGCTGCTCGCGCAGCTGCGGTCGCGGGGGAGCATCACCACGTATGCGGACGCGCTGCGCCAGGCCGTGTGGGAGGCCACGCGGTAGGCGCGATGGGCGGACGGGTGGTACCGGAGGGCTCCCCGCTCGCTCGCGGCGCGACGGCACGCGACGCGGCTATCCGGCAGCGGCGGAACGTGCTCTACGGTGGGCCTACCATGTCGTTCGAAACGCTCGCGCTCGCACCCGGCTGGCTGGAGAACCTCGCACAGCTCGGCTATCGCGAGATGACGCCCATCCAGGCGCTCGCGCTGCCGGCCATGCTCGCCGGCCGCGATGTCATCGGGCAGGCTGCGACGGGGACGGGCAAGACCGCTGCGTTTGGCCTCGCGCTGCTGTCGCGCGTCACGCCGCGGGCCGGGAAGCCGGGCGCGCTCGTGCTGTGTCCGACCCGCGAGCTCGCGGCGCAGGTCGCGGACGAGATCCGGCGCCTGGCGCGTCCCCTGCCCCACCTGCGCGTGCTGACGCTGACCGGTGGCACCTCGGTGCAGCGCGAGAAGGCGTCGCTCGCGCACGGGGTCGACGTGCTCGTCGGCACGCCAGGTCGCGTCGCGGATCACCTCGTGCGCGAGCGCCTGGACCTCTCGGGCATCCGCACGCTCGTGATCGACGAGGCCGATCGCATGCTCGAGATGGGCTTCGTCGAGACCGTCAGCCAGATCGCGGGCGCGACTCCGAGCGATCGGCAGACGCTGCTGTTCTCGGCGACGTTTCCCGAGGCCGTGCGTGCGCTCAGCGAGCGCTATCAGCGCGATGCGCTGCAGGTCACCGCGCCGGCGGAGACGCTCGACATCACGCAGGTGCGTTACGACATGCCGCGCGGGGAGCGACTGCCGGCGTTGATTCGCATCCTCGGCCATCACCAGCCGAGCTCGGCGGTGATCTTCTGCAACTACCGCGAGACGTGCGACGAGGTGGCGGCCGCGCTCGAGCGCGCCAGCTTCGCCGCGGTCGCGCTGCATGGCGGCATGGAGCAGCAGGATCGCAACACGGTGCTGCTGCTGCTCAAGAATGGCAGTCTGCGGTTCGTGGTCGCGACCGATGTCGCCGCGCGCGGCCTCGACATCGATGATCTCGGTGCCGTGATCAACTACGAGCTGCCGCGCGAGCACGACACGTTCACGCACCGCATCGGTCGCACGGCCCGCGCCGGCAAGAGCGGCCTCGCGATCAGCCTCGTCGACGGCAGCCCACCCGCGTGGCTCGACGGCATCGCGCCGTCGCCGATCCCGACCGCGGATGCGGCCGCGCCCGCGGTGCCGGCGATGGCGACGATCGCGATCCAGGGCGGCCGGCAGGACCGGCTGCGACCCGGCGACATCGTGGGTGCGCTCACCACGGGCGTTGGCCTCGCCGCCGCGGATATCGGCGTGATCACGGTGAACGAGCGCATCAGCTTCGTCGCGGTCGCTGCGGCCGAGCTGCCGCGTGCGCTCCAGGGCCTCGCGGACGGGCGGATCAAGAACAAGCGCTTTCGAAGCTATGCGGTGAAGCTGCCCTGAGTGTTCGGCCAGGTGCGGCCGTCGTCGCCGCCTGGCCAACCCACTACTTCGGCCACGATCTCGCGATAGGCCACCCGGCCGTCGAGGCCGGGCTCGACGTGCGGCCGCTCGAGCCCCAATGCTACGAATCGTCCATGCGGTACGCGCCCAGACTCATGCCTCCTGGCGCGGCTCCTCGCGACGCGCTGGTGGAGCCGTTGATCGAACATCCGCCCGCAAGTCCGCTCGGCGAGCACGAGCAGATTCCGCAGGTCGCATGAATGGTCGAGCAGGACGGCGTGTTCATCCATGTTCCTGCAGCCGAGCGCGAGGAGCGTGACGTGATGCAAGGCTACGCTCTTGTCACCATGCTGGAGCGACGGGTCGGCTCGCACGTTCCGGCTACAGTCCGGGCGATGATCACGCCCACGACCTCGCTCGAGCTGCGCTCACTCCTCAGGGCCTCCGGAGAGCTCGAGCTCTCGCTCGTGGAGGTGCCGGTTCCGACCCTGCAGGCTGATCAAGTGCTGGTGCGCGTCGAGGCGGCGCCGCTCAATCCCTCGGATCTCGGCGTCGTGCTCGCGGGCGCGGATCTGGAGACCGCGACGGCGACCGGGACGACCGAGCGGCCCGTGATCACGGCCCGCGTCACGCCGGGCGTGCTGAAGGCGCTGGCCGCGCGCGTCGATCAGTCGATGTGCCCGGGCAACGAAGGCGCCGGCACCGTCGTCGCGGCCGGCTCGTCCCCCGACGCGCAAGCGCTCGTCGGCCAGCGCGTCGCGGCTCTCGGAGGCGGCGGGATGTACGCGCAGTACCGCGTGTTGAAGGTCGGCGCCGTCCGCGCGCTGCCTCACGGCACCGCGATCGTCGACGCCGCATCCGTCTTCGTGAACCCGCTCACGGCGCTCGCGATGGTCGAGACGATGAAGCACGAAGGCCACGCGGCGCTCGTCCACACGGCGGCCGCCTCGAACCTAGGCCAGATGCTCAACCGCGTGTGCCTCGCGGACGGCATCGGGCTCGTCAACATCGTGCGCAAGCCCGAGCAAGCCGAGATCCTGCGCTCGCTCGGCGCCGTGCACGTCGTCGACAGCACGTCGCCGACGTTCGTGCCGGACCTCACCGAGCAACTCGCCGCGACGAATGCCACGCTCGCGTTCGACGCGATCGGCGGCGGCAAGCTCGCCTCACAGATCCTCGGCGCGATGGAAGCCGCGGCGAGCCGCCACGTGAAGGGCTACCAGCGCTACGGCACGACGACGCACAAGCAGGTCTACATCTACGGCGGGCTCGACCCGCGCCCCACCGAGCTCGTCCGGACCTACGGTATGGCGTGGGGCATCGGCGGCTGGCTCGTCTTCCCGTTGCTCGCGAAGCTTGGCGCCGACACCGTGAAGCGGCTCGAAGGCCGCATCTTCCGCGAGCTCACCACCACGTTCGCGAGCAAGTACACGAAGCACGTCTCGCTGGCCCAGGCGCTGTCGCTGGCCGAGCTCCGGACCTACGCGAAAGCTGCGACCGGCGAGAAGTTCCTGATCGTGCCCACGAGCTAGCGGCGCGTGCTCGCGATGCCACCGGCCGAGCTGGTCGCGCCCGTCGCCGCCAGCTCCCGCGCACGGTGGCGGCAGGTATGCTGGCGCCGTGTGCCCTATGCCGTCACGCCCTACCGCGCCGAGCGCGCGGTGGTCGCGGACCCATCGCGTCGTCGCCCGGATCGCCCGCGCGCCGTTCGTGATATCCGCCGTGTCGGACTGCCCGTACTACCTCCTGAAGACTGGAACGAGCCACTGAGTGCACGGCTTGCGCGCCGGGTGAGCGAGCGAGCCTGTTCAGGTCGAGGGCGGGACCGAGGGCGGGACGAGCGCCGGTTCGACGTCCGGCAGCACCAACGTCTCTGCGTCCTGCCGCGGTCGTTGGCGGCCGCGCACCGCATGAGCACGTGCGTCACATGTGCCTCGCGTCGTTCAGCCGTCGCGGTGCACACTCCGCCCGTTGCACGCATCTCGTTGGGCGAGCCGCGACCGCGCTGCTCGGCGCCGCGCAGGTGCTCGTGTTGCACGCGGCTGCGCGTGCGTGGGGTGCACGCGGCGATAGTTTCGAGATCCTCACGTGCGCCAGCGATGGAGAACGAGGTCCGCAACACGCTGTCATCGCTGCCCCCGAAGGCCGTCGTGCTCGGTTCCGATAGCGAGCTCGACGTCGGCTTTCGGTACCTGCAGCTCGCGCGCGGCGAGCGTCCCGACGTGCTGTGGCGCTGATGCGCGAGCTGTCGCCGCGCCCGTGACAGTGGGCAAGCGGTGGGTCGTCGGTGAAGCTAGGCCAGCGCGAGACCGACCACTCCCGCCGCGATGATCACGAACGGCTCGGGAACCTTCTTGAGCTTGAGCAGCACGGCGAACGTCACGAGCGCGATCACGACCGTCGGCACGTCGAAGATCGCTCGCCGCCCCAGCACGATCGCGGCCCCGCCGATCGCGCCCGCTGCCGCCGCTGACACCCCGTCGACGAATGCCTTGATCGATCGGTTGTCGGCGATCCGGTTGAAGTATGGCGCCGGGATCACGACGAACAGGTAGCAAGGCAGGAACACGCCGATCGCGGCGGCCAGCGCGCCACCGAACCCCGCGACGAGGAAGCCGATGAACGCGACCGTGATCACGACGGGGCCCGGCGTGATCATCGCGACCGCGACCGCGTCGAGGAACTGACGCTCGGTGAGCCAGTGGTGCTGATCGACCACGCCGCTGTGCAGGAACGGTACGATCGCGAGGCCGCTGCCGAACACGAAGGCGCCGGCTTCGGCGAAGTAGATGCCGATCTTCCACAGGGTCGACGTCGGCTCCGGACCGTGCAGTCCGGTGAGCCACCAGCTCCAGGGCATGAACGCGCCCGCGCGGGTCGCGAAGCCGGGTCGAATCCGCACCAGGTACACGAGCGCGCCGCTCGCGACGAAGATCCAGATGATCTCCGATTCGGTCCAGGCCGTGACGGCGCCGTTGACGAGGAACACCGCCCACAGCAGCGGATCCTTCGCGAGCGTCAGCTTCGTGAGCTTCTGCACGCTGCGCGCGATGATCGCGATCACCGCCGCACCCACGCCATAGAACACGCCCTGCATCCAGGACAGCCCGCCAAGCTCGACGTATGCCGCCGCGAGCCCGAGCACCATGAGGAACGAAGGCAGGATGAAGGCAGCCGCGACGAGCGTGGCGCCGAGTAACCCGCCGCGGACCCAGCCGAGGTACATCGCGAGCTGAGCGGCGAGCGGTCCCGGGGCGAGCTGGGCGAGCGCGAGGCCGCGCACGTACTCTGCCTTCGAGATCCACCGGCGGCGCTCCACGAGGTCGCGCTGCATGTAGCCGGCGAGCGCGATCGGGCCACCGAATCCGAGCGTGCCGAGGCGCAGGAAGTACGCGACGAGCTGGCGCAGCTTGACGGGGACGAGCTCGGGCTCACTCATGACACGTTGACTTCACGTCGATCGAGGTCACGGCTGGCGTGCGAGGAGACCACGGCCGAGCGGCGCGCGCGCAGGACGGTGGCCAGGATCCGGAAGGAGGGGCACGACCGGTTGGTGAGCTAGAGTCCCGCGCATGCTGTTCCGCCTGCTTCCGTTGGTGTTGTTCGCGTGCTCGACACCCGCGAAGCCCGAAGCAAGCAGTGCTGCGCCCGGTCCGGTGCCCGTGCCCGCGACGGCCGAGGGCAGCGCGCGCGCACCGGCGCTCGCGAGCACGACCCAGCTCGTGCTGCCTGGCGGCGCGGGCGGCATCGGCTTCGACGATCTCGGGTTCTCGCCCGTGCTGCACCGCGTGCTCGCACCGGCGGGCCGGACCGGAACGCTCGATCTGATCGATCCGGCGTCCCGGGCGATCGAGTCGATCGCCGGCTTCTCGACGGATGCCACGTTCGGCGGCGGGCACGGCGAGGGCACGACCTCGGTCGATGAGGGCGGCGGGTT
>JAYSYE010000132.1:0-20139 GCA_043716635.1 Deltaproteobacteria bacterium | reverse complement strand
CTCTCCAGGCGCTGCCCGAGGGGGGCACGCTTGCCCTCGGCGTTCGCGCGCTCGAGCTTTGCCTGCTCGAGCTCGCGCCGCACGAGCCACTCCTCGGGCGTCTTCGGCGCGTCGACCTGAACGCTCATCTCCGCGATGAACCTGTCGTCCGCCGTGACGGTGCGTCCGATCTCGGCCAGCTGCTCGTCGATCTCGAGCTTCTCCGTGGCCAGGTTGGCCTGCCGCAGCTTCGCATCGGCGAGCAGGTTCGACGCCTCGACCACGCGCTGGTGCGTCGGCGAGAGCACCACGGGGCGCACCCAGCTGTGGTCGAAGAAGTAGAAGACGTTGACGACCAGGAAGCTGATGAGGCCGACGAGGATCGCGGTCAGTGCGATGAGCCCGGCAACCTTGTACAGCTTGACGATCGTAGGCTGGAGCGCCGTCCAGAAGCGCGGGGCGTGCGGCTGATGGGACGAGCCCGCAACGGCGATCGCGGGGCCGGGATTCACTCCGGGGCCCGGGGTCGCCGAACCCGACGGTCCCGACGAACCCGACGGTCCCGACCCGTTCCCGTTGGTGCCGGGGAGGCGCGCTTCCATGGCAGGGTTCCTACACTAAGCGGCGGGCAAATGCGCGTGCGAACGCGCGCGCGGCCGACGCACGCCGAGAGCCGAACCGGTCGCCGCAGCGAGGCCGCCATCGCTGCCGCCCGTTGCCATCACCAGCTCGCCGGAAGCTGCGGCTGCAGCCGCCAGGGATTCTCGGAGCGGGACGGGGATCGGCTCGGGGATGGTGTCCTCGTGGTTGCGCGTCTCCCAGCTGCCGGTGTCGAGCGTGAAGAGCGCGAGCGGGGTCAGCAGCGCGTACGTGACCGGCATCAGCAGCGTGAGCGGCGTGAACGCGAGCACGCCCACGCGCTCCTCCTTCGGCATCTTGCGCGTGCGCCAGCGGTAGACCATGCCGAGCAGCGCGACGACGGCGAGGTGGAGCACCATCGCGCCGAAGAACTTACCGGCCATGATCCCGCGCACGACGGCGACGGGATAGACGAGCAGCAGCGCGAACAGCGAGAAGAAGTGGATCGCGAGGACGGGGTTCAGGCGCCACACGTGGCTGAAGCCGCCGGCGTAATCGATGATGTTCGAGCGGCGCCACCGCAGCTGCTGCGAGAAGTACCCGTTCAGCGTGTCGGGGACGAACGTCCGGCAGCGGGCGTCGAGCGTCATGGTCGTGAGGTAACCGGCCTTCACGATCTGGCGGGTGAGGAAGCGATCCTCGCCGTACTTGATCGGGACGCCGAGCACCGTGCGCTGCTCGAGCACGGGCTCGAGCTCGATGAGGACGTCGCGCTTGTATGCGGTGAGGCAGCCCGAGAGGCACATCACGCGGCGGAACCCCCACTCGAGGTTCTTCATGAAGAAGTACGAGTACCAGTACTTCACGACCTGCATCCGCGTCAGCCAGTTCTGCTGCTTGTTGCGGACGTCGACCCAGCCCCCGACGGCCGCGATGCGGGGGTCGGTGAAGCGGCGGACGAGCTGGCGAATCGCGTCGGTGTCGATCACCACGTCGCTATCGACCGACACGATCACCTCGCACTCGGCCTCGCGCACGGCGCGGATGATCGAGCGGCGCTTGCCGAGATTTACCCGGTTGCGAATGATCCGGAGCCGGCCGCCGGACGTACGTGCGATCGCTTGAGCCTGCTCGTAGCTATCGTCCGTGGAGCAGTCGTCGACGCAGATGATGCGGAGCTTCGCCGCCGGATAGTCCGAGTCGACGATGCTCTGCAGGGTCTCCTGGATGGCCGCACCCTCGTTGAACATCGGGATGATGGCCGTGACGGTCGGCTCGTAGTCGTCGCGGGTCGTGTCCCACGTCTTCGACTTGGCCAGGCGCAGGATGATGCCGGCCACGTACCGATTGACGAAGATGACCACTGCGAGGCAGTGGACGATCACCCAGAGGGCATGGATCGTCATCGGCAAGACCTGCGCGATGCGAGCCCCGAGCCAGGTTCGCCGCGCGTCGACGGACGCGTTGCGGAGGCCTGGGGGTGATGCGAGAACATCGCATCGCTGACGCGGGGCACGTGGCACGCACCGCGCGAGGCGTCATGGAGGGATCGGAAGGTCAGGGGGAAGCCAGCGCGAGAGGTGAGTCGAAGGTCAGGTCGCGAGATAGGCGAACAAACTATGACGCTTGGGCGACTAACTCAAGTTGCTTGACGCATGTTGCCAACAACGGTGATCGACCGGGTGCCGCCCTCAGGAAGTTGAGGGGGCCTGGCTTGTGTTCGATCCAGGTGCGTGCGAAGGACCGATCCATGCGTCGCATCGCTGCTGCGGGCTTGCTGATCGCCATGTTGCGAGGCGTGGGCGTGGCCGGTCCACCGACCAACGATGCCCCACACTATGATCGGGATGACACAGCTGGGGCGTCCGCCACGGCAACTGGCATGACCACCCCCGGGCCAACCCCGAGCCCCGGCCCGAGCCCCAGCTCGAGCCCCGGCCCGAGCCCCGGCCCGAGCCCCGGCCCGAGCTCGACGGCCACGCCGTGGCTGGACGAGAGCACCGCGGCGGGCTCCCCGGTGCTGGCTCCGCACGCGCGTTCACAGCACCACCACCACGCCGCCGTGATCACGCTGGCCGCGCTCTACGCCGGCTTCATCGGGTGGACGTATGTCGCCTGGTACCGACGCCCGTGGCGGGATTTCCGATGGGGCGGGGACGGCACCTGG
Source organism: Deltaproteobacteria bacterium (assembly GCA_043716635.1). Lineage (GTDB taxonomy): Bacteria > Myxococcota_A > Polyangia > Haliangiales > Haliangiaceae > JABFXX01. Next base: position 17,414 of record JAYSYE010000132.1, on the reverse strand, counting down.
AAGCTGTGGCAGCACGACAGCTGGTTCGGCACCAAGCAGTACGCCGGCGGCGCCGACAAGATGGGCCACGCGTGGGCCACGAGCGCGCTCGCCCGCGCCGGCACCGAGATGCTCTCGCAATGGGGCCACTACGGGCGGCTGAAGAGCGCGCTGATCGGGACGGCGGCGTCCGAGGCGCTGTTCTTCGGCGTCGAGGTGACCGACGGGTTCACGTACCGGTTCTCGTACGGCGACTTCACGTTCAACACGCTCGGCGCGCTGTTCGCGTTCGCGCAGTCGATGTCGCCGACGTTCGACCGGCTGGTCGACTTACGGGTCGACGAGCGCCCGAGCCAGGCGTTCCGCGATCAGGTCGTGGACAACGGCGACGTCGACATCGCGGAGGACTACTCGGGCCAGACCTATCACCTCGCGTTTCATCTCGGCGGCATCCCGCCGCTGCGGGCCGCGAAGTGGGGAGCGTGGTCGCAGTTCGTCGACGTGACGCTCGGGTTCGAGACCCGCGGGTACAAGCCGGATCCGCTGTACACGATCTCGCCCACGATGCCTGATTTCCCGAAGCGCCAGACGATGTTCGCGGGCGTGTCCCTGAACGTGCAGGGACTCGGCGACTACCTGCTGCACCGCCGCGCGCCGACGGCGGCCAAGGTCGTCCACGCCATCACCGAGGTGTTCTCGATTCCGCACACGGTGCTGCGCCTGGTCGACACGACGCGGCGCCCGGACGGTACCGTTCCCGACGACCAATGACGCGAGGGCGCGACGCGGGCTGGAGCGTGGCGATCTTCGTCGCCGTGGCCGCGCTCTATCTGGTGACGTCGAGCCGCGAGCCAGCGTGGGGTGACGCGCGCCCGATGTGGGAGGTCGCGACGCAGCTCGTGGCCGAGCATCGGATCGACATCGGCGTGCGCTGGCCCGAGGACATCCCGCCGGGTCGCGGGGGGAAGATCTACGGCATCGCGCCGATCGGTCCCGCCCTGATGCAGGTGCCGGGCGTGGTGCTCGCGGGCGTCGCGCATCATCGGGCGCCGACGCTCGAGGGAATGCTCAAGCCACTCTGCGTGCATCTCGGGCCAGCGCTGCTGGGCGCGCTCGCATGCGTGGTGCTGTTCGGGCTGCTGCGGGATCTCGGCATCCGCGTGCGAACCGCGAGCGCATGCGCGGCGATCCTGGCGTGCTCGACGACGACCTGGGTCTACGCGCGGATGCCGTACTCGGAGATCCTGCAGCTCGTCGCGTTCCTCGGGCTGTTCCGGCACGTGCTACGGGTCTCGGCGCTCGCCGAGCCTGCCGTGGCGCCGGACGATGGGCTCGCGCACGCGCCCGCGACGGTGCGCCGCGAGGGGCTCTGGTTCGGACTCTGGGCGGGCGTGCTGCTCGACGCGAAGTACGTGTTCGCGGGCGCGATCGTCGGCGCGGTGGTCGCGATCCTGTGGGCGTTCCGGCTTTCGCTGCGCACGAGCGCGGGGCGCCAGGTGCTCCTGCGGCTCGCGGGCTGGGCGGCGGTCACGGGCGGTCCACTGCTCGCGCTGGCCCTGGCCTACAACTACGCCCGCTGGGGCAGCGTCACGGCGACGGGCTACGAGCCGTACCTCGCGAGCTACTTCGGAGGCAGCCTGTTCGACGGCCTGTGGGGCATGCTGCTGTCGCCGACGAAGAGCGCGTTCCTGTACTCGCCGCCGCTGGTGCTCGCGATGATCGGGCTGCCGGCGGCGGTCCGCGCGGTGCCGCGACTGGGAGTGGCGCTGCTGGCGATGCTCGTGCCGATCGTCCTCGTATATTCGACGTACCGTTCGTGGAGCGGCGACTATGCGTGGGGCCCGCGGTTCTTCGTGTGGGCGGTGCCGGTGCTGCTGGTGCCGCTCGCCTGGTTCATCGATCGCTCGGCGTCTCGGTGGCGGCGGGCCGTGCTGGTGGCCGTGGTCGCGGGCGGCATCGGGGTGCAGGTGCTGGGGAGCGCGCTGTACTGGGATCACTTCATCCGCATCGCGATCACCGCGAAGAACCAGTGGCTCGGCCAGCCTGATCGGTCCGGCTCGTACATCCCCGAGAAGGGGCGTGGGCACTGCGACTCGTGCTTCGAGGACACCTACGAGCTGCTCTGGACGCCACCGTTCTCGCCGATCCGAGGCAACTACTGGCTGTTGAAGGCGATGGCGCGGGGCGACGACTGGAAGTCCGCGCAGGTGGATGCCCCGTGGCGGGGCTACACCACGCTGCCGATCGATCTGTCCCAGACGTACCCGCGTGCGCGCATCGACTGGTGGGTGCTGCTCTGGGCGCTCGACCTCCCGGCGACGCGCACCGCCGGGGTGAGTCTCCTCGCGCTGATGCTCGCGGCGCTCGCGGCCGGCGTGTGGCGCTGGCTCCGGCTCCATCGCGCTTCCCCGGCGTCGTGAATCGTGCGATGCACACCGCCGTGCCACACGTCGTTCGAGATGCAGATGACGTTCCCGCCACCACCCCGCCCGACGACGTGCAGGGGCCTGCTCCCGAGGAGCTCGACCGCTGGATCTACGCGTACCTGAAGCACGCGCCGCTGCCGCTCGCCCTGCGCGAGATCAATCGCCTGATCGCGATCGAGGCCGTCGCGCGCAAGGGCGGGACCACGCTCGACGTCGGCTGCGGTGACGGCTTCTGGTGGACGCTGCGCGACCACGATCGCAACGAGGTCTACGGCATCGACATCTCGGAGAGCGAGGTCGCGCAGGCCAAGACGCGCATCAATGCCGCGCTCACCGACGTGTCCCGCGAGCGACCGTTCCCCGGCGTCGAGTTCGACGAGATCATCGGCAACTGCTCGCTCGAGCACGTGCCCGACATCGACGGCGCGCTCAGCAACCTGCGCCGAGCCGCCGCCGAGCACGGCCGCCTGCTGATGTTCGTGCCGACGCCGCGCTGGGCGTACCAGGGTCGGCTCCAGGCGTGGATGCTGAAGCACTCGCCGCGGCTCTCGATGAGCCTGTCGGGTGCGCTGAACGGCTTCTTCCAGCACTGGCATCTCTACGATGCGAAGGTCTGGGAGCGCCTGCTCGCGCAGCATGGCTGGAAGGTGCGCGCGACGTACGGGCTCGGCTCGGCGCGCTCGGAGTTTCTGTTTCGCGCGTTCCTGCCGCCCGCGTTCGGCGAGTTCGTGGCGAAGAAGCTGACGGGCTTCTATCCGTCGAAGCTCGCGAAGTATCTGCCCGATTCGGTGCTCGCCCCGGCCGCGAAGCTCGTGCGCTGGGCGGTATCGGACCCGCTGGTGCCCGCGGATTCGCCGACCGCCTACGAGTACCTGATCATCGCGGAAGCGACCGAGATCCCGAAGCGATGAGCGAGCGCGAGCAGCCTCGGGACGCGCTCGACCAGGGCGACTACTTCGCGAACCACGCCCGGGCGCGGCAGTTCCCGTGGACGCTCTACCACCGGCCGCTCGAGCGGGACCTCGAGCACTTCCTGCGGCAGGTCGCGGCCGAGCATCCGGTGGGCGAGGTGCTGGTGGTGGGCTGCGGGCTCCTGCACGAGATCGATGCGGCTCCGAGCGGCCTCACGTTTCACGTGGTCGACATCGATGCGCGCGCGGTCCAGGCCGTGCTCGATCGCGGCGACGCGCGGATCACCGGCGGCACCGTCGTCGAGCCCGAGACGCCGATCGATACGAGCCTGGCCGCGGTTCACCGCTTCGCCGGTATCTACGCGAAGGAGGTCGTCGAGCACGTGCTCGGCTGGCCGGCGTGGCTCGTCGGGCTGCGCCGCGCGCTCGTGCCGTCGGGTCGCCTGTGGCTCTCGACGCCGAACTACGGCGAGCCGTGGCTGCCCGCGCTCGAGTCGACGGTCCTCGAGCTCGTCGCTCGCAAGGACGGCTTCTCGCGCAAGCATATCCACCCGACGCGGTTCTCGCGGGCGTCGCTCGAGCGCGGCCTCACCTCGGCCGGCTTCGAGTCCGTGACCTCTCGCCCGACGACCACGCGACTCGCGCTCACCGCGTGGGCCCGCTCGCCGCGCTGACCCGCTGGGGCGCCGCGCTACTTCCAGTCCGTGGCCAGGGTCACCTCGGCGGTGGCGGCGTAGTCGTTGAGCTTCTCCTGCTCCCCGGCGATGAACGCGAAGATCGTCATCGCCAGGTCGAAGTGCACCTCGATTCGATCCAGCAGCTCCTCGCGCTCGATCTGGAGCACGATCGCGGGCGTCGCCGCGATCACGACGTTCAGGCGTGGCGTGGTCGCGAGCTCCTCGACGTGAGCCACGAAGTCGCGCGCCCGTCTCATGACCCGCACCCCGGTGGGCAGCTCGAGCTGGATCTCGCCTTCGACCAGGAGCGACACGAGGCTCGAACGCGAGCCGGCCGCCGCGATCACCTCGCCGGGCGCGTACCGCGTCTCGAGTGCACTCTGCGCGAGACTGGCGAGCCCCTGCATCGACGCGCCCTGGAACGCGGTCATGCGGGACAGCATCACCAGGCGGTCGACCACGGGGACCTGCTCCAGCGCGGCGAAGGAGCGTGACGCCGCCGCCGCCGGGCTGGCGAGGAGCTCGTGCAGCTCCGGGTTCGCGACCAGATCCGCGGTGATCCCCGCGCTCAGCTCGGCCATGATGCGCTGCGTGACCCCGAAGTTGTCCTCGAGATAGTCGCGATACTCGGAGGCGTCGAGCTCGAGCAAGCGGGCGGCGGTGGTCGCGACCGCGTCGCGGGTATGCGCTCGTCCGCGCATGAAGTCCACGAAGCCCGCGGTGCCCGCCTCCGCGACGCGCCAGCTCGCCTGTCCGGGCGCGCGTAGCTCGAGCTGGCCGCTGATGACCTGGAACACCGTGTCGACGGAGCTGTCGCGTTCGAACAGCACGTGTCCGGCCGGCACCTCCAGCTGGCGCGAGATCGCCAGCAGGTGATCCAGCTGCGTCGCCGACGCGAACAGCCCGAGCCCGGCCCGGACCTCGAGCTCGCGCAGGCCGTCGTCCGTCGCGGTGGTGTCACGCGCCATGGACGGCGCCCGGGTAGACGATGCCGAGCGGTGCGAACAGCGGACGCTCGCTCGCGACGGCGTGGACCGCGGCGGCCAGCTCCGGGGTCTCGAGCTCCAGCGCGTAATAGCCCGCACACGCGGACAGCAGCTTGTCGTGCTCGCCGATCAATCTCGTCACGGCCGCCGCCACCGTGGCCGGGATCGTGGCGCCGAGGCCGATCCGCCCGAGGCGCTCGCGATCGTCGAGGTCCTCGCACAGGACCAGCAACCGGGCGCGGATGCCCTGCGCAGCGGGGAGCGCGTACAGCGGCGTGCGGGTCAGCGTGTCGAGGAACTCGACACCGTGGGCACGCGCGCGCTGATCCCGGCCCTGGATCGCGCGCTCGATCTCCTGGATCGCCTGTCGGGGATGCAGCGCCTGCAGGACCAGGAAGATGCGGTCGAGGGCCTGCGAGGTCTTGTCGCGGAGCAACCCGCGCAGGAGGATCGCGCTGTCACGCAGATCGGAGTCCGCGAAGATCGGCACGCCGAGCGCGAGGAGCCGCGCGTACTCGGCGAGATGGCGGTGCAGCTCCGTCAGGAGGAACGGCGCATCGGTGATGACCTCGTCATGCACGGCCATCCGGGCCAGCGCGCGAAGCAGTCGGTAGCGCACGGCGCCCGACTGCTCGCGAACGAGCTGGGTGCTCAGCACTTCGGCCGCCTTGGCCGTCCCGAACGTCGCCACCGTGGTCGGAATGTGCACGCGCACGCGCAAGGAGGTAGCGGGTGCGTCGAGGGCGACACGGAGCGCTTCGAGCGCCGGATCGCCGATGGCGATCAGCGCTGCGCGGACATTCGCGCGCCCCTCGCGGGTCCCGAGCCGGTCGATCAGGAACGGGATGAAGCGCAGGTCGGGCACGTGCTCGATCGCGAGCGCCAGGCGCTCGATCAACGCGGCGTCGGGAGTCTCCGCGAGCTCCAGCATCACCTCCACCCAGCGCTGGTCGCCATCCGATCGGATCGCTTCGAGCAGCTGTCCGCGCGCGCTCTCGCGGCGGCTGCCGGTCTCCGCCAGGAGGCTGGCGACGGCGAGGTTGTCGCGCACGACGACGGTCGGGGCGGCGGTCTGGAGGCTCCAGAACACGCCGTGCGCCACGACGCCGGGATCGTCGTCGCACAGTCCCGCGACGATCGCGGTCTGATCGTTGGTGCGGGCGAGGACGCGGAGCGCGAGCATCCGGACGCGCGGGTCAGGCGCTCTGAGCATGCGCCGCGTCGCCGGGATCCAGTCCGTCCGCCCGGGTGTGGTCATCGCGCCCAGCGCCGCCGCGAGCACCTCGACCGAGTCATGGCGCAGCACCAGCGCCGGGATGAGGCTGGCCCGACTGCGCGCGACGAGAATGTGGATCGCCGCGACCACGCGGCGCTCGTCCTCGCTCGACAGCGCCTCCACGACCGCCTCGATCGCCTTCGCGTCGAGCTCGTGGCTGCCGTGGCCCGACCGCCGGCTGACCGAGAGTCGCAGCTGACCGAGATACCGATTGCGCAGGCCGGCGACCGTCGCCGTCCACACCAGCGCGAGCCCGCACATCACCGCCGCCACCACCGCAGTGCGGGCCACCCCGAGCGTGACGAGCCCCAGCAGCAGCGCGGCGGTCAGCGCCTGGACGAGGCGCGTGCCTACGCTCTCCAGGGGCTCGCGGACGCTCGCGCGCAGCTGATCGGGGACGGGCATCCAGAGCAGCTCCGTCGCGACGCGATTCACCGAGTAGCGCAGTGACGAGTCCGCGCCCTTGGTCAGGCAGATCGCCAGGAACGATCCGGCCGTGAGGGCCGAGCCCGCCCCGCCGGCCACCATCAGCACGGGCAGCAGCATGGCCATCCCGAGCACGCCGATCTTGCGGACGAGCCAGGCCGCGCCGACCAGCTGGAACACCAGCGAGCATGCCGCGACGGCGCCGTTGTAGCGCGCGATGAAGCGAGCGAGCGCGTCGGTGTGGAACGCCGCGGCCGCCGCAGACTTGAACAGGTAGTCGGCGAGGAGCGCGACCGCGGTCATGCAGGTCGTCACCACGGCCAGGCGGGTGACATACCCCTGCCCGCGAAACCGGGCCGCGCCGACCGGTGGTCGCGATCGCATCGTCGCCGCGCGCAGGCGCAGCTCGACTCGCTGGTGGTCGCGCGCGAGCAGTGCCGCGGCGACCACGTAGAACCCGGCCGCGACGAGGAGGAGGCTCTCGATCTCGATCGTGAACAACAGCAGCCACGCGGTGACCGCGCCCGCCAGCGTACCGACGGCACCGCTCGCGGCGATCGGACCGTACAGGCGCTTGGCCTCGGCGGTCGTGAAGCGGGTAGCCGCGAGCAGCCAGAACTGGACCACGACCACCGTGCCGATCAAGCCCGTCCACAGGTACAGGACGAATCCTGCCGAGGCGCCGCGCGGGATCGCAGCAAACGTCGCGGTGCCGATGGCCGCGGCCGCGAGCGTCACGATGAGCGCATTCCGACGGCCCAGGCGGCGAACGAGCCACGCGTTCACCGTGAGGGCCACGAGCGCGATGCCGGCCAGCAGGAGATAGGCGAGAGCGAGCTTCCCCGCGCCGTTGGTGCCCAGAAACAACGAGTCCCGTGCCGTCTCGGCCACGGTGAAGCCGGCGAGGATCGCGAACATCGCGCCACCGGCGCGCGCGACGCGGACGTGCTCGCCACGTCGCACGTCGAACCAGGGAACCGCCACGTCGCGACTATACGGTACGGACGCGGGTGATCCGCGTCACCTGGCGAGCCCCTCGCATCCGAGCCGGTGACCGTCCATCGCTGGTGCTCGATCGCAGAACTTGCTACACAGGCCCGATGCTGCGCGTGCTCGTCGCCGAAGACTCCGCCACGGCCCGGCTGCTGATCGTCTCGCTGCTCTCGTCGGACGCGGACATCTCGGTCGTCGGGCAGGCGAAGAACGGCGAGGAGGCGGTCGCGCTGTGCGCGCAGCTGCGCCCGGATGTCGTGACGATGGACATCCAGATGCCGATCATGGATGGCATCGAAGCCACCCGGCTGATCGTCGCGCAATCGGCGACTCCCGTGATCATGGTGTCGAGCCTCGACCCCGCGGACGTCAGCCGCTCGATGACGGCTTACAACGCCGGCGCGCTGGCCGTCCTCGCGAAACCCTCGGGACCCGGGACCCCGCGGTTCGAGAAGGACTGCCGCGAGCTGATCGCCACGGTCAAGGCGCTCTCCGAGGCCAGGCCATCGGGCGAGCCGGTCGCGCCCCCTGCGGCTGCGCCCGAAGCACCGAGCGCCACCGTGCTTCCTCCGGTCGTGCACGGGGTGGAGCCAGGTGCGGAGACCCCTCGGGTCGAGGTCATCGCGCTCGTCGCGTCGACCGGTGGTCCGATCGCACTGCGTGCGTTCTTCGAGGCCTTGCCCGCGAAGTGCACGCCGCCGATCCTGATCGTCCAGCACATCGCCGCCGGCTTCGCGACCGCGTTTGCGGACTGGCTGGCGGGAACGATCCGGCGCTCGGTCAAGGTCGCGGTGGATCACGAACGAGTCGCCGAGGGGATGGTGTACGTCGCGCCCGACGATCGTCACCTCTCGGTGGTGGCGGGCGCTGTCGTCCTGTCGAGCGCGCCGCCGCAGGATGGCGCTCGCCCGTCTGGTTCCGTGTTGCTCGCGTCGCTCGCAAAGGCGTACGGGCCGCGCGCTGCAGGCGTGCTGTTGACCGGAACCGGGGTGGACGGAGTCGCCGGTTTGCGGGAGCTGCGCGACGCCGGCGGTGCCGTGTACGCGCAGGATCAGGCCAGCTGCACGACGTTCGAGACGCCTCGCGCGGCGCTCGATGCGGGTGTGATCGAGAAGACGACACTGCTCGCGGAGATCCCGCGCGTGCTCGCACAGCTCGTCGCTCGCGTCGCGCGGTGACCTGATCGCTTGCGGCGGCGCTCAGCGCGCGCGGGGGAGGGTGAACGAGAAGCGCGAGCCCTTGCCGAGCTCGCTCGTGACGCTCAGCGTCCCACCCTGGGCTGTCACGATGCCGTTGCAGATCGCGAGCCCCAGTCCCACCCCGCGTCGCTGCGCGGGCGCGCCCTGGACCTGCCAGTAGCGTTCGAAGACGTGCGCGAGATGCTCCGGCGCGATGCCGGGACCTCGATCCTCGACGGTGAAGCGGACGACCTCCGGCTCCACGTCCGTGGACACGCGGATCGTGGTGCCCTTCGGCGCGAACTTGAGAGCGTTGCCCACGAGATTGCCGAAGACCTGTCCGGTGCGGTGTGGATCGCAGGTCACGGCGAGGTTCGCCATGGCGTCCGGCAGCGGATCGACCACGAGCGCCGGGTCGCGAACGGTCCCGCCGAATGTATCCACCACGTCCGCGATCAAGCTCGTGACGGGAACCGAGCGGCTGTCGACCGCGAGGCGCCCGGATTCGATCGCGGCCCAGTCGAGCAGGTCCGTGACGAGCTTCTCCATCCGGTCCGCGGCGCGCGAGATCCGCTGCAGCACGGACTGGGACTCGCCACCTTCGGCTGTCTCGAGCAAGAGTGATGTCCCCATCACCACGGCCGACAGCGGACTCCGCAGATCGTGCGCGACGATGGCGAGGATGTCCTCGCGCGCGGCCGTCGCGCTCGTGGCTCGCTGGTACTGCCGTGCCGCATCGAGCGCCCACGCCGCCCGCGTGAGCAGCTCGGTCACGAGGCTCACGTCCTGGCTGCGATACCGGCGGTTGGACTCGACGAACATCAGGGTCACGTGGCCGATCACGCCCTCGCTGTCGCGCAGCGGGATGCGCAGCGTCTGGTCGGGAGCGACGCTGTCGGGGCGCGGACCGCCGGGCAATGCCAGCAGCCGCGTCGCATCCCAGTGATGCGTATGCGCACGAGACTCCGAGGCTCCGCCGCTCAGATCGATCCAGCACCAATCACCGAGGTCCGGCACGAGCAGCTGACTGAGGATGCGAAGCCGGCGCGCGGCGTCGAGTGGCGCGCTGAACAGCGTGGTCGTCGCCTGGTACAGGTAGGACAGGCGCTTCTGGCCCTCTTCGGCCGCGATCCGAGCATGCTGGTCGGAGCTCACCGCCGGGTCGAGCGCCGGGTCGAGCGCCGGGCCTTGCTCCGGGTCGCGGATCCTATCGTCCACCGGCGGGCTCCCGCGATACGAGCTCGACCAGTCGCGCCGGGATGTCGGCGAGGGGCGTAGTCTCCGCGACGACGCCGGCCTCGACGGCCGCGCCCGGCATCCCGAAGATATCGCTGCTTGCCTCGTCCTGGGCAAACACCACGCCTCCTGCATCCCGCAACTCGGCGAGCCCGGCGACGCCATCGTGCCCCATGCCGGTGAGGATCACGCCGACCGCGTGCCGGCCGAACACGGAGGCCAGCGAGCTGAACAGCCGCGTCCCCGCCGGCCGAAACCCGTCCGTGGGCGGCGCGTCCGAGACCACGAGCCCATCACGCGTGACCTCCAGGTGACGGTCGTCGGGTGCGACGTACACCGTGCCGGCCACGAACCGCTCGCCATCGGTGGCGAGCTTCACCGAGCGATGGGTCGTGCTCTCGAGCCACTCGGCGAGACCCTGCGCGAAGCCCGCGGCGATGTGCTGGACGATCAGGATCGGCGGCGCGAAGTCGGCCGGCAACTCCGAGAGGATGCGGCGGAGCACGTTCGGTCCGCCGGTAGACGAGACCAGGCCGACCACCTCGACGGTGCGACGCTCGCTGCTCGCGGGTCGCGCCGCTGCCGTGGTGCCCGCGGCGCTCGTGCTCGTGCTCGTGCTCCTGCTCACGCCCGCACTCACGCCCGCACCCACCCCCGCACCCACCCCCGCACGATACGGCGGAGCCGCCGCGGACCACCGCCGCACGAGCTTCACCTGCGCCATCGCCTTGATCGTCGCGATGAGCTCGCGGACATCGCGCTCGAAGCGGGGCGTGCCCGGACCCGAGGGCTTCGGCAGCACCGCGAGTGCGCCCGCATTCAGCGCATGCATCGAGCGCCGGATATCTGCGGGATCCAGGCTCGACACCATGACGATGGGAGTCGCGGACTCGACCATGATCTGGCGCGTGGCCTCGACGCCGTCCATGACGGGCATCTGGATGTCCATCGTGACGAGGTCGGGGTGCAGTTTCTTGCACAGCGCGACCCCCTCCTGGCCATCGCGCGCCTCGCCGACGACCTCGATCCCCGGGTCGGCATTCAGCAACATCACGAGCAGACGCCGTGCCGTCGCCGAGTCTTCCACTACCAGCACGCGGAGCACGCGCGACTATAGCAGACGAGCGATCGTCTGGAGCAGCACGGTCTGATCGAAGCTGCTCTTCACGAGGAACGCACTCGCGCCGACGCGCAGGCCCTTCGCTCGATCGGCGTCCGTGCTGCGTGCGGTGACCAGCACGATCGGCACCGTGGCGAGGCGTTCGATCCCGCGCACCGCCTGGGTGAGGCCAAAGCCATCGAGGTTGGGCATGTCGACATCGGAGACGATCAGGTCGACGCTCAGGTTCTCGACGAGCTGCCGTAGGGCGGCCTCGCCATCGACGGCCGTGACCACCTCGTAGCCGGCTGTCCGCAGGATGTTGGCCTCCAGCGCCCGGGTGGTCGCGGAGTCATCGACGACCAGGACGCGCCGCCTGCGCGTTTCCTGAACCGCCTGCGCGGGAGGTGCAATGGCCATCCCGAGGACATCGTCGATCACGTCGCTCGCATTGAGGACCAGCGCCACCGTGCCATTCGCGAGCCGGGCCTGACCCGTCAGGTGCCGCAGTCGGCCGAGCCGCGCATCGAGCGCACCCACCGCCAGGTCGAAGAGTCCCGTGATGCTGTCCACGAGCAGCACCACGCGACGCCCGCCTTGCACGATCGCGAGCGCCGGACCGCGGGCCGATGCGGGCGTGGCGCCGCCGAGCACGTGCGATAGCGTCCCGAGTGCGACCCAGGTATCGCCGAACAGCGTGAGCGTTCGGCCCTCTGCATGACGGGCCCGGGCCTGATCGACACGCAGCACGCGGTCGACCATGGACGACGGCAGCGCATACGCCACGCCGTCGCACGAGACCACGAGCGCCGTGATCGTCGCGACCGTCGTCGGTAGCTCGATCGTGAATGTCGTGCCGTGGCCCGGCTGCGACTCGACGACGACCGAGCCGTGCATCGCCTCGATTCGCTGCTTGGCGACGTCGAGCCCCACGCCGCGTCCGGCGAGCTCGCTGACGGTCGTCGCGGTCGAGAGTCCGGGTGCGAAGATCGCGAGCCCGGCGTCTGCGAGGGTCTCCACGCGAACGCCGCGGCGCGCGCCCTGGGCCCGGATGGCCTCGAGATCGAGTCCGGCGCCGTCATCGGAGACGCTGACCTTGACGACATCTCCGACGACATTCGCGTCGATGCGGATCTGCCCGCGCTCGGGCTTGCCGGCCTGGCGCCGGACTGCCGGCGTCTCGATCCCGTGCGCCACGCAATTGCGTACCAGCTGGATCAAGACATCGCGCAGGACGTCGACCTGGGCACGGTCGACCCGGACTCCACCATCACGCACGACGAGCATCGCAGACTTGCCGACGGAGGCTGCGGTGTCACGGACGATCCGCTCGCAGCCCTGACACGCATCACTGACCGAGCGCAGTCGGATCCGCCGGACGTGGTGGTCGAGGAGATTCGAGGCCGCGTCGAGGTCGCGATGGGCGGCCGCGAAATCCCGAGCGACCCTCGCGAGGTTCCGCGTCATGTCCGCGAGCTGGTTGGCCGACAACGTCCGACGCAGCGCGAGGTCGAGCTGCAGCTCGTTCAAGCGCCGGAGCGAATCGCCGACGGCCTGCCGCGCGACGACGACGGCCGCGCTGTGCTCCATCATCAGGTCGAGATCGAGCGCCGCGACGCGGACGCTCGCGTCGGTCTCCGGCTGGGTCGGCTGGGTCGGCTGGGTCGGCTGGGTCGGCTGGGTCGGCGGCGTGGGCAGCGTCTGCTGCGTCTGCTGCGTCGGCTGCGTCGGCAGCGTCGACAGCGTCTGCTGCGTCGGCTGCGTCGGCGGGCTGGCCGCCGCCGGCTCGGTTGGGCCGGCCTCGAGCACGACCGGCGTGCCGGCCACGAGCTGCAGGCGGGCGACCTCGAGCTGATCCGCAAAGCGCATCGCGGACGCGAGGGTGGAGGCGGGGACCGGCTCCCCGGGCGGGACCGCCGCGAGCAAGGTCTCGAGCTCGTGACACGCGGACTCGACCGGGATGATGCCGGCAGATCGACTGGCCCCCTTGACCACGTGCAGCACGCGATGGAGCTCGCGGTGCAGCGGCTCGCTGCTCGGTTCCCGCTCGATCGCGATCAGCACGCGATTCAGATCGGGGATGCGATCGGCCAGCTCCTCGCCGAGGAGCAGCGACAGCTGAGCGGCTAGCTCAGCTTCGTCCATCGGTTTTCTTCGCGAACGTATCGCGCAGCGATGCGCCGAGGGTCGTCAGGTCGCGCGCCGCCTGGCTGACCTGGCGCGTGGTTGCCAGGCTCTGGTTGGCCACGTTGGCGACATCGCGCATCGCCTGGTTGACCTGCTGGAGACCACCCGACTGCTGGCGTGCGGATGCGGCGATCTGCGCGACGGCTTGCTGCGCATTGACGACAGCGTCGGCGAGCGTGCGGAGCGCCGTGCCCACGCCCTCGGCGGCGGTCGAGGCGTCGCCGAGGCTCCGCGTGCTCGCCTCGGTCATCAGCACCGCATCGTTGGACTGCTTCTGGATCGCGCCGAGCAGGCGGCGGATCTGGACCGTCGCCGCCTTGGACTGGTCGGCCAGCGATTTCATCTCCGTCGCGACCACGACGAATCCGCGCCCCCGGTCTCCGGCATGCGCAGCCTCGAGGGCGGCGTTGAGCGCGAGCAGGTTCGACTGCTCGGCGATGTCGTCCACGCTCGAGATGATGTCCCCGATCGACTGCGCCTGCTCGGCGAGCGACAGGATGCTCGCGGCCACGCGGTTTGCCTGGTTACGTGCGGTCTCCATCGTGGTCGTCGCCTTGGCCAGCGCGTCCTGGCCCGTGGCGCCGACGTCGGCCGACGCGCGCGCCATGTCCGAGACTTCCTGCGCGCGCTCGGCGGCCTGGGCCGACGTCTGGACGACCTCCTCGACGATCGCCGTCGTCTCCGCCACGGCAGCGGACTGCTCCTGCGCGCCCGATGCCTGGCTGCTCGTCGTGGAGTGCAGCTCCTCGGCCGAGGAGGCGAGCTGGCTCGCGATCTCGCCCACGCGTTCGAGCGTCTGCTCGCGCTGTTTCGCGAGCGTGGACGCCTCCTCCTCGGCGGCTTTGCGACGGGCGACCATGGTGTTGAAGGCAACGGCGAGCTGGCCGGTCTCGTCCGTGGCGCGCGTCGAGATCCGATGGGTGAGGTCACCACCGGCGACGCGGTCGACACCATCGCGAAGGGTCCAGAGCGGGCGGATGATCAAGCGCGCGATGAACAGGCTCGCGAAGAGCGCGCCGAGCACGCCGACCACGATCGCGATCGTCAGGCCGTACTCGGAGGTGTTGACCGCCTTCGCCGCGTCGGCGCGGCGGCGCGATAGCAAGACGGTCTCCGCTTCGATGATCACGGCGAGGTCGGCGCGCACCTTGTCCATCGCTCGCTTGCCTTCGGTCAGCGTGGTGCGCGCGGCGTCTTCGTCGAACGGTGCGCGCCGCCGCCGCTCGATCGCGGCCGCCAGGATGCCGAGTCGAGCGGTGGCCGAGTTGCGCAGCGCCTCCACCCGCGCTTGCTGAGAGGGATTGTCGGCAGTCAGCACGGCGGCGCGATCGAGTAGCCGCGTCACGTCGGCCGGCGCGGCGACGTAGGGATCGAGGAACACGTCGTCCGCGACCAGGAAGAACGCGCGGGTACCGGTCTCGGCGTCCACCATGCGAGTCAATGTCTTCTGCATCGTCGATTCGACCTCGCGCGAGTGGTCGACCCATTCGCTGGCGGACACGAGCCGCCCGGACACGCTGCGGGCGAGCAACCCGACGACGACGAGCAGGGCGATCGGGATCGCGAAGCCGAGGGTGATCTTCTTGGTGATGGTCATGGGGAGAGTCCTTCGAACGCACGGGTGCCAGGAGCTGGATCAGGGGAGAACGCGGGATCCCGCAGCAGCGCCGCGACGTCCACGACGAGCACGCCATCGTCGGTGACCCCGTGCAGCCACGTTGCAGCGGGGGCCCCCGCGGGAGGCTTGTGAGTGCCGAGGATCATGGATCCCGCGAAGCTGTCGATGGCGAGCACCAGCGGTGCGACTGCCGTGCCGAGGATCAGCACCGGCGTGTTCTCCATGACGGAGCGCCGGGTCCCGCCGGCCCACACCCTCCCGTCGAAGACCGCCCGGACGTCGCCGTCGGAGGTCGCGAGGCCAAGGACGATCGGCGGGACGTGGGGCAACACCGTGATCGGGCCCAGGATCGAGGCGCGGCGCAC
Organism: Deltaproteobacteria bacterium; assembly: GCA_043716635.1. Classification (GTDB taxonomy): domain Bacteria; phylum Myxococcota_A; class Polyangia; order Haliangiales; family Haliangiaceae; genus JABFXX01. Next base: position 2,057 of record JAYSYE010000132.1, on the reverse strand, counting down.
GTCGGCGAGCGGGAACGCGTACCGCTGGCCCACGATCATCACGACGATGGCGGATCGGCCATGGTCCGGGTCCTCGATCGCGACCGGCACGGCCAGCCGTGCAGCGCGTGCCAGCAGCCGTTCGTCATCGGTCATCGAGAGACTCCAGGGCCTGGCGGCATGCGGTGGTCATCAGGCGGGCCGGCTCGTCCGTCCAGGGCACCGGCGCATCCGGCGCGAGGGTCTCGAGGATCTGCAACGCGCTACGATACGCGCGACGCGCCCCGACCACATCCCCCCGCGAGTGCCGGAGCTGGCCCGCGAAGAGGTAACTGGCGGGGACGTGGGGCTCGAGGTAGATGGCGCGATCGAGCGCCCTCAGCGATGCGGCACTGTCCTCGTCCGCCGCGAGCACCGCCTCGAGAAAGTACAGCTCGCCATCGAGCGGCGACGCGCTCAGGGCCTTCGTGATGAGGTCGCGTGCCGCCGCGTAGTCACCGTGGTCTGCGAGCCGGTGGACGACCTCGCTGGTGGACAGCGGACGCGTGGGCGGTGGCACGTGCGCGGCGGCCGGCGGAACCGGACGTGGAGCAGGGCGCGGCGGCGGTGTGGTCGGCGGCGTGGCCCGAACCGGCGGTGGCGCCCACGCGCGTGCGGCCACGGCTGCGGACGGCGGCACGCTGGGCGCTCGCGTGCGCTCGGCGCGTCGATAGTAGATGCCGCGGTCCGTCACCGTCGGCACGAGCGGTGCGTAGGGATCGAGCCGCGGATCCGACGGCGCCATGAACAGCCAGCCATCCGGCGCCAGCGCATTCGCCATCTTGGCGGCCACCTTCGCGATCCCGGGCGCGGTCAGGTAGATCAGGACATTCCGGCACACCACGAGATGCTGGTTTGCGGGGTAGGGGTCCTCCACCAGGTTCAGCTGCCGGAACTCGATCGTGCTCTTGATCGCAGCGGGCACGCACAGGTCCGTGCCCGCTCGCGTCAGATAGCGCATCGCGGGCGTGTTCGCGCCCGTCCGCAATGACCAGGCGCGGTATCGCCCCACCTGCGCGCGCGCGAGCGCGGCTCTCGACAGGTCGGTGGCCGTGAGGCTCGTGCGCTGCAGGAGTCCTCGGGTCTCGAGCATGAACGCGAGCGTGTAAGGCTCCTCTCCTGCCGCGCAGCCCGCGCTCCAGACCCGGAGCTCCTCACGACTTTGCTCGCGCGGCGCGAACACGAGCTCGTCGACCATGCGGAGCTGATCGAGGTCTCGATCGAAGTAGCTCTCGTGGACGACGAGCTGCTCGAGCAGGTCATCCATCGCCGTCCCCGACCCGATCTGCGTGACGTGCTCGATGCCGTTCCGGGTGAGCCACGTCTCGATCAGGTCGCGGGCCCCCGCGAGCCGGACGTCCTTGAACGCGAGCCCGGCGAGCTCCAGGACCTCCTGCAACGTTCGCGTGACGAGGATCTCGCGCGCACTCATGTCGGCGGTGGGGTCCCGAGGGCTGCCATCGCACGCGCCAGGGCCTCGAGGTCGGGCTCCGTCAGGACCGCAGACAGGTCGCAGACCACGACGATGCCGTCGGGCAGCCGCGCGAGTGCTCGCACCAGGCGATCGGTCGACGGCCCGACCTGCGGCAGCTCGGGGGCGTCAGCGTTGGCCCGGATCTGGGTGATCCGATCGACGCGGACGATCACCACTCCACAGGCGCCCGCGTCGCAGACGAGCAGGTGATCGGCGATCAGGAGTGGACGCGGAAGCATCCCGAGCCGCGCCCTCAGATCGAACACGGGAACGATGGTTCCTCGCAGGTCGACCACGCCTTCGACGCCGGCGGGGGCACCCGGGAGGGGCGTGATCGCGACCGCCCTCACGATCTCGAGCACGGACTCGCTCGCCAGCCCGAGCTGCTGCGATCCCAGCTCGAAGATGACGAGCTCCGAGGGAGCGAAGCCGGTGGGCGCCGAGGCGGTCATGGAAGAGGGCCGCCGGGGACGGGGCGGGCCCGGGCACGGTAGCCGGAAGCAGGCCTCCCGTGACCGGCCGACGGCGAATTGGTCGGGGAGACCGGCCTACTGCCAGGGCCCGC
>JAYSYE010000131.1:0-2136 GCA_043716635.1 Deltaproteobacteria bacterium | reverse complement strand
GCCGGCCACGAGGGCAAGATGTTCGGGGTGCTGGTCGTCCGCGCCCCGGACGGGCGGGTCGGCGTGCTGCGCGCGTTCTCCGGCATGCTCGAGGGCTCGTGGTTCGTCCCCGGCTTCGTGCCGCCCGCGTACGACGTGGCCGCCAAGGCGCACGTCTGGACCGCCGGCGAGGCGGAGCTCGCGACGATCGATGCGCGCATCGCCCAGCTGACCGCGGGGGCCGAGGCCGAGCCGCCACGGCGCGAGCTCGCCGCGCTCGACGCGAGGCAGGCGACCGAGCTCGCGGCGCTGACGACGCGCCACCGCGCCGCGAAGGCCGAGCGTGCTCGCCGTCGGACCGAGACCGAGACCGAGGCGACCGCCGCACCCAGCCCTCGCGCGGCGGCACTCCACGAGCTGGCGCAGCAGAGCCGGGGGGACACCGCGGAGCACCGGCGGCTCGTCGCATCCCATGCGGCTTCCCGCGCCGCGCTCGCCGCTGGGGTCGCCGCGCTCGACGCCGAGCGCGACCAGCTCGTCGCCCACCGCGCCGCCCGCTCGCGCGTGCTCCTGCACGGGATCCACGACGCCTACGTCCTCGCCTCGGCCCGCGGCGCCCTCGTCTCGGTGCGCGCGATCTTCGCCCCCGCGGAGCCTCCGGGCGGCGCCGGCGATTGCGCGGCGCCGAAGCTCCTCGCGCACGCCTACCGGCTCGGAGCCGTGCCGCTCGCCCTCGCCGAATTCTGGTCCGGCCCACCGCCCGCGACCGGTGGACGTGCCGATGGCGTCTACTACCCGGCGTGCCGCGGCAAGTGCGGCCCGATCCTCGCGCACATGCTCGATGGTCTCGCCGTCGACGCGGCGCCCGAGTACGGCGCGGCCCCCATCGCCGCGGACGAGCCGCGCGTGGTGTACGCGGACGACCAGGTCATCGTCGTCGACAAGCCCGCGGGCCTGCTCTCCGTCCCGGGCCGAAGCGGCCGCCTGCGCGACTCCGTGCAGACCCGCATGCGGGCCCGCTACCCGCACGCGACGGGCCCACTCGTGGTGCATCGGCTCGACCTCGACACCTCGGGCCTCCTCCTGGTCGCGCTCGACTCCGCCACGCATGCCGCGCTGCAGGCCGACTTCGCGCGCCGCGCGATCACGAAGCGCTACATCGCCGTCCTCGACGGCGCGCTCGCGAGTCCCGCGGGCACGATCGAGCTCCCGCTCCGCGTCGACCTCGACGACCGCCCCCGCCAGCTCGTCGACCCGGTCCACGGCAAGTCCGCTCACACCGATTACGAGACCGTCGCGGTCGCCGGGGGCCGCACGCGCGTGGCGCTCTACCCCCGCACCGGCCGTACGCACCAGCTCCGCGTGCATTGCGCGCATCCGCTCGGGCTCGGCGCGCCGATCGCAGGGGACCGGCTCTACGGCGGACCCACCGCCCCGCGCCTCTTGCTCCACGCGGAATCCCTCGCGTTCACGCACCCGAAGACCGGGCTGCGCATCGAACTGACGAGCGAGGTGCCGTTTTGACGCTCCTCGGTCCGTTCGCGGTGCGCGCGACTACGAGTGGCTCGCGGTATCCTCGGATGCCGCCTCGGCGAGCGGCGGGTCGTTCGACGACGGGAACAGGAACTCTAACGGGTGGCGCACGAACCGCCGCAGCACCGCGGCCGGGAGCTTCAACCGCTCCGTCTGGGACACGTCACGAGCGCGCATCGCCACGACGAGCGCGAGCGCGAACGACACGCCGAAGTTCAGGATGCCGATGAACCAGATTCCCACGGCGGCGTAGATGAACGGGCCCCAGCCGACGGCGTCGATCCCGAGCGACGACATCGCGAACGTCAGCGATCCCGACGAGAGCGTCACGTGGCGGACGTCCAGCGGAAGCCCGAAGAACTTGGCGAACACGGGCACCATGCCGAGCAGGAAGCCGAGCGCGATCGAGCCGCCGAGGCCCGAGGCCTGGTGCTCGAGGAACCGCGCCCACTTCGCCATGCGGTCCTTGCCGATGCGCTTGCCGAAGCGGTGGTGCTCGATCGCCTCCGGCAGGCGCCGGTACACGATCCAGTTCTCGAACCAGCCCGCGAACAGGCTGGAGATCCACAGCAGCACGCCCGTGAAGGCCGCGAACGGAATGGTCCCGCTCTTCCACGGATGGAA
>JAYSYE010000014.1:0-2581 GCA_043716635.1 Deltaproteobacteria bacterium | reverse complement strand
CGAAGGGGCGGTGGCGCTCTGACCCACCGCATCGGTCGCGCGCGCGCTTCGAGGGCGGCGCGCCCATCCATGTAGTGCTGCGCGCCACAAAGTGGATGCAGTGCTTCCGACAGCGTCGGATCTATCAGGTGACATGACTGGCAAGGTCTTCGAGTTTCGCTACCACGACACGCGCATCACCACGCCGCGCCAGGCTCGCAACACGCTCTCGTATGTCCTGAACAACTGGCGCAAGCACGTCCAGGACGTCTCGAACGGTCGACTGTCCCGTCGCGCGCTCGACCCGTACGCGAGCGGACGAGCGCTCGGCGCCTGGAGCACGACGGTCGAGACCGATGGTCCGTCCATCCTCCCCGTCTCACCCGCGAGGACCTCACTGTTACGGACAGACTGGTTGCGCTTCGGTCGGCTCGATCCGTACGAACGTCCCGGCGCTCGCTGCTGATCACTCGTGCGCAGTCGGGAGGGCCGAGGGGAGGATCGTCCGTGCAGGCAATACGGCATTCGGGAACTGGGAGCCTTGGTTGCCCAGCAGCGTTACCTGATGGCGGCCGTGGCTACTCGGTCGTGACCCGGGCGAGAACCGCTGCGTGCTAGCGTGTCCGGCATGCGACGACTCGTGATTCTCGTGACGGTGCTGGCGAGTGCGGCGACCGCGCACGCGGACAAGTATCAGGAGATCGACAAGGCACGAGCGGCGATCGTGGCTGCGCTCGATCAGGGTGACGCGGCGACGTTCGCCACGTACGTGGGCGCGGCGGGGATCGAGGTCACGAGCGTGTGGTGCGATGCACCGAAGTGCCGGAAGCGCTTCGCGAAGGCGACCGTCACGGCGAAGACCGCCGCCGCATTCGTCGCGTGCTTCAAAGGGCTCGGCGTGCAGCCCCGCGGGCTGAACATCCAGTACGGGCCGGGCGTGTCGCTCGACCACAAGCTCGACATCGTCGATGGCAAGCCGGCCCTGGTGAGGCTCTCCAACATGGCATCGAAGGATCCGGCGCTACCCGAGGTGCCGCGAGCTGTCTTCGAGGAGCACCGCACCGCCGGCGCGGCCGCCATCGTGGTCGACGACGCCGCCACCGCCGAGCTCGTCGCGATCCACGAGACCGGCGCCGTGTTCCGCGTTTGCGTCGACAAGGCGGGACACGTCACGCGCACCGAGGTCGCCGAGGTCGCTGCGAAGGGTCCGACCGCCACGCAGGTGCGCGCGGCCGTGAAGGCGTGGACGTTCACGCCGTTCCTGATCCGCGGCAAGGCCGGCACGACATGCAGCACGTTGACTCTGAAGCTTCCGCCCCAGGCCCCCAGCCCGTAGCCGAGTCCCGCGCGCCGAGCCTCGACCCACGCTCGCCTCGACCGCGCTCGCCGTCAGGCGCGAACCCTCCTCGGTCGTCGTCGGTCGTCACGCCGAAGGGCCGAGGTCACCCTGACCGCGGCCCGCCGCGCGCGCCAATTCGATCGCCGCGGTGAATGCCACTGGCTCGTCCACCGGGACGATCACGCGCGAGCAAAGCCGTCCGGCGCCGAGGATGCCGTTCGCGCGCACTGCCACCTTCAAGCGCATCTCGAGGACTGCAGGTCCCGCCACGTCGATCCGGATCGTACCTCGGTAGTACGCGCGCGCCTTCCAGTCGTCGCCGAAGAGAGGCACAGGCCGCAGCGATTCGATCGTGTGTGCCGGCACCTCGACGCTGCGCAGGAGTCCGCGCCGTAGCATCAGCCGCCCGGCCACGAGCTCGTGCGGTCGCACGCGCATCGACGCGTAGAGCCCGACCAGCCAGACCAGGCCGTAGATCGCGGCAGCGTGGACACAGGCTCGTAGCCAGGGGATGCTTGCGGCAAGATCACGAGCTCCACCAGAAGCAGGTCGCCGAGAGCAAGCAGCGGAAGCACCGGCAGGAACGAGCGCAGACCACTCGTGCGGTGGTACGCGAATCCGACCGGGACGGGCCGGCGCCACCCGCCGAACCCGAACCGCACTCCCTACCATCATCAGCTCGAAGGCGACGAGTCGCGCGAGCCGCGGCGCCAGGAGCGACTCGAAGGCGCGCGCGATCCGGACTTCGAGCCGCGGTGTGCTCGCGCTCCCGCGGGTCCGTCGGAGCTCTCGGACTGCCACCATCACGAACGCGATCTCGAGCAGAGCAACGGTTCCGACCCGGATCCCGAAGGCACGCAACCCCTCGAGCACGAGCAGTGACGCGATCAGCGCAGCCCCCGTCACCTTCGACACCCGCTCGCTGCTCGGCACCCCGATGGGATGCGCCATCGCGCCCGGCCGTTGCCCGTCTCGCAGCGTCACGCGCCTGGAGCGCCGCCGCGCGAGGACGATCCATGCGAGACCCGACGTATGAGCCGGCATCGCCGCCGTCGCCTGCACCACGCCTCACGATCACCTGGCGCTCTCTGCGCGGACCGTGGGCGCGTGTCCAGGCGAATGCATTCCCGGTGTATTCCTGCGGGCCGTTCCGCCCGGTCCCGAGACTGCGCGCTATGCGTCAACGCCTGGGTGCGGGCTTCGACTTCGACTTCGACTTCGACTTCGACTTCGACTTCGACTTCGACTTCGACTTCGACTTCG
>JAYSYE010000130.1:0-2139 GCA_043716635.1 Deltaproteobacteria bacterium | reverse complement strand
GCCCCCGCGCTCCCGCCCTCGGGTCCGACGAGGCCGCCCGCGTCGAGGAAGCCGACGAGCGAGAGCCCGTACCGGCGCGACAGCGGCAGCTCCAGCTCGACCCGGGCGCTCGCCGCGAGCTCGCCGCCGAGCGCGGCGCCGGTGAGCGAGTCGTGCGGCCCGAGCTGCCCCGGCACGTAGCCGCGCACGACCGACGAGCCATCGAACTGCAGGAGCTCGGATCGGGGCCCGCCGTGCTCGCTCTCGACGCGCGCGTCGAGGTGCAGCACGAACGGGCCGAGCGTCCGGTGGTGCTGCATCCACGCGCGGGTGTGGAGGAACTGCACGTCCGAGCCGAGCGCACGATCGGCGATCTCGATCGATGCGCCGATGCTCGAGCCCCGTGACGGCAGGATGCCCGCGGGGACGGTGCTGTACTCGACGCCGGCGAGCGCGGCCGCGACGGCGTAGCGGGACTGGTCGGTCGCGATCACGCGGTCCTCCGGCGTCACCCTCGCGACGGTGGCGGTCACGTCGACGTGCTCGAAGCGCGCGCCGACAAAGCCGCGCACGTGCGGCGCGATCGGGACGGTCAGCTCGAACCGGCTGCCCGTCGCGTGCCGCGTGAAGTCGGGATAGCGGCGCGCGGTGTCGTACAGCTCGGCGCGCAGCCCGGTACCGCCGCGGGTGACATGGGGCACGGTCACCGCGAGCACGAACGCCTGCTCGCGGCCTGACAGGAACGTCGCGAGCGAGACGCCGACGCCGGTGCCGAGGAGATCGGACTGCGCGACCTCAGCGCGGAGGAGGAGCTTGTCGTCGGTCGAATAGCCAGCCCCGATCGTGAACGAGCCCGTCCCTGGTCCTGCCCACGCGGGCTGCCAGGCGCACGCGAGCGCCATCACGATCGCGACAGACCACGGGGTCTGCTTCGCGAACATCTATGCACTACGACAGCGCGACCCGCCGAACGGTTCGCCGCGCCGCGCGCTCGAGCGCCGCGGCGTCAGATCAGCTGGCCGACGACGACGTTCAGCACGATGGCGAGGATGCCCGTGTTGTACGCGAACGACAGCAGCGCGTGCCCGAGCACGGTGCGCCGGATCAGCGAATCGGTGATCTGGACGTCGGAGACCTGGAAGCACATGCCGAGCGTGAAGCCGAAGTACGCGAAGTCGAAATTCGACGGACGGGTCGGCTTGCCCTCGGGACCCGGGAACAGCATGCCGCCCTCGTCCTCGGGGCGACCCCGGTAGTAGAGATGCGCGTAGCGGAGCGTGAACGCGAGGTGCGTGAGGAACCACGCGAGGAACGCCGTCGTCACGCCGAGGACGGTGAGGATGTGGTGCTCGGTCGGGCTCGTGAGCGTCCGCGCGCCGTGGAGCACGAATGCGGCCGCGAACAGGCTGAACGCGCTGGTCCCCAGGACGGCGAGCCAGACGATCGTGCGCCCGGGATCGTGGGCCGCGGCCTGACACTGGGTGTCGTCGGCGTCCGACGACACGACGAGGTAGCCGGCGAGCGCGAGCAGCACCACGCCGCCGACGTTTCCCGCGAACAGGACGCGCGTCATCATCGAGTAGTGGGCCGGGGAGAGGCCCCACGCGATCAGGGCCGCCAGCAGCGAGATGCCGAAGCGGTGATGGGCGTGCCAGTGAGCTTTCCAGCGCGGATGCACCGTGAGCGCAGCATAGCGCGGTGGCGCCGCGCGCGAGGGCGGCGCACAGTCCAGACATGAGCACCCCGTACACACCAGAGACGCTCACGCGCGAAGCCGTCGACCAGCTGCCCGGGGCCACGGTCCTGGATTTCGGTACCAACTGGTGTGGGTACTGCCAGACCGCCGAGCCGATCGTGGACGCGCTGATGGCGGAGCGCGTGAACCTTACTCACATCAAGGTCGAGGACGGCAAGGGGCGCCCCCTGGGTCGCTCGTATTCGATCAAGCAGTGGCCGACGCTCGTGTTCCTCGCCAACGGCCAGGAGATCGCGCGCATCGTGCGGCCGACCGACAAGACCGAGATCGCCGATGCGCTGGAGCAGATCACGGCCGCGGTCTGAGCCACCGGCGACCCTGCCGGATCACGGCGCCGCGGGCCGGGGCGCGAGCTCGCGGACGTGCCGCACGATCTGCGTCAGGTAGTCGCCGTCGGTCTTCAC
>JAYSYE010000129.1:0-2140 GCA_043716635.1 Deltaproteobacteria bacterium | reverse complement strand
CCGCAACGTAACCGGAACGGGGCGGTCCCCGATATGCTGTGCGGATGAGCGTGACGAGCCTTCCGACCCTGCCGCAGCGTGCGCGAGTCGTCGTGATCGGTGGCGGGATCATCGGGTCGTCGGTGGCCTACCACCTCGCCCAGATGGGCTGGCGCGACACCGTGCTGCTGGAGCGCGACCGGCTGACATCGGGCACCACGTGGCACGCGGCCGGCCTGATGGTCACCTTCGGCTCGTTCTCCGAGACCTCCACCGAGCTGCGCAAGTACTCGCGCGATCTCTACTCGCGACTCGAGGCGGAGACCGGCCAGGACACCGGGTTCAAGCCCGTCGGCTTCATCGAGGTCGCGTGCGAGCCCGATCGGCTCGAGGAATACCGCCGCGTCTCCGCGTTCGATCGCCTGATGGGCATCGACGTGCACGAGATCTCGCCCTCGCAGGTGAAGGATCTGTTTCCGCTCGCGCGCGTCGACGACGTGCTCGCCGGCTTCTACGTGAAGGAGGACGGCCGCGCCGATCCGGTCGGCGTCACCATGGCGCTCGCGAAGGGCGCCCGGCAGATGGGCGCGACGCTCGTCGAGGGCGTCGCCGTCACGGATGTCCTGCATGCGCGCGGCGCCGTCACGGGCGTGCGCACCACCGCCGGCGACATCGAGTGCGAGTACGTCGTGAACTGCACCGGCATGTGGGCCCGCCAGCTCGGCGCGCGGTCGGGCGTGTCGATCCCGCTGCAGGCCGCGGAGCACTACTACCTCATCACGGAGCGCATCCCCGGGCTGTCCTCGAGCTGGCCGATCCTCGAGGATCCGGGTTCGTTCGGCTACTTCCGCGAGGAGGTCGGCGGCCTCATGATCGGGATGTTCGAGCCCGTCTGCGCGCCGTGGCAGGTCGGACGGATCCCCGACGACTTCTCGTTCGGCGAGATCCAGCCCGACTGGGAGCGCATGCAGCCGTACCTCGAGAAGGCGATGAGCCGCATCCCGGTCTCGATGAACGTCGGGGTGAAGAAGTTCTTCTGCGGCCCCGAGAGCTTCACGCCGGACCTCGCGCCGATCGTGGGGGAGGCGCCCGAGCTGAAGCACTACTTCGTCGCGGCGGGCATGAACTCGATCGGCATCCTGACGGGCGGTGGCATGGGCCGCCTGCTCGCGCACTGGGTGGTCACCGGCAAGCCCGACATGGATGTCACCGGCATCCACATCGATCGCCTGCAGCCGTACCAGACCACCCCGGAGTACCGCCGCACGCGCACGGTCGAGTCGCTCGGCATGGTCTATCAGTGCCACTACCCCACGCGCACGATGACCACGGCCCGCGGGGCGAAGCGCTCGCCGCTGCACGACCGGCTCGCGGCGCGCGGCGCATCCTTCCGCGACGTCAGCGGCTGGGAGGGCGCGGACTGGTACGCGCCGCCCGGTGGGAGCGCGCAGGTAGAGAGGCTGTCGTGGGGCCGCCAGCACTGGTTCGAGTACTGGGCGGCGGAGCACCGCGCCGCGCGCGAGGGCGTGATCGCGATGGACATGGCGTTCATGTCGAAGTTCCTCGTGCAGGGGCGTGACGCGGGCAAGCTCCTCGAGCACGTGTCGGCCAATCGCGTGGCGGAGACGTCGGGGCAGCTCACGTACACGCAGTGGCTCGACGACGCGGGCAAGCTGCAAGCCGACCTCACGGTGACGAAGCTCGACGACGAGCGGTTCTGGGTCGTCGCGTCAGACACCGCGCACCGGCACGTGGAGACGTGGCTGCGGCGCCACGGCGAGGACCTGCATGCGTTCACCGCGGACATCACGGGCGCCTATGCACAGCTGAACATCCAGGGCCCGCGCTCGCGCGAGCTGCTGCAGTCGCTCACGAGTGCCGACCTGTCCAATGCCGCGTTCCCGTTTCGCGGCGCCCGCGAGATCGACATCGGCTACGCGCGCGTGATGTGCATCCGCATCACGTATCTCGGCGAGCTCGGGTACGAGCTCTACATCCCGACGGAGCAGGCGGTGCACGTGTACGAGCGCATCGTCGAGGCGGGCGTGGCGGTGGGCCTCGTGCACGCGGGCCTCAAGGCGCTCGCGAGCCTGCGCATGGAGAAGGGCTATCGCGACTACGGGCACGACATCGACAACACCGATTCGGTGCTCGAGGCGGG
>JAYSYE010000128.1:0-6681 GCA_043716635.1 Deltaproteobacteria bacterium | reverse complement strand
CGGCGTCGACCGGCCGCGACCGCGCCGACGGACATCAGGCGGCGAGGTGGTGGCGCGAGCGCCTGGCCGGCGAGGTCGTCCGGGATGCGCTTCGCCTGCTGCGCCACCTCGGCGAGCACCGCGAGCAGGCGCGCGGACGCATCGGCGGCCAGCTCGAGCGGGAGGTGCTCGAGCACGCGCTCGATCTCGCGGCCGAGGTGCCGGGCGAGCATCGGCGCGAGCTGCTCGACCTTGACCGTCTCGAGTCCGACCTCGCCACTGATGTCCGCGCGCGCTGCCAGCTCACGCGTGTAGGGATGCTCGTAGATCCCCGGCGCGAGCGGCTTCGCCATCGAGATCACGATAGCGCGGAAGGCCGCCGTCCTCGCCGTCCCGCCTGCTCGGCGCGCGCGATCGCGCGCGTGAGCTCCTCCAGCCATGCGCTCCTGCTCCACCCGTCAGGGGCAGAGCGGGGCGGCCGGGCAGACGCCGGCGGTCGTTCGCGGCGTGGTCTGCTTGCAGCCGCCGATCGCCGTGAACGTGTTGGTCGCGATGAAGTCAGGCTGGACATCATCGCGCCAGCCCCGATCGATCCCGTCGAGCCGGCTCGCGACGATCTCGGTGTCGGTGATGAACTGGGTCAGCGGCCCCGGCGTCCCGAAGATGCGGATCGCCGCGTCGTTGGGCCCCGTGCGCGGGGGGACGAACGGGCACGAGTTGCTTCCTGTCGCCGTGGCGCCGCCAGCGTACTCGACTCGCGTGTACTGCATCCTCGACATCGGAGCCGTCAACCCCGCGAACGAGATGCCGACCCAGTCCCCCGCCGCCGGCGTGGCCGACACCGACGTGAATACGATCTTCTTCGCCGGCGTGCCGACCGCGACGAGCGCGCGTCGATCGCCGCATCGATCGGAAGCGGCGCATCGGGCGGGTGAACCCCGTCATCGCCGCAACCCACCACCAGGAGAACCCACCACCACCGATTCGCGTGCATGTGGAACCTAGGCGGCTCCCGCCACTCGCCCTACGACTTTCGTACCGCTACACGTGACCAGCTAGCTCCGCGCTTTGACCATGTCAGAGAGGTCGGCCACGTCATGCCCTCGATGATCGGTGAACCGCGACGCCGCCTGCATCGGTTGTCGTCGCGGCGTCGACGTCGTAGCGGCCGAGGAAGCCGAAGCGCAAGCGCGCTACAACATCAGTCGACCGTCAGCAACCGCACCTCGTCGAGCGCTCGGGGTAGGACGGGCTTCGTTCGATCACGCAGCCCGGATGCGTCTTGCGAAAGGCGCGGAGCTCGGTGGCCTCCAGCGTGGTGCGATTCGCGATCAGACGCGTGAGTGGTACGGCGCTCAGTGGCGCGAGCGAGCGCACCATCGTGCCGCTGATGTCGAGCGTGCGCAGCTTGCGTAGACCAGCCAGCGGTTCGAGGCTGGCGACGCGGGTGTACTCCACGCTGAGCTCGGTGAGGTCAGGGGTCTCGGCGAGCGCCTCCACTGATTCGATCGGTGTGCACCACACGTGAAGCTCGCGTAACGAAGTCTTGCCACGAAGCGGCTCGAGGGATGCGATGCCGGTCTTCCACATGACGATCGACTTCAGGTGGTCGAGACCCGCGAGGGGCGTAAGATCCGTGACGCGAGGTGCACCACAGAGGTCGATCTCTTCGAGTTTGAGCATGTGGACGAGCGGAGCCAGCGTGTCGATCGCGGCGCAAATCTCTCCGGCGCTGACACGTTTCTTCAACATGCCGAACAGCGGAAGCTTCTTGCGCCCGGCAAGCTTCGCCGGTTCGGCAGCGTATCCGAGCGCCTCCAACGCGCGAGGCCACGGTGGCGGGAAGCGCGCGATGTCCATCTCTGAACCCTCGCACAGATGTACATCTAGCGCACATCTGCACATCGGGATGAGGCCCCCGCGACCGCCGGGCGGCTCCATCGTGGCGACGTCGAAGACCGTCGCATTGCTGCAGATGTGGCGGCACACGCTCCATGCTTGCTGGGTCCGCCGCCGCGGGCGATGCTGGATGGGTGCCGAAGCTGGCTGCGGCGTTACGCGATCGGATGACGGACGAGCTTCGGTCGACCTTGCTGTCCACCACGGATCCCGAGCGATTGACCGAGCGGCTCGTGGCGCTGATCCGGGAGCTGACTCAGCTCCCGGGCGGGAAGGCGCTGGGCGACCTGGCGAAGGTCGCGACGGCTCGGCGCGTGCGGACCTGGGTCCGCGACCTCCCGTCGACTCATCGCGCCGCCTGGATCGTGGAGCAACTCGGCCGCGCCGCAAAGCTCGAGTGGGCCGAGCCCGCACCCGTCCCGAGCGGACCGCTGGCGCTGCCGCGCCACGAACGAGACAAGCTCCACGAGCGCCTCCACACGCTGTGGTGCAACATGATCTCGAGCTCCACCGACGATCCCAACCCGGAGGAGCTTGCGGAGACCGCCGAGGCGGCGCTGGCTCGGCTCGGGAACCGGTACCCTGCCCTCGCGTCGAGGCTGCTCGCCGGACGCTTCGAGGGGCTGACGTTCTCGAGCTGGCTCGAGAAGCAAGCGCTCGCTGACCCCGAGCAGATCGTCGCCTGCGTCGAGCGTACGTTGCAGCTCGAGTGGACGGCGTCCCGGGGCGTTGGCCGGGCGCGCCCGTTCCGCGAGTCCGACGAGTACTCGGTCGGCGACCGGATCGCGCACCCCAGGTACGGCAAGGGCACGGTGATCGGCACCGCGCGCGCTCGGATCACCGTGGAGTTTGCCGTCGGCGTGCGCTTCCTGGTGGTCGACGTCTGACCCGCCGGTCGGGTGAAGGTCGCGACAGCATGTGCGTGCTCTTGCAGGTCCAGCGCAGCGGTGATTCCGCCGAACAAGATCGAGGGCCCCAGGTGGGCTGACCTGAACGAGCGCGTCTCGCTAGGCTCCCCGATCGCCGAACAGATCGATCAGGAACGACCACACCGCGGCGACCCGCGGCACGTCGCGCAGCGGGCGGTGGCCGACGAGCCAGAGGTCGTCGACGGGGAGCGCGGCGGCGGAGTCGCGCAACGCCGGGGCGAGCGCGACGGCAGCGAGCTTGTAGTGGGGCAGGTACTGCTCGGGCGCGAGCACGAGGCCCAGGCCCGAGGCGGCGGCGGCGAGCTGCGAGGCGTAGTCGCTCGAGCGGAGGGCGATATCGGCGCGCGGGACGGCGTGCGCGAGCCAGCGCGAGGCGTGGAAGCTCGCGAGGTCGCGGTCCCACGTGATCCAGGGGGCGGCATCCCAGCGCGCGAGCTTGCCTAGTGACCGGGCCAGCGCGGGCGACGCCGCCACGAGCCACCGCGAGGTCGTGAGCTTGCGGGTGACGAGCTCGCTGCCCGTCAGTCGCATGGAGCGCAGCGCGAGGTCGGCTTCGTGGCGCGTCAGGTCGCGCGGGCGCACCGAGGCGTCGAGCTCGATCGAGAGCTTCGGATGCAGCTTGCGGAGCCTCACGAGCGCGGGCGCGACGAACACGCTCGAGATGCCAGGCGCCGTGCTGATGCGAACGATGCCCTCCGCCTGCGCCTCGACCTCCGACGCATCCCGGGTGAGCCGAGCGTGGGCCGCCTCCATGGACTCCGCCGCCGCGAGCACCTGCTCGGCCGCCCGCGACGGCAAGAAGCCTTCGCGCGAGCGCTCGAACAGCCGCACGCCCAGCGCCGCCTCGAGCGCTGCGATCCGCCGCGACGCGGTGGACGTGTCCAGATCGAGCCGCGCCGCCGCCGCCGCGAGCGTGCGGTGGCGGTGGAGCGCGAGGAACACCCGGATGTCGTCCCAGCGAGCGTCTTGCAAATGTGCCGGCATGCTTTGCAACGATGCGCGTTGCGTTGCACCGCTGCAAGCACCAACCTTCCGTCATGAGCAACCTGCATGTCATCTTCGGGTCGGGCCAGATCGGTTCTCGCGTCGCCCGCCTGCTCCTCGATCGTGGGGACCGCGTGCGCGTCGTGGCGCGGCATCCGAAGGCCCCTGCGGGCGCCGAGACCCGCGCGGGTGATGCGCGCGACCTCGCGTTCGCAGCCGAGGCCGCGACGGGCGCGACCACCGTGATCGACACGATGAGTCCGCCGTACCACCAGTGGAAGACCGACCTCCTCCCGACCGGCACCGGCTCGCTGCACGCCGCGACCGTCGCCAGGGCGCGGCTCGTCGCGCTCGATTGTCTCTACATGTACGGCGCGCCGGCGGGCCCGATGGTGGAGACCACGGCGATCGCGCCGCGCTCGAGGAAGGGCACGCTGCGCGCGGAGCTGGCCGAGCTCCGGCTCGCCGCGATGCGGCGCGGCGACGTGCAGGTGACGCTCGGCCGCGCGAGTGACTTCTTCGGCGTCGATCTCGCGCAGTCGTACTGGAGCGTGCGCGCATTCACGCGCCTGCTGGCCGGCAAGCCCGTCGAGCACATGGGCGACGTCGACATGCCGCACAGCTACTCGTACGCCGACGACGTGGCGCGCGGACTCGTGGCGCTCGTCGACGCCGACGACGCGACGGGCGTCTGGCATCTGCCCACGCTGCCCGCCGAGAGCACGCGCGCCCTGGGCACGCGCGTCGGGGCCGCGCTCGGCGTCGATCGCGTGAGCTTCACGCGGCTGTCTCCGCTGCTGCTGCGCGCGCTCGGCCTGTTCGCTCCGATGATGCGGGAGCTGATCGAGATGGGCTACCAGTGGGAGTCGCCGTTCGTGCTCGACGACTCGAAGTTCTGCGCCCGCTTCGGCTTTGGCGCCACGCCGATCGACGAACAGATCGCGACCACCGTCACGTGGATTCGCACGCTCGGCACCGGCACCGGCGCTTCCAGGCAGCGCGCGGCCTGATCGATCGGCCTTGAACCGCCTCCCAGGACGCAGTGGTCGCCGTGCACGCAGCGTGGCAGTCGTGCCGCCGATGTCAGAACCCCAGTGCATCGTGCGTCTCACTGGGCGTCTACTGCTGGATGAGGGCTGCACCACCGGGAGGTTCGGATGAAGGCGAAGGGGAGCGACGTGGGATCCATTCACGCACCCGGCGAGACGCGGAACATGAGGACCATGTTCGTGACGGATCCGCGCCCGCCGCCGCCGCCGGATGCGGCCGCGCTGTTTGTCGACACGTACGCGACGTTCGCGGCGGTCTGTCGAGACGTGGTGGAGCCCGGCGTCGCGATCATTGCCATCGACGAGCGGGGGCGCCGGGTGGCGGGGCTGACGATGCTCCACGCCTCCAGCGGGCGCCACGCCGCCGCGATCGTGGGTCGCCACGACGCGTGTGATCTGTTCCTGTCCGCGAGCGACGAGCTGCCGCTGCGCCAGCTCGCGGTCATCCTCGATCCGGTCACGACCCGGACAGCGGGGCGCGCGGACCTCCAGTACCGGATCCTCGACCTGCGCACCGGGCGCGGGTTTCTCGACGAGCGCGGTCGGGCGCTGCGCGGACTGCGCTGTGACGGCCCGGCCATCCTGCGCTGCGCGGGCCACGTGCTCTGCGTGCTGCCGCTCGGGGAGCCGAGCGACTGGCCCGAGTCCGGCGCCGACGCGTGGGCGAGGCAGCCCGAACGCGTCTACTTCGACGAGCTCGTGCATCCCGCGCAGGGCTCCTCGAGCCTGGTGCCGAACTTCCGCGCGGGCAACGTGCGGCGCACGCAGATCACGTCGATCCGCGGTCCACACGAGAGCAGCCGCATCCTCGTGGTCGACGACGATCTCGCCGGGACGCTCGAGATCGTCGGGCCGGACCGCAGCACCGTGATCCGCGTCGGGCAGGCCGCGCTGCGCGACGGCGTGCTGGTCGGCCGCTACGAACGCTGCGACAGCGCCGCGGTGGTCGACGACAAGGTCTCGCGCGTCCACGCGCTGCTGATCCAGATCGGCGACGAGCTACTCGTCATCGACACCGCCAGCACGAACGGAACCACGTGTGGCGACGGCGAGCCGGCGCGCTTGCATCGGCTCGACGGCGAGAGCGAGCTGACGTTCGCGGTCGCGACACGCGGCCGCTGGCGCTGGGTGTCCTGAGTCGCGACCGCTCCGCACCCTGGCGTGGTCAGCGGTGACGATGGCTGCGTGAGTGCCTCTCTACCCGCCGCTGCCGTGAGCGCCGCGACCGCGCCCATCGCGCCCAGCGCGGCCACGCTTCTCGCCGGGTTCCGCGCCGAGCTCGCGCGGCTCGGCGACGAGGTCGATCGCGTGCGCCAGGATGCGGGCTTCCAGCGCGTGCTCGACACGCTCGCGCAGTTCTGGCGCTACTCGGCGACGAACCAGTGGTTGATCCGCCGCGCGCGTCCGGCCTCGACGCAGGTCGCCGGTCGGCGCGTCTGGGAGCGCCTCGGCCGCACGGTGCGGTCCGGCGAGGCGCCGATTCATATCCTGGCACCCTGCGGGCCGAGCGGATTCCCGTTCCTCGTCGTCGACGTGTTCGACGTCCGGCAGACCCGCGGTCGCAAGCTCGCCGTGCTGGATCTCGCGCTCCGCGGCCGCACGGACCAGGTGGCCGTGCTCGAGCGCGCGGCCAGCGAACTCGGGATCCGCGTCGTCCCGCTCGTGGGTCACCGGTCGGTATCGGGGTGTTCGGTCGGCGGCGAGATCCAGATTCGGGCGGGTCTGCCGCAGCGCGAGCGGGTCTCGGTGCTGGCGCACGAGCTCGCGCACGAGCTGCTGCACCAGGGCGACCAGAAGCAACGGCGCACGCACGCCGAGAAGGAGACGGAGGCCGAGGCCAC
>JAYSYE010000127.1:0-20216 GCA_043716635.1 Deltaproteobacteria bacterium | reverse complement strand
GGCCCGCGCGACCTCGTCCTCGTTGATCACGTAGTAGAAGGTCAGACTGAACGTCCCGAGGGACATCGGCCCGTTGTCGGGCGACGCGACGGAGTACGGCGCCAGGTCGGCCGTCGCCTTCGTGACGCTCGGGGCCGACGCGGCCTCCGCCCGCTGGGCACCGTCCTGGCAGGCGGACGCCGAGCTCGCGAGCATCACGACCGGCGCGAGCACCTGGAAGCCGCCCATCAGTCGAGCGACCAGCTCACCGACGTAGTCGGCGCCTGCGCGGACGAAGCGACCGACGGCCCTCCGGATCCCACCCACCTCGGTGCCCAGGCCCACCTCGGTGCCCAGGCCCACCTCGGTGCCCGGGATAGATGACTCGACGACAGTCGACTGGACGGGGTTCAGCACGGGACGAAGACTCTAGCCTCGATCCTCCGGCCGCCAGCCGGACCCACCCTCGAAACTCACCGTTGCGTGACGCGAATTCGGATCTGTTTCGGGTACTTACGCGTGGTTACAGCGACGCCCGGACCGGGTCCAGGACTCCGGCCATGGCGCGGGCGACGGCGGGGCCAGGCCGGGCGGTCCACGCTCCGCGTGGTTCCGTCCGTCACAAGGGGGTCCCGATGGGCTACGCCCATCACCCTCCTAGAAGCGGGCCTGGAGCGTCGCGTTGAAGCCGAGCTGATTGAAGTTCCCGAACACGTACTGGAAGTTGCAGCTGTCGGGGTTATCCGCGCACGCCGGGTCGCGCTTGTAGGTCGTGGTGTTGCCGTCGTGCACGAAGAACACCTCGAGCACCGTGCTGAAGATGCGACCGAAGTCGAGCTTGAGGGTGCCCTTCGTCGCGATCTCCGGGACCGTGCTCTCGCCGGTCGGCAGGATGCTCGTGAGGATGTCGATGTTGTTGCTCCGGAACACGGCCGTCGAGTTCGCGTCCGCGCCCAGGTTCGAGACGCCTTTCGGCGACGACAGCGACGCCGGTCGGTCCACGCCGAAGATGACGCCGAGCGTGATCCAGTCCGCCCAGTTCTTGTCGACGCCGATCGCGCCGAACAGGTTCGGCTTGGTCTTGTACTCGGCCGGGAACGCCACGTACGGCGGCAGGCTCGGCTGCGAGTGCAGGATGAACGCGAGGTTCCGGTAGCTCAGGTCCATGCGCACCCGGAGCCGGTTCCACTTCACGCGGACGTTGATGTCGCCTGCGTACGCCTTCTGCACCTCGGTCGAGCCGATCTGGTCCGGGTTCTTGAGCGTCTGCCCCATCGCCGTGAACTCGGTCTGCGCCACCCAGGACAGGCCGCCCGGGTAGGTCTCCGGCGAGAACAGCGAGCTCACCTTCTCGTTGTTGAACTTGTAGAGCTTGTAGTCGACCGACGACCGCACCGGCATGTTGTGGTGGATCGTCACCTGCGCCGACGCGCCGAACAGCTGGTCGTGCTGGTCCTTGACGTCGTCCTTCTCGAGATACCCGCGATCGAAGTACGCGCCGTTCAGCTCGAGGCGCAGCCATGGCGTCGGGTCGACGCCCGCGCCCGCGAGCCCCGCGAGGTGGCCCCGCAGCTCGTTGGTCGTGGGATCGACCAGCGTGCCGGTCTTCGCGCCGACGAACGCGTACATCCTGTTGTTGTCGTACTGGAGCTTGATGCCGGGGGTGCTGCTCTTCGACCGCGCGTACTCGGGCGTTCCGCCCCAGCTCAGGCGGTAGCTGTAGCCCAGCCGGAAGCGGTCGGATGACACCGGGAACGCCGTCAGGCTGATGCGCGTCGCATCCTTGTGTGTCGGATCTTTCCAGTTGGAGACCGTGATGTACGTGCCGGCGTCCGACAGCGCGATGTTGGTCTCCGACAGCTCGTTGATCCGGAGCACGAACGCGCCCTCCGCCTCGAGGTGACCCTTCGTGAACTTGCGATAGGCGACCGCGTGGTTGAGCGTCTCGAACCCCGAGAACCGCGTGTCGTAGTTGTCGAAGAACAGCACGCCGAGCGAGTTCGGGACGCCGAAGCGGAGCCCCGGGGCCGACGGAATCGTCTCGCCCGGCTTCGCGAGGAGATTCTCGTCCGTCAGCGTGAACGCGAGGCGGGTGTCCATGAACCCGCTGTCGCCCGTCAGGTTGTCCTCGCCGCCCTTCGAGACGACGGCGTCCTTTGCGGCCGCTTCCTTCGCGGCTTGCGCAGCGGCCTCCTTGGCCCCGCGCTCGGTCAGGATCCGGGCGAGCTCCCGATCGACCAGCTCGCGCACGTGCGCGTCATCGGCATCGGGCGTGCTCGCCTGCGGCGGCGTGGGACCCGGCTGAGTCGCCGTCTCCCCGCCTTCAGGGCTGCTACCGACAGGCTGCGCAAACACCAGAGCGGGCGCGGCGACCACCGCGACCAGAACGAGCTCTTTGATCACGCAGCCTTCCTACTACAGCGTCAGGTCCGTCGCTCCACGTGGGAACAAGATCCAGACATTGAACGAGCCGATACTGACCGGCCGGAGGATTCCCACCAGGCGGGTGATCTTCCGCCCGACCAGGGTAGCCGGGTCCGTGGTGAAGTCGGTGCCGGCCGTGATGATGCTCAACACCTTGTTCCCATTACAGACCGCGCCGCCCATGCCGGACGGGTCGATCTTCCACTGCTTGTACGTCATGTACTCGGGACCGATCGGACACACGACCGCGCCGGCGACCGAGATCGCCCCGGCCTCGTTACGCTCGAAGTTGATCATGCCGGTGGGCATCGACAGCGGACCGAACCAGGCCAGATCGAACGGCACGGGCGGCGGCACGCGGGCCGGGTTCACGTCCGCGACGTCGGGGCCGTAGGTCCGCGGAAACCCGATCTCGGTCAGGCCGTTGAACTCCGACAGGCCGCCCGTGAACCGGTCGATCACCTGCCCGATCGCGAGCAGATGCCCGACCTGATCGCGCGCCGCGGAGAACGTGAAGATCAGCGCGTGGTCGTAGGCCTGCGAGATGCACGGCGGCGTCCCGGCCTCGTCGGCACACTGCGCGTCGTCGACCGTGTAGCCCTGCGAGAACACGGACGTGACCACCAGCCGGCCCCGCGCCCCGTAGCGCGACGTATGGACGCTGATCTGCTTGTTCTGCAGCGGCGTCGACGTGAGGGCATCGATGCCGGTCTCGTCGCGCGGGCGCTGGAGATCCGCCACGAACGGATCTCGGAACCACAGCGTCGGCGAGGTGCCGGTGACGGTGCCCGGCTCGTAGTCGCGGCCGACCCCGAGCCCGTCGTCGAACCACAGCGTCGTGGGCCCGAGCACCGTGTTCGGCAGCGTCAGCATCTGGTTCGTGGCGACTCCACCCTCGACATGGATCGTCGCGAGCGGGACCTCGGGGAGATCCGGGGTGAGCGTGCCGAGGAACTGCGCGTAGGCGCGGACGTCCGCGGTGAAGCTCGGATCCGGGTTGCCCCGCTCGTCGAGCGCCGTCACATTTACGGTCACCGCATGGGCGGTGTCCGGGAGCCGCTGGTTGACGTCACCCGTCTGGGTGGGCGCGGTCAGCTCGATGCGGAGCGACTGCGTCCCGGTGATCGGAGCGCGGGTATCCGTGCACGCGACGAGCGCGGCCGGCAGCAGGACCGGCAGCAGGAGCGGCAGCAGGAATTGTGCGGCGCATTTCATTGGAACACCGGCCGGATGCGCCCGTCGTGGGCTTCGATGGTCTCGTCGAGGCACGAGATATTGCCGTACTGGGAAGTGATGGTGACATCGGGGTCCGAGGTCTGCGCCTTCGGGACCAGCTGCGTGGTGCAGAGGTTGCGAGTGTTCAAGAAGGTCCGCAGCGAGTCGCGGAGCGAGACGCCCGTGTCGCGCTTGCTGGTGTTGCGCTTCAGCACCTCGAAGCCCGACCCACCGGCCGCGATGTAGTCGTTCACGGCGGCCCGGTACAGTGCCGTCGCGCGAAGCGGCGCGCACTTGCCGGGGATGATCGGCCCGTCGGGCGTGGCCCCACGACACTTGTCCCCCAGGTACACGTTCTCGGCGTGGGGGCCGGCCGGGCCCGAGCACACCATGTCGAAGAAGATGCCCGAGACCTGGGCCTGCGTCCGGCATCCGCGCTCGGCGCTGCGACGCGACACGAAGTCGAGCATCTCCTGCACCTCGGCGCCCGACAGGTACATCACCGTCACGGAGTTCTCGAACGGGAACACGTTGTACATGGTCTCGGTCGTGAGGGGCCCCGCGTCGAAGTCGGCCCGGATGCCGAGCGAGTTCGTGAGCGCGAACTCGGCCTGCACGCTCGGCTGGAGCTGCATCGAGCGCGCGACGAGGTTGCCGAGCTGCGAGTCGCCACCCGACGGGTCGGAGCGAACGATGCGCGAGCCCGGCGCCTCGGCGATGTACGCGAACACGCCCTTGAGATCGATCGACGTGTTCACCTGGACCGAGTACGGCCACATCAGATTCGCGACCGCCGGATCCTCGGGGATGCACGGCTTGCCCGCGCAGACCTTCGAATCGACGGGGATGTTGTCGTACGCGAACGACGTGATGCGGCTGCGCTTGGCCGGGTCGTTGTTGTCGGTGCCGACGTGGACGACGACGTCGAGGCGCCCGACGAACTTCGCGAACGCGCCGGAGTGCACGAGGATCGTGTTGTGACCCTCGGCGTCGTTCGGCACGAGCTTCGGCGGATTGGTGACGATGTGAAGGTGGCCGCCGAGGATCAGGTCGACGCCCTGGAGCGCCTTCTGATCGAACGCCTGGTTCGGATCCGTGACCTGCGACGCCGTCAGGTTCTCGTCCTCGTCGAGCCCGAGGTGCGAGACCACCACCACGACGTCGACCTGCGGGCGCACGATGCCGACCCACGCCTTCAGGGCGTCGTTGTCCGCGATCGGCCGGAAGCCGAGCGAGTTGCCGCCCTCGTAGATCGACGTGATGGTGCTGACGTTGCCCATCCCGATCACGCCGATCTTGATGCCCTTCGCGTTGATGATCGTGTACGGCTGCACGACGTCCCGCAGCGAGCGCCCGTCGGGGTTCACGGCGCCGGCCGGCGGATCGTCCCAGGCATAGTTCGCGGCGAGCAGCGGGTACGTCGACCAGTTGTCGATCTGCGTGAACAGGTTCTTCGCGCCGAGATCGAATTCGTGATTACCGAGCACCGCGGCGTCGAGCCCCGCGAGCGAGAGCGACCGCATCTCGGCTTCACCCTTGAACAGGTTGAAGACCGGCGCGCCCTGGAAGCAGTCGCCCGAGTCGAGCCAGACCGAGCGTTGCGCGCTCGCCCGGATCTGCTTCGCGAGCGATGCGATCCGCGCGATGCCGCCGAACGGCGCGTTCGTCAGCCCGAAGCCCTTGTCGAACGTGTTCGGCTGGAACGTGTAGGGGAACAGCCGCGAGTGGATGTCCGAGGTGTGGATGAACGTGAGCCGGATGTCCTGGCCGCGGAGGTCAGGCTCGTCTTGCTGCACGGTGCACGCTGCGGCGCTGACCGCGAGGCCAAGCGTCGCTGCGAATAGCGCTCCGGGTCGACGCATCGGTGCGTGTGATAGCCGCCAGAGATGTTTTGAGCAATAGGGGATCGAGCTGGGATCCCTCGCACTGTGCTCTACTTCGCGACGACATGCGCGCCAAGATCGTCTGTACGCTGGGGCCTGCTTCGTCGTCACCGGAGCGCATCGGCGAGCTCATCGATGCGGGGATGAGCGTGGCGCGGCTGAATTTCTCGCACGGGACCCACGAGGACCACGCGCGCATGCTCGCGATCGTGCGCAGCGAGGCCGACAAGCGGGGTCGCGCCATCGCGGTGCTGCTCGATCTCCAGGGGCCGAAGATCCGGGTCGGGCGCTTCGAGGCGGGCCAGGCCGAGCTCAAGGTCGGCGCCGAGTTCACGATCACCACGGAGCCGTGCCAGGGCGACGAAAAGCGAGTGTCGACCACGTACTCGATGCTGCCGAAGGACGTGAAGCCGGGCGACCAGATCCTGCTCGACGACGGCTACCTGTCCCTCGCCGTGACCGCCGTGGACGCCCACGAGGTCCGCACGGTCGTGGTCTCGGGCGGCATCCTGAAGAACAACAAGGGCATCAACCTGCCCGGCGTGGATGTCTCCGCGCCCGCCCTCTCGGAGAAGGACCGCACCGACATCGGGTTCGCGCTGCGCTATGGCGTCGACTACGTCGCGCTGTCGTTCGTGCGGCGCGCCGAGGACGTGATCGAGGCGAAGCGCCTGCTCACCCACGACTCGGTGAGCATCCCCGTGATCGCGAAGATCGAGAAGCCGCAGGCGCTCGAGCGGCTCGGCGAGATCATCGATGTCGCGGACGGCATCATGGTGGCGCGCGGGGATCTCGGCGTCGAGATGGGGCCCGAGAAGGTGCCGCTGTGGCAGAAGCGGATCATCGAGGAGACCAACAAGCGCGGCAAGATCGTGATCACCGCGACGCAGATGCTCGAGTCGATGATCACGCAGCCCCGCCCCACGCGGGCCGAAGCGAGCGACGTCGCGAATGCCGTGCTCGATTCCACCGATGCCGTGATGCTGTCGGGCGAGACAGCGAGCGGCGTGCATCCGGTCGAGGCCGTGCGGACGATGGCGCGCATCGTCGAGGAGATCGAGCGCAGCGCGTACTACCGCGCGAACCTCGAGATGCCCGACATCCAGCTCGCGATCAGCGCGAACGCGATCGCGCACGCGGCGATGACCGCGGCGCGCGCGATGAAGCTGCGCACCATCGTGGTGGTGTCGGACTCGGGCGGTGCCGCACGGCTCCTGTCGGAGTACCGGCCGGAGGCGAACATCGTGTGCCTGACCAGCAATGAAGTGACGTTCCGCCGGCTCGCGCTGGTGTGGGGCGTGACGCCGGTGCTGATCGGCCCCACCGCGACGACCGAGGAGCTGTTCGATCGCGTCGAGGGGACGCTGATCGAGCGCAACCTCGCGTCACCCGGGGAGAACGTGCTGATCACGATGGCGATGCCGGTCGGCTCCGGCGTACAGACCAACGCGCTCAAGATCCATCAGATCCAGCACTAGGAGCCGGTAGAAGGGTGAAGCGCGTAGCGCTTCGGGACCCCCTTGCGCCGGTACGGCCCGAGCTAGGCCGGGCGCGCCTTGCGCGGTTCGCCCGGCACAAGGGGGTCCCGAATGGCTACGCCATTCACCCTCCTAGCGCGCGCGCTTCAGCGTCGTGATCGCGGCCTTGGCGTCCGTGACGAGGCAGCCGTTCGAGTTGGAGCTCCCGAGGCCGAGGACGCCACCGACCATGCGGCTGCGCGCCCGCTGGAGCGGCTTGACGGCGGCGGGCTCGTCCAGTGCGACGAGCCGCGGGATCGCCGCGCGGCGGAGCGCACACGTCTTGCCGTTCTGGAGATCCCAGAGCGCGGCCTTCAGCATCGCCTGGCGCTCCGCCGCCGAGGTCGGCACGGCGATCGGCTCCGGCGCGACGATCGGCTCGGGCGTCGCGGAGCCCGGTCCAGGATCCCCAGGCGGGATCGCGGTCGCGGGCTTCGCGCCCGCGGACGTGCCGGACGCTGAACCCGAGGGAGCACCGCCGTGCTTCGGCGGGACGGCCGCCCGGCCGCTGGTGGCAGTCGCGCTCCCGCGGGCGCGGAAGAAGTGCTGCATTGCGCCCGTGCTCCCGGACTGCGAGCCCACGATCGCGGTGGGGTGGCCGCGCAGGCGTGACACCACCAGCGGGATGATCGCGATCAGCACGAGGCCGATGATGATCTGCCACCGCTTGGGCGTCGCGCCCAGGGAGGCAAGCGACATCCGCGACGCCAGCGACTGGGTCGAGGCGGTGCCGAGGACAGCGCCGTCCGCGTGGGGCTCCCCGCTGGCAGTCGGCGGGCGCACCACCGGAACCGGGGTCGGCGTGGACCGAGGATGCCGGGCGGTGGGCAGCCCGCCGAGCGCCTCGGAGGATGGGCGCCGCGATGGCGATGGCCCCACCCCGCTCGGCGCATGCGTCATCGCGACCGGAAGCAGCACGCCGGTGCCGGGCACCGTGCTCGCGATCGCTGACTGGGGGAGCGTCGACGGGGTCCGCGCGCGGTGCGCTCGCGGCGCGGTCACGAGATCGGGGGCCGCGAGCAGCGCATCGACGCGCTCGAGGTACGCGACGGCCGACGCCATGCGATGGGCCGGGCGCTTCGCGAGGCCGTGCTGCAGCAGCTCGTCGAGCGCCACCGGGAGGTCGAGCTCGGGCGCGAGGTCGCGCGCGAGGGGTGCCGGCCGCGTGACGTGGGCGCCGAGCATCGCGAGCGGCTCGTCCTCCTCGAACGGGGCGCGCCCGGTCACGAGCTCGAATAGCACCACCGTCGCGGAGTACAGATCGGAGCTCGGCGTGATCTCCCCGCCTGCCGCCTGCTCCGGCGACAGGTACGCGGGCGTTCCGATCGTGAGCCCCACGCCCGTGGAGGCCGGGTCATCGGCGCTGCCCGCGTAGAGCTTCGCGATCCCGAAGTCGAGAATCTTCACGACCGCTGCGCCGTCCTTGCGCGCCAGGTAGATGTTGTCGGGCTTGATGTCGCGATGCACGACGCCGCGGTCGTGCGCGTGTGCCAACCCCCCGAGGACATCGCGGAGCAGCGCCAGCGCCTCGCGCCACGGCAACCGACCCTCGCGGAGCAGGCGCTCGCCGAGCGACTCGCCCTCGAGCGCCTCCATCACGAGGAAGCACGCGCCGCTCTCGAGCGTTCCGAAGTCGCTGACGCTGACGATGTTGCCATGGTCGAGCCGACCCGATGCGAGCGCCTCCCGCTGGAACCGCGTCGCGGCCTCGCGGTTGCGATGAAAGGCGGCGTGCAGGACCTTGATCGCGACCGGTCGACCGATGCCCACGTGCTGGCCGAGGTAGACGCGCCCCATCCCGCCGGCTCCGAGCACCGTGTCGATGCGATACCGCCCGTCGATCACGCTGCCGAGCAGCGCGTCGTCATCGTCGGTGCTGGCGGCGTCGCCGCTGGTGCTCGGCACCGCCGTCATTGCCGCGCGAAGCTAGCGCGTGAGCCCGCCCCGCGATAGGTGCCGATGTATGTGCGTGGCACCCCTCATGCAGCGCTCACGCCACGCGCTCGCGCCCCGCGTCGGCGATGGGCGTGGGAGGGGTGGCGTCCACGAGCGCGGTCGCGCAGACTCGACCGCGTGCAGCGGCGCGCGCGCAGCGTGGTGGTCTCGGCGGCGCTCGCGATCGCCGTGATGCTCGTCGTCGCCTGCGCGTGCGCGTGCGGGAGCAAGCGGGTGCTCGCGCCAGTGCTCTCGTCGGGCCCGGCCCGCTCCGACGGCCTCGGGGTCCCTCCACCCGTCGCGGTCCGGCCCGTGCCGACGCGCGGCGTCGCGCAGATCGCGCTCGGCGACCGGGTCGGATGCGCGCGCTGGGTCGACGGGACCGTCCGGTGCTGGGGCGCGGGCATGCTCGGCGACGGCTCGAACGACCCGCACGTGACCCCGGTGCAGGTGCACGGGATCACGACCGCGGTCTCCATCTTCGCCGGCGCGGGCTACACGTGCGCGATGCTTCGAGACGGCTCGGTCCCGTGCTGGGGAGGGCTCATGTGGTTCGACACGAACACCGGGGGAACCACCCTCGAGCCCCGCGCGATGGAGCGGCTCGCGGGCGCGACCGCGGTGTACTCGAGCCCGACCTCGGAGGGATGCGCACGCTTTGCGGACCGGACCCTGAGCTGCTGGGGCACGGATGCCGGCGCGCGCGCCGCGGCAGAGACCGGCTCCACGGAGTGGTCGCCCATCCAGCCCGGGCTCGCCAGCGCGACGAGCCTCGCGATCTCCGCTCGGTTCGGCTGCGCGCTCATGCCCGACGCGACCGTGCAGTGCTGGGGCGACAACCGCCACGGTCAGCTCGGAGTCGGTCCCGTGGGGGGCGAGCGTGCTGCCCCGGCGCGCGTCGGCTCGCTCGCGCACGTCGCGCAGGTGGTGGTGGGTGCCGACTCCGCGTGCGCGCGGCACCAGGATGGCACCGTGTCGTGCTGGGGCTCCGACGAGAATGGTCAACTCGGCGATGGCGGCACGACCGATCGCGGTCGCCCCCAGCGCGTGCCCGGCGTCACCGAGGTGATCGACCTCGTGGCCGGCGGCGATCACGTGCTCGCGTTGCGGCGCGACCTCACGGTGGAGTGCTGGGGCTACAACGCGTCGCGCCAGTGCGGGGTGGAGTCCGCGGAGAGCACGATCCCACCGCACCCGATTCCCGGGCTGCAGGACGTGATCGCGCTCGCCGCGACGCAGTGGAACAGCTGTGCCCTGATCGCGGATGGCAGCGTTCAGTGCTGGGGCGCGGGCCGCGGCGGTGCGAATGGCGACGGCACGCAGGCCGACCGTGCCGTCCCGACGGCGATCCACTGGGAGCCGGCCCGGCTCGTGGACCGCGGGCTGCCCGCAGATGTCCGCGTCTCGTCATTCGCGCTCGGCGTCGGTGTCACGTGCGCCGCCCTCTCGGACGGCAGCGTGCGCTGCTGGGGCGACGACTCGTATGGCGAGGTCTCGGGCGTGCGTGACGAGGGCCGCGCCGACCCGGTGATCGCGGTGCCCCGGCCGCTCGCAGGAGTGCCGCACGTCACGAGCGTCGCGTGCGGCATCGAGATGACCGCGCGACTCGCCGATGGGCGCACCGCGAGCTGGGGCTCTGGCGATCCGATCCACATCGACGGCGGACCGCCGGTGGATGCGGTGGTCGCGGGCACGAAGTACACGTGCAAGCTCCGGCGTGGAGTCGCGACGTGTCAGGACCCCTTGCTGCCCGCGGCCGCGGTGAAGTCAGGCGTGCTGGCGATGACGGCAGAGGGCGGGCACGCGTGCGTGCTGCTCGCGTCTCATGGCGTCGCATGTGCGGGGGAGAACAGCCACGGCGAGCTGGGTGATGGCACGACCACCGCGACCGACGGCTTCGTGACGGTGCCGGGCCTCACCGATGTGGTCCAGGTCGCCGCGACCGACACCGGCACGTGTGTCCGGCGGACGGACGGTTCGGTCGCATGCTGGGGTGACCGCGACGTGCTCGGGACCTCGAGCGAGCACGATGCGCTGGTCCCGGTGACGATCGCCGGGCTGACGGAGACCGTCGACCTGTTCGGTGGCAGCGAGGCCGCGTGCGCCCGCTCGCGGAACGGCACCGTGTCGTGCTGGGGCGACTGGAACCAGCCTTACTCGCCCGACCGCGAGCGCGCGGTCCCGGTGCCGTGGCTCACGGGCGCCACGCAGATCCGCAACGGCGCGATCCATTCGTGCGCGCTGTTCCGCGATGGCCGGCTCGGCTGCTGGGGCAACAACGCGCAGGGCGAGCTCGGTGACCAGACGTTCACCGATAGCACCCAGCCCACCCGCGTGCGCTGGTAGGCCGACGCCCACACCGCGGGCGCGTTGAAGGTTGAGCCGCCGCGCCGCGCGCGCTACCATTTTTTTCTGCTGATGGGATATCCCTCGAAACCCATCGACACGGGGCTGGTGAGCGGACAGATCCTGCTCGGCAAGTACCGTGTCGAATCCGTGCTCGGTCAGGGCGGCATGGGCGTGGTCGCGCGCTGCACGCACATCGCGCTCGGCGAGCAGGTCGCGATCAAGATGCTGCGTCGCGACGTGATGGCGGACCCCGACGCCGTCGGCCGCTTCATGCGGGAGGCGCAGGCGGCATCGAAGCTGAAGAGCGAGCACGTGGCACGGGTCAGCGACGTCGGCGTGTTCGAGGACAACGTCCCGTACATGGTGATGGAGTACCTCGAGGGGCACGACCTCGACCAGCTGCTCGAGCAGCGGGGCGTGCTGCCGATGGCGTGGGCCACGGAGATGATGCTGCAGACGTGCGAGGCGCTGGCGGAGGCGCACTCCCACGGGATCGTGCATCGCGACGTCAAGCCGTCGAACCTGTTCGTGACGTGGCGGCCGGATGGGTCGGCGATCGTGAAGGTGCTCGATTTCGGGAT
Organism: Deltaproteobacteria bacterium; assembly: GCA_043716635.1. Lineage (GTDB taxonomy): Bacteria > Myxococcota_A > Polyangia > Haliangiales > Haliangiaceae > JABFXX01. The sequence continues at coordinate 8,333 of JAYSYE010000127.1, read as the reverse complement.
CTCGAAGTCCGCGACCACCGACCTGCAGCTCACGCAGACGCAGTCGCTGCTCGGGACGCCCGCGTACATGTCGCCGGAACAGATGCGCTCGGCGCGCCTCGTCGATGCGCGCACGGATATCTGGTCGCTCGGCACGGTGCTCTACGAGCTGCTCGAGGGGCGGCGTCCGTTCGAGGCGGAGAGCTTCTCGGAGATGTGCGTGAAGGTCGCGGTCGACGAGCCGCAGCCGATGGTCAACACGCCGCCCGCGTTGCAGCGCGTGGTGCTGCGGTGCCTCGCGAAGACGCCCGAGTCGCGGTACGCGTCGGTGGCCGAGCTGGGCCGCGAGCTCGCGCCCTTCGCGCCGGATGCCCACCAGGCGAACAAGCTCGTCGAGCGCATGGTCCGCGTGCTGAAGCGCGGCGGCGACTGGGACCCGAAGCCGAACCCGAGCCTGCCCGCGATCCCGGTCCCAGCACGCTCGCTGGACAGCCGCCCCGTGCCGAGCGCGTCGATGAGTGATGCCACTCCGATCGATGCCCGGGCGGAGGCGCGTGACGCGCGTGATGCGCGGGTGGTGCGGGACGCGCGGACCGGTGCGCAGGTCACCTCCGCCGACGTCCGGACGCTCACGTCGCGACGGCACCGGCGCATGCCGCTCGTGATCGCGGGATCCGCGCTGGCGGCCGTGGCGATCGGGATCGCGGTGTTCGCCGGGGTGCAGCACAGCCGCGCGCAGGAGAGCGTCACCGCGCGGCCCGCGGTCGAGCTGGTTCGCGCCGCGCCGGCGCCGACCTCGGCATCCGTGCCAGGTCCGGTGCCAGCGCCAACGATGGCGGAGCCCATCGCCCCCGCGCCGACCGCACCCGCTCCGGCGCCGACGGCCGCCGTCACGACGCCGGCGCCGACGCCGACGCCCATCCCGGTCGGGGACGCCAAGCCGATGCGACCGCCCGGCGATCGGCCGCGCGCCGGCAAGGTGATCTTGAAGGGCGCGAACCAGAAGCCGACGCCGACGCCGACGCCGACGCCCACGCCCACGCCCGCAGCCCGCGACACCAACGTGTTCGACTCTGCGAACGCGCATGGACACTGATAAGGTCGCCACGTGAACGCTACCCGGATCGCCGTGGCGCTCGGCCTGCTCGTGGCGGCGGACGCGGCCGCCGACATCGACGTTCCGCGCGCCGACGCGCTGTTCGCGGAGGCGCAGGCGCTGAAGGAGACGAACCTCCTCCAGGCGTGCGCGAAGTTCGACGAGAGCCTCGCGCTGAACCCGCAGGCGATCGGCACGCTCATCAACGTCGCGCTGTGCGAGGAGAAGCTCGGTCGCGTGGCCTCCGCGGTCGCGCGCTTCGCCGAGGCTCGCGATCGCGCCATCGAGGGCTCCCTCCCCGCGTACCAGAAGGCGGCCGAGGAGCACCTGGCCACGCTGGCGGGTGAGGTCCCGCACGTCGCGATCACCCTCGCCGAGTCGGCCACCGTCGGGATCCGCGTGCTCGTCGACAACCACGCGGTGGAGCTCGCGAGCCTCGCAGCCCTGCCGGTCGATCCCGGCGAGCGCGTGATCACGGTGTCCGCGCCAGGCAGGGTCACGTTCGAGACCAAGCTCGTGATCGCCAGGGGCGAGTCCCTCACCGTGAGCGTGCCCGCGCTGCGGGCCGCGGTCATCGTGCGCAGCGCGCGGCGCTCGATCGGTCGATTCACCGTCGCAGGCGGCGTCGTCGCGATCGGCACCGGTGTCGTGCTCGGGCTCGTCGCCCGTCATCGGTACCGCGCGCTATTTCCTGCGTACTGCGTGCACACCGATGCGGGGAGCTTCTGCGACCCCGACCACCAGGACGACGCGAGCTCGGCCCACACGATGGGCAACGTCGGCACCGCCGTCGGCGTGCTCGGCCTCGGCGCGATCGCGGTCGGCACGATCCTGTGGCTCACCGCGCCCTCGTCGCGCGCGGACCCCACGCAGACCGAGCACGCTCGCGTGGTCCTGCTGCTCGATCCGACCACCGCGGGCGTCGCGGCCGTCGGTCACTTCTAGGAAGGGTGATGGGCATAGCCCATCGGGACCCCCTTGTGCCGGACGGAACCACGCGGAGCGTGGACCGCCCGGCCCAGGTCGGCACGCGACCGCTCAGCGGCGCATGTGCTTCGAGATCCGCAGCGCGACCTCGAGTGCCTGCTCGTAGTTGAGACGCGGATCGACGCGTGACTTGTACGCCAGCGAGAGGTCGGCCTCGGCGATGCCGTTCGAGCCGCCGATGCACTCCGTGACGTTCTCGCCGGTGAGCTCGATGTGCACACCGCCCAGGCGCGAGCCGAGCTCCGCGTGCAGCGAGAAGCTCTGCTCGAGCTCGGACACGATGTTGTCGAAGCGGCGCGTCTTGATCCCGCCCGCCGTTGTTTCGGTGTTGCCGTGCATCGGGTCGCACATCCACAGCACCGTCCTGCCGGTGGTGCGCACGGCCTCGACGAGCGGCGGCAGCGACTTCGTCACGTTGCCGGCGCCCATGCGGTGGATCAGCGTGATCTTGCCTGGCACCCGGTCTGGATCGAGCGCGTCGAGGAGCCCGACGAGCCACTCGGTCGTCATCGCGGGCCCGAGCTTGATGCCCATCGGGTTCTCGATTCCGCGGTGGAACTCGACGTGCGCGCCATCGAGCTGCGCCGTGCGCATGCCGATCCACGGGAAGTGCGTCGACAGGTTGTACCAGCCGGGCCGGCGCGGCACCTGACGCGTCTGGGCCTGCTCGTACGGCAGGGCAAGCGCCTCGTGGCTCGTGTACACGTCCACGCGCCGCAGCACCTCGCTCTCGAGCCCGGTGATCGCGGACACGAACTCGAGCGACTCGCGGATCGAGCCCACGATCTGCTCGTACTGCGATGCGTTGGGCGTGCCCTTCGCGAACGACACGTCCCAGTACTCTGGGTGATGCAGGTCCGCGAACCCACCATCCGCCAGCGCGCGGATGAAGTTCAGCGTCAGCGCGGCCCGCTCGTACGCACGCAGCATGAGCGTCGGATCGGGCTCGCGGTCAGCGGCCGTGAACGGGTCGCGGTTCACCAGATCGCCGCGATACGCCGGCAGCGTCACGTCGCCGCGCGTCTCCGTGTCGGTCGAGCGCGGCTTCGCGTATTGCCCGGCGATGCGCCCGATGCGCACCACCGGCATGCGCGTGCCGTGGACGAGCACGAGGCTCATCTGCAGGAGGATCTTCAGCTTCGCCGTGATCGAGTCCGAACGGCAATCCTCGAAGCTCTCCGCGCAGTCACCGCCCTGGAGCACGAACGCATGTCCGCTCGCGGCGCGCCCGAGCTGATCGCGCAGCTTCTCGACCTCCCACGACGTCACGAGGGGCGGCAGCCGGCCCATCTCGTCGACCACCCGCGCGAGCGCGGCCGGGTCGCGATACGTCACCTGCTGCTGGGCCGGGCGGCTCCTCCACGTCGCGGGCGACCAGCTCTCTCGGACCGTCATTCGTCGGGCTCCCCGTTGGGCTTGCTACTCGAGGGCGACGCGGACCCGCAATGCACGGGTCGCTCGCCCTCGTAATCCATGCGGACGACGGGCTTCGCGCCCTTCGGGGAGTAGAGCTTCGCCGGCTCGAGCGTGCCCCTGGGCGTCCCGATCCAGCCGCGCAGGATCGAGGCCATCGCGTCGCGGATGATCACGTCGGTCATCACGACGGATCCCTCCGGCAGCTTCAGCCTCCCGATCAGGCCGTCCCCGCCCGACGCGAGGAAGTCGCTCGTCACGAGCTTGTACTTGGTCTCGTCCGCGAGCGGCTTGCCCTGCACTGTGATCGCGACGTCGAGCACGCCGCCCTTGCACCGGGCGCGCGCCGCGAGCCCGCCCCACGACAGGATCGCGCCGCCCCGCTGGAGGTTGCTGCGGACGAGCTTGCGGAGGTGCGAGCCCTTCACGTCGACGACGGCGAAGCGATTGTCGAATGGCATCGCCTCGAACAGCTGGCCGTACGTGAGCTGCCCCGCGGGAAGATCCGCGCGCAGACCGCCGCCGTTCGTGACGGCCACCTGCGCCTCGGGCCTCGCCGCGAGCATGAGATCCGTGAACAGGTTGCCCTCGGCCGACTCGCTCCCGTACGACTTGCCGATCGGCATCGTGACCGTCACTCCGAGCGCCTCGGAGCGGCGCTCGCCGGCGCGGGCCAGCGCCCCGTCGACGATCGTCTGCACCGCCGAATCGGCCACCACGGGCTTGCCCTCGTACGGCCCCGCCTGACACTGCGCGACCGGCGCCTGGGTCTCGGTGACCACATCTCCGCACACCGATTGCGGCTGGAAGATCTGCGCGGCCGTCACGTGGCCGTCGGCGGCCACGCGGAGGTCGACGCGGCCAAACGCGCTACCCGACGAGTACGACTCGATCACCGCGATGTCGGAGATCCGGTTCGCGATCCCTGCATGCGTGTGGCCCGCGACGATCACGTCCACCGTCCCGTGCGGGAGATCGCCGATCACCTGGTAGAGCTCCTCGTTGTGATCGCAGCTCGAGTCGTCCTTCGGGTCGCCGAGCTTCTCGCACTTGCTGCCGATGTGCGCGATGACGACGATCACGGTGGCGCCACCCGCGCGCAGGACCTGGGCCTGCTCGACGATCGCGCGCGCGGCCGGCGCCATCTTCAGCCCGAGGAAGTTCGCCGGCATCGTGGTGAACGGCGTCGACTCGGTGCTAGCACCGATGATGCCGATCTTCACGCCATCGACCTCGACGATCGTCGACGGCGGCATGTTCGGCCACTTGATGCGCGCGCCGCTCGTCGCATCGAGGATGTTCGCGGTCATGATCGGAAACGAGGCCTCGGCCGCGCGGGCCTTCAGCGCGCCGCGCGCGTCGTCCTCGATCGTGGCCGCCGTGACTGCCGGCCCCTCGGGCCCGTAGTCGAACTCGTGATTGCCGACCGCGGCCGCGGCGTACCCCATCACGTTGTAGGCCTTCACGATGTCGGAGCCCTCGGCGATGTTCGACTCGAGGGTGCCCTGGAACATGTCGCCCGCGTCGACGAGCACCACGCCGCCGCCGTCGGCCGCCCGCGCCGCGCGCAGGTTCGTGAAGAAGCCGGCGAGGAGCGGCAGCCGCTCGAGCGCACCGTGCAGGTCGTTCGTCCCCACGATGGAGATCGTGCGCGACCCGACCTTCCGCTGGGTCGGCCCGTGCTGTGGATTCGCGCGGCGCTCGGGCCCCCCCGAGCAGGCCGCGGTCGCCGCCATCACGATCGAGATCCAGGTAGCAGCGAACGATCCGCGCATCGCCGCGGACCTTAGCGCGCTACCGCGGGGCGCTGCCATCGGGCACGCCGCCATCGTGGGCCCCATCACTCGTCGTGCCCTCCTCGTCGTCGTCGACGACGTCGCCTGCCGTCGCGAGCGCGGCCGACGCCGCCGTCAGCGCACGCTCGTGGTCGACGGTCGCCGCCTCGGCGCGCGCGGCGGCGGCGCCTGGATCGAGCTCGAGCTCGAGCGCGACACTGCCATCGGCGTGGACCGTCGCGAACGCACGGCCGCCACCGGCGAGCGTGCACTCGATCGCCTCGTCGACGGCGACGCGGCGCACGCGCACACCGCACGCGACCGCGCGATCGGCGCCGAGGTCTCCGAGCGCGGTGTGAATCTGGGTCTCGACCGCGTCGGCGCGCACCAGTAACCCATCCACGCGCCACGTCCACTCGCCCCCGCTGGACGCGAGCGCGATCGGCAACCGCGAGCCATCGGGCAGCACGGCCACGCACTTCGGAGGTGTCATCGCGCAGCTCACGGTCACGGACGCGCTCACCCGCCGACCTACTGCGCGGGCGATCGAGGTCTCGAGAGGCGACTGCCCGGGGGCAATGGCCACCTCGGGGCTGCAGTTGCGGCACCCGGATGTGACGGTCGCCACGACGGCGATCACCGCGCCGACAGCAGCACCCAGCGTCGCACCCCGGAGCACAGCGGGGGTGGTCGTAACATGCTGGTGAATGAATCAGGGTAGGCTGCGTCGGACGTCCGGTTTTCTAGGAGCAAGCATGCCTGTTCGTATCGTTTCAGCGTTCAAACCCTGGTGGCTGGCCGCTGGCCTCGGCGTGGCGTCGCTCGTCAGCAGCGCCCCCGTGCACGCGGATCGCGATGGCGATCACCGCCGCGGTGACAAGCACGACCGTGACGGTGACAAGCACGACCGCGATGGTGACCACCGCGACGGTGACAAGCACGACCGCGACCACCGCGACGACGATCGCCCCGCGCAGGGCGGACCGGTGTATCAGGCGCCGCGCGCCGCACCGCCGGCGCCTCGCAGCGAGCGCGGCGGGCGCAGGCCGGGCTTCGTATGGGTCTCCGGCAGCTGGAACTGGCAGGGCGGGCAGTGGGCATGGGGCGCGGGCCGCTGGCAGCGCGAGCAGCCCGGCAAGCGGTGGCGCGATGCTCGCTGGGAATCGCAAGGCGACTCCTGGGTCCGCATCGAGGGCGACTGGCAGGTCGCAGCCGATCACCCCGACCAGGCGCCGCCCGCGCCGCGTCAGGAGTCGTGGAAGCCACGGCAAAACTACACGTGGGTCGCCGGCTACTGGGACTGGCAAAACGGCCAGTACACGTGGGTCGACGGTCGCTGGGAGAAGGAGCGCCACGGCAAGCGCTTCCGCACCGCGCGCTGGGAGCTTCGCAACGGTCAGTGGATGCGCATCGACGGCGACTGGGAGGACGACTATCCGGTGAGCCAGCCCCCGGCGCCGCGGCCGGAGACGTACAACCCGCGCTCCGGGTACGCGTGGGCGCAAGGCCGCTGGGACTGGCAGAACGGCCAGTGGACCTGGGTCGCGGGTCACTGGGAGCGTCAGCGCGCGCGGCTGGTGTGGAGCGATGGCCGCTGGGACCAGGTGAGCGGCCACTGGACGTGGATCGAGGGCGGATGGGGTGCCGCGCCGCAGGCCCCACCGCCGCCGAGCTATCCGCAGCCGCAGCCGCAGCCGCAGCCTGTGCCCCCGCCGCGTGGCAACCCCGTGTACCCGCCGCCGCCGGTGCAGCCCGCGCCGCCGCCGCAGCCCGTGCCGCCGCCCCCCGCCGTGCAGCCCGCACCGCCGCCGCCCCGGCAGGAGACCTATCAGCCGCGCTCCGGCTACGTGTGGGCGCGGGGCAGCTGGCAGTGGAGCAATGGCCAGTACGCGTGGATCGACGGTCACTGGGAGCGCGCGCGCGCCCAGCGCCAGTGGGTCGACGGCTCGTGGCAGCAGCAGGGCAACGCGTGGATCTACGTCCAGGGCAGCTGGCGCTGACCCCAGCGCTCACCGGGCGCTAGTTTGACGTTCTGACTGCCTCCATCGCTCTCGATGGGGTAGAGCACCCGGGATGGCCTCCCGTGGTGCTCGTTTCGCTTCCAGCGTCCTCCTCGGGCTGATCGCCCTCGCCGGCTGCGATCGGTCGTTGCCCAACCCTCCGGGCTCGGTAGCGACGACTGCTCCCTTACCCGGTGGCCGGGCCCCATCCGCGACCGCGCCCGATCCCTGGGCCGCGAAGCCGGTCGTCCGCGACCCGCTGAAGAAGCCACTGCTGTGGTCGGCGACGAAGGACGGTCACACCGTCTACTTCCTCGGCACGATCCACATGGGCGTCGACGCCGAGGCGCGGCTGCCGCAGATCGTCTTCGACAAGCTCGACAGCGCGCCCGCCTTTGCAATGGAGACCGATATCTCCGATCCGAGCGTGGCAAAGGCAGGGGACCGCGATGCGGGCGGGTCGTTGCACGAGGACCTCGGCTCCGCTTACTACGCGAAGCTCGAGACGCAGATCACGCCGAACATGGCGAAGGCGATCGACGGCAAGAAGGCGCTCGTCGCGGCGACCCTGCTCTCGTTGAAGGGGCTACCGACCACCCCGCCGATGGACCGCGTGCTGCTCGGACATGCGCTCGATCACCACGAGAAGATCATCTACTTGGAGCCGGCGAAGCTGCAGGTCGAGGTGCTCGAGAAGTACATGACCGTGCGCGAGCTCAAGTCGATGCTCGACCATCCCGAGCGCGGTCCCGTGGCGCTGAAGAAGTCGCTCGACGGGTACCTCGCCGGTGACGAGACCGCGTTCCTCGCGGTCGCCGACGAGGAGAAGGCGGAGGCCCTCGCGGACGGCTACACCGAGGCGGAGTACATGGACGCACAGGAGGCGCTCATCTACCGGCGCAACGCGTCATGGATCGACCGCATCGAGCAACTCGCGAAGGAGGGCGGCGGCTTCGTCGCCGTCGGCGCGATGCACCTCGTCGGGCCCCGGAGTGTGCTGGATCTCCTGAGCCAGCGTGGGTTCGAGATCAAGCGCGTCGACGCCCCGCCCGCGAAGTAGCATACTGCCCCGGACCAGGGGGT
>JAYSYE010000126.1:0-2145 GCA_043716635.1 Deltaproteobacteria bacterium | reverse complement strand
GGCCGGAGAGTGCAACGCGTTCGACTCGGAGCTCACAACGACGACCGATCACTCCGAGTGCAATGCCGGGTCCGCATCATGACCGACGGGGTCACCGCGCGGACCGTCGCGAACCTCACCGGGTGACCGCGTCGACGCACGCTCTCATTCACCGGCAGTGCGCAACTGTTGCATGGAACGCACCGGGGAAAGGCAAACCCTGCGCATTCCGGGAGCTTCACGACGCGGCGTGGTCGGCTCTTCGGCGCGTGAATGAGGACCGCACGACGTGCGTGCTCACCGGGCCGTCGCCTCACGAATCGGTGGCGGGGTCCCGCAGCGGCCGTGATCCCGCCTCCCGGAGCCGGTCCTTCTTGCTCTTGCGATGGCCCTTCACGCCGCCCGTGGTGGGCTTCGACTCGGCCACCGCCGTCGGCTCGAACCCCGCGATCTGCTCGCGCTCCACCCGGTGACCGTGCCGCTTCTCGATCAGCGCGAAGTGGTCGGCCATGTCCGCGGTGAGGAAGCTCACGGCGACGCCCGAATCTCCGGCGCGCCCGGTACGCCCGATGCGATGCACGTAGTCCGTCGGCGACCTCGGCAGATCGTAGTTCACCACGGCCGGCAGCCCGGTGATATCGAGGCCGCGCGACGCCAGATCCGTCGCGACGAGCACGCGCACGCGCGAGGCCCGGAAGTCATCCAGCGCCTTGGTGCGCGCCCCCTGGCTCATCTTGCCGTGCAGCGCGACCGCGTTGATGCCGGCCGCGTGAAGCTTCGCCGTGACGTGCTCCGTGGCGTGCGTCGTTCCCACGAACACCAGCGCCCGCTCCCACGCGTGCACCTCGAGCAACTTCAACAGGAGGCGCGTGCGCCGCGGCGCGTCCACCAGGATCGCGCGCTGGGCGATCGCTGGCACCTCGGTCGGCGCCTCCGCGAGATCGATCCACACCGGATCTTGCATCAGCTGCTTCGCGAGCTTGCGGATCGCGGGCGAGAACGTCGCCGAGACCAGCAGCGTCCGGCGCGTCTCCGGCAAGAGCGCCACGATCCGCGCGAGCTCGTCGCTGAAGTTGTTGTCCATCAAGCGATCCGCCTCGTCGAGCACGAGCCGCGACACCGCCCCGAGCGACAGCGCATTCTTGGCGACCAGGTCGAGGAGCCGGCCCGGCGTGGCGACGACGATATCGGCCCCGCCGCGCAGCTGCATCATCTGCGGATTGATCGACACTCCGCCGAGCACCGCGACCGTCTTGGGCCGGACCGGCAGGTACGTGCGCAGGCCCGCGATCACGTCGAGCGTCTGCTTCGCGAGCTCGCGCGTCGGAGCCAGGATCAGCGCCTGGACCTGGCGCGGCACGGTGAGCGCCCCGAGCGCTTGCAGGATCGGCAGCACGAACGCCACGGTCTTGCCCGAGCCCGTGCTCGCCGTCGCGCTCACATCGCGCCCCGCGAGCAACTCGGGGATCAGCGCCGCCTGGATGGGCGTCGGCTCCCGGTAGCCCTGCTCTGCCACGGCGCGCAGGAGGGCAGCGGACAGGCCGAGCGATTCGAACGACACGTGACGCACTCTACTCGCCGTCTGCGCAACGTGCTCGACGTGGCCGTGCGATCCGCGCACGCGGGTTGCGCTGGCACGCTGCCAGCTCGCTCGCGCCGGGGCATGTTCGCTCCTCGTCAACACCTGGCAAAGCGTCTACGGTGAGCGGATGCCGCGCTCGTCGTCCCCGCAGCGCGATTCGCACGCGCCATGACGGTCTGTCAGTCCTGCCGACGCGAGATCGTGCGGCCGGGCCAGCCGCAGTTCGACGGGGTGTCTCACGGCATCTGCCTGCCGTGCTTCACCCTTCAACTCGGCGACGTGAAGACCCAGTCGCTGGCGGAGCTCGCCTCCGACGAGCTCGAGCTCCTGCCGTCGGGCGCGATCCTGCTCGATGCGGAGCTGCGCGTGGTCGGCTACAACGCGGCCGAGACGCGCATCACCGGCCTGGCGCGAGAGAAGGTGCTCGGCCGCCGGTTCTTCGTCGACATCGCGCCGTGCATGGACTTCGACGAGGTGGGCCAGTGGTGCGTGCACCATGTCCACGACGCCGAGCTCGCCACGCAGGAGGTCGACTGGGTGCTCGAGCTTCGCGACGGCAAGCGCCTGGCCGCGCTCACGTGCAT
>JAYSYE010000125.1:0-2147 GCA_043716635.1 Deltaproteobacteria bacterium | reverse complement strand
GCACCGGGAACCGCAGCATGCGCCGCCCGAGTGCCGTGATTGCCCCGCTCCGCACGGCGCCGAGACGCTCGAGCAGGGCCTCGGCGGCGGCGGCGGCGACCACGGGCGGGGCCTCGTACCACCGCAGCGCGACGAGCCCGGCGAGCCCCGCGCCGTGCAGCTCGAGCGCGGCCCCGGCGAGGTCCGTGCGCGCGACCTCGGGCACCTCGAACGCACGCCGCGTGTCGAAGTCGTGCTGCGTGTAGAGGCGGATCACCCGACCCGGGCGGGTGCGGCCCGCGCGACCGGCGCGCTGCGTGCAGCTCGCCTTGCTCACCGGCTCGATCTGCAGCGACGGCAGCCCCGACCACGGCGAGTGCCGGGCGATGCGAGCGAGGCCGCTGTCGATCACGCACACCACGCCATCGATCGTCACGGAGGTCTCCGCCACGTTGGTCGCGAGGATGACCTTGCGCCGAGGGCCGGGGCGGACGGCGCGGTCCTGCTCGTCGGCCGTGAGGTCTCCGTGGAGCGGCAGCACGTCCAGCCCGAACACGCCCGCCGCATCGGCGAGATCCTCGGCGCAGCGCCGGATCTCGCCGGAGCCGGGCAGGAACACGAGCACGTCTCCGTCGAGCCCGGCCTGGGCGACGCGCCGCACGGCGGCCGCGACCTGCTTGCCGAGGTGGCGATCGTCGACCTCGGTCGCGTGCTCGATGGCGACGGGGTACATGCGGCCTTCGGACCGCACGACCGCCGCGTCGCCGAGGTAGGCCGCGACCGGCTCCGCGTCGAGCGTCGCGGACATCACGACGAGCGCAAGGTCCGGTCGCTGCTCGCGCAGCCGCGCCACCAATGCGAGCGCGAGGTCACCGTCGAGGTGCCGCTCGTGAAACTCGTCGATGATCACGCAGCCGACTCCCCGGAGCTCGGGGTCGCCGAGCAGGCGTCGCGTCAGCACGCCCTCGGTCACGAAGCGGATGCGCGTTGCCGCCGACACCTGGCGATCGAACCGCACCTCGTAGCCGACCTCCCCGCCGAGCGGGCACCGCCGCTCCTCCGCGACGCGCGCCGCCGCCAGTCGGGCGGCGAGGCGGCGGGGCTGCAACACCACGATGTCGCCGTGCACGACCCCCGCATCGAGCAGCGCACCTGGCACCCGCGTGGTCTTGCCCGCGCCGGGAGGCGCGACGAGCACGCAGGTCCGGCGCGCGCGCACGGCCGCCACGAGGGCGGGGAGCACGTCGTCGATCGGAAGCGGTGGCAGCGGCGCGGGCACGGCGTGGCGAGAGTATCCTCGTCGCGATGTCGTTTCCCGCACCGCCGACGCCGTCCTTCGGTCACGACCACGTCGCGACCACCTCGCAGCACCTTCGCTACGAGGACATCACGCAGGACGGCCGCATGATCCCGATCGCGATGCCGGCGCAGATGGGCGGGTTGTGGGAAGCGGTGCTGATCCGGCATCCCGGCGCGCGCAACGCGATGATGCGCGGGATCATCCCGATCCTCACGCGCATCACGGCGTCGACGCTCGACCAGCCGATCCGCGTGGACCGGCACGTCGAGGCAACGACGGGATTCGAGCTCGCGCGCGACGATGGTCCTGGCGAGCCGACGCGGCTATTTCTCAACGTGTGGTGCGAGCTCGCGGGCATCGCGGGCCGCATGGTGCCCCCGGGACCGGATGGCCCGCGCGCGGTGGCGGGGCACCTGTTCGCGGAGCACACGTTCACGCGGCCGTTCGCGCCGGCCGACCAGCGTCGGGTCACGCGGCTCGACGTGGAGGGCTACCCCGCGGTGCCATCCGCGCGCCATCCGTCGCAGGATCCCGCCACCGCGGGCGATGCGCCGGCGGGCGCGACCTGGCGTGGGGAGCTGACCGTCGATCCCACCCCGATCGTGTTCACGCTCGACCAGACCGACTCGAACCAGCACGTGAACTCGCTGGTGTACGTGCGCGTGTTCCTGGACGCCGCACAGCGCCTGCTCGCCGCCACCGGTGCGCCGCTACGCCTCCGCTCGCGTGCAGTCGACATCGCCTATCGCAAGCCGTGCTTCGCGGGCGATCAGGTCCGCGCCCATGTCCGCCTCTTTGACAGCCCCGCCGGACCCGGCGCCGCCGGCTTCCTCGCCGCCCCCGGCGACGGGAAATCGCGCGCTTACGT
>JAYSYE010000124.1:0-20296 GCA_043716635.1 Deltaproteobacteria bacterium | reverse complement strand
AGGAGGCGGCAGAGCGCGCGGCGCTGATCGCCCCCGGCGGCCCCATCGCGGCGCTGTACGCGGCCGAGCTCACCGCGATGGCCAGGCTCGTCGCGGCGGCGGAGGCCGCCAACCACTCGGGGAACGCCGGCAGTGACTCGGCCAGCCTCGCCTTGCTGCGGCACCTCGCGCGCATGCGCACGTACGAGCACGCGATCACCGCCCTCGGGGTGCTGAGTGTGATGACGCAGCGGCCCGAGGTGGAGCAGGTGCGCGCGGCCGCCGAGGCGCGGGGCACGGTGAGGCCCGCGACGCTCGCGCTCCTCGCCCCGATCGATCCGACGCTGCGCGATCCGCTGCTCGCGGTGCTCGCGCGCCTCGACCACGCGGGCGAGGTGGCGCTGACCCCGGGCCCCGTGCTCGGCATCGTGGGCGATTCGTCGCGCCACCTCCGCGCGGCGGCCGTGATGCTGCTGTCGCGCTTCGAGGACGACGCGTCGCGCGCGCAGATGATCGCGATGCTCGATGACAGCGAGCCGATCGTCCGCGAGGCCGCGGTCCGCGCGATCGGGTCCAGGAGCCGGCTCACGCGGGACCTCCTCACGAAGGTGCTCGCCGACCCCGACGCGTCGGTGCGGCAGGCCGCGGTGCGTGCGGTCGCCGGCGGCACCTCGGGTGAGATGCCGGCGTTCGACCCAGCGGCGATGGCGCAGACCTCGGGCGGCGTCGGCAAGGCGGGCGTCTACGCGACGCTCGATGCCAACGCGCTGATGGCACAGCTCACGGTGGTGGAGAAGATGATGCTGCTGCGGCAGGTCCCGATCTTCGGTGACCTCGGCCCCGAAGACCTCGAGGAGCTCGCGACGGTCGTGGAGGAGCGGCGCATCGACGCGGGCCAGGAGCTGTTCCACGAGGGCGACCCGGGCGATGCGGTGTACCTGGTGGTGAAGGGATCCGTCTGCGTGTTCACGGGCGGGACAGGAGACCGGGCGGAGCGCGTGCTCTCCGAGCTCGGCGCGGGCCAGTGCATCGGCGAGATGGCGGTGCTGGACTCGTCGCCGCGGTCGGCGACCGTGCGGGCCCTCGAGCGGACGCGGACGCTGCGCGTGCCGGGCGAGGGCTTCAAGCGCGTGATGGCGGAGCGACCGGAGATGAGCCAGGCGATCGTCGCCGAGCTCGTGAAGCGGATGCGCGGCATGATGGCCCTGACGCAGAAGCAGTGATGCAAGGTCACAGAAGACCCCGCGTGGTAGTGGCGCGCACGGGGCTCCCCGCTTACGATTCGAGCCGATGAAGAAAGACACGGCGCAGGTGATCTTCCGGACGGTCGTCGTCGCGGGCGCGATGCTCGGTGCGGGCGCGTGCGCCGGCAAGAAGACGCAAAACACGACCATCAACAACACGACGGTCACCGATCCCTCGGGCTCGGGCGCTCCGACTGCGGGCTCCGCCACGGCTCCCGCGAATGGCTCGGGGGCGGACTCCGCCGACCCGTGCAGCGGCGATGCACGCGCACGCGGCGGCGGCGACGAGGGCGGCGGCGAGGGCCGCGGGTTCGTCCTCTCCTAGGCCTGTCGTGACCACGCCAACGACGCCGATAATCGATGTGCTCGGCGCCGTCGAGCCCCAGGGGCGCGACGAGGACTACGAGCCGACGAGCCCGTGGTGGCTGTCGGGCATGCCGATCGAGTCGGAGCACCATCGCCTGATGCGGCGACGGTCCGTGGCGATCCCGTGGGCGGCGACCACGGCCCCGGCGCTGCTCCCCGCCGAGCGCGCGCGGCTCGCGGCGACCTGGATGCGGCGCTCGGAAGCCGAGTACCTCGCCGTGTCCACGTTCTCGGTGCTCGCGATCGATCTCGTCGCGGCGATGGCGCCTGCGGACGTGATCACGCTGTGCCTCCGCGCCGGCATCGACGAGGTGAGGCACGCCGAGATGTGCCTGCGGATGGCGCAGATCTACTCGGGCGCGCAGAACCTGCCCGTGCCGAAGATGAGCTCGCTGCCCGACGACCCGAAGCGGCCGAAGCTGCACCAGGCGCTCGCGAACACGATGCTGGTGTCGTGCGTGAGCGAGACGTATGCGACCACCGTGCTCGCGGCGACCCGCGACCTCACGACGGATCCGACGGCGCAGGCCGTGCTGACGTCGATCTACTCGGACGAGGTCGCGCACGCGCGGCTGGGCTGGTCGTACCTGCGCTACGCGATCGAGACCGGCGGCGCCGGCGTGATCGAGGCAGCGGCGGCGATGTTGCCGCGCGCGCTGCGCGGGGTGGCGAATGTCGTCGAGCGCGAGCGGCCGATCGGCGAGGTGACGGCCGCGGTGCGGACGCACGGCCTGATGACGCCGGCCGAGGAGCGCGTGATCTACTCCACCTGCATTCGCGAGGTGCTGGTGCCCGGATTCGAGGCGCTCGGCGTCCCCGTGGGCAGCGCACTCGCAGACTACGGAGACGTATGGGCGCACGCAGCATGACACACGGCCGGTGGATCGCGGCGGCCTCGATGGTGACCTCGTGGGTCGCCGTGGGCGCGTGCGGTTCGAATACCGCGACGACCAGCACGACTCACAATCACGTCGTCGTGCCCCCGCCGGCTCCCGCTCCGACCACCGTGCCGGAGCGGATCGCGTCCGATGTCGAGGCGGCGGTGAAGCGCGGACCGGAGGCGTTCGTCGACCTGTTCGACTTCGAGGCGGTCGGCGAGTACGAGATCCTGCTGCACCGGTACGACCTCGCCGGGCGGCACCACCTGTCCGCCGCCGAGACCGCGACGATCACCGCGGAGGATGGCACGCCATACCCCGCGCTGCGCGAGCGTCGCAACGTCGGCAACTTCTATCCACGGTGGGTCAGCGCCGCCGTCGGCACGGGCGGGTGCGCGAACGCGGTACCCCGCACGCGCTACGGCCAGCTGCTCGCCACGATCGACGACCTGGCGCCCGGAACCCCGCCGGGCTACCAGCTCCTCCACGATCACGCGGCGGCGTGGGTGGCCGCGGGCGGCGTGGTCGGCGTGCGCTGCACCGGCGGCGCCGGGGGCGTCGCGGTGGTCTGGACGAAGGCCGCGAATGCGCGCGGGTACAACTTGATCACGATCTACAACGACTGAGCACTTCGGATGGTAGGGTTCGCCCGATGCGTGCCCTACCCTCGTTCACTGTCGTGCTCGTCGGGTCGATCGCGCTAGGCGCGCTCGGCGGTTGCTCGAAGAAGAAGGACCGCGAGACCGCGACCGACGATCCGAACCTCGCACCGCCGATCGCGAAGACCACGCTGGAGCCGGTCGCCGAGGCGCCGCCACTGGCCCCCGATGCGGCCGCGACGGCGACCATCATCCCGCTCGGCTGCGACAAGGTCTTCCCGCAGGCGCTGCGCGACAAGTACTTCAAGGGTGCGAAGAGCGTGGACGGCGGCGGCTCCGGGTACTCCGGCAGCTGCACGCTGACGCTGGCCGACAAGTCCACGCTGAACCTCACCGCCATGTGCTGGGACACCGTCCCGCCCGGCATGCTGGAGACCACGTTCGACAAGCTCGCTGCGCTGTCCGTGACGGCCCCGACCGTCGTGCCGGGCGTCGGCAAGGACACCCGGTTCACGCCCACGTCGCCCACGCGGAACACGCTCGTGGCCTGGGACGGCGATGCGCCCTGCTCGGTGAGCGCGGATCTCCCGAAGTCGGTGGACGTGCCGGCGTTTGCCAGGGACGCGCTCGCGACGTTTCCGGCCAAGTAGATCCATCACCGTTTGAATTTCCGGCGGGCGCGTGCGTTTATCCGCCCACATGAAGCTCGTCCTCGCCGTTGCCATGGGCGCCCTCGGCGTCGCCTCCACCGCCGCACACGCCGACTCCCACTCGTGGGCGGCGATCAAGGGCACCGTCTCGCCGAAGCTGACGATCGCCGTCAGCGTCGACTTCGTGCCGATGCGCAAGCTCGCGACCTTCAACACGATGGTCAGCAAGCTGATCGCGAGCAACGGCGAGGTCGCGAAGGGCCTCGACCTGATGAAGAGCAGCTGCCAGCTCGACGTCACGTCGGTCGTGACGGACATCTCGGTCATCGTCGACGAGAACAAGAAGGGCGCGGTCGCCATCGGGTTCGACGGTACGGATCGCGGCGCCATCGAGGCCTGCCTCGCGAAGCTGGCGAACACGAATAAGGACGGCAAGACGATCACGCACAAGGAAGTTGGCGGCGTGACCGAGTACACGGCGACCGGCGAGACGGACAAGCTGCGCCTCAAGTGGATCGGTAAGAACGCGGTCATCCTGTCGACCGAGCCGACGGATGCCAAGGCGCTGAAGACGGCGCTGGTGAAGACCAACGCGAAGTCGCCGCTGTCGAAGCTCATCGCGAAGACCAACACGGCGTCGCCGGCGTGGTTCGCGATCGCGATCTCCAAGGACATCGAGCAGGGCATCAAGATGACGGGCGCGTCCGGTCAAGTCGACATCACCACCGACAAGCTCACCGTCGCGGCGCGCATGTCGCTATCGACGGCAGACGCCGCGACCAAGGTCGTCGCGGAAGCCACGGCCGCGATGCCGCAGCTCGCGAAGCAGGTCGCGAAGGCGCCGGATCTCGCGAAGGTCGTGGCGTCGGCCAAGATCGCCGCCGACGGCTCGGACGTGACGGCGACGGCGTCCGCCGCGGTCGCGTCGCTGCCCGCGCTGATCCAGCAGATCATGTCGATGTAACGAGCGGAACAACCGCTCCGGCGACGCAGCGAAGCGTGTCGCCGGACTCCCTGCCGCAAAGTTAACCCCGGAGGGGAGTCGGCTCCGGGCTCGCGGCGTCGAGCTCGACCACGAAGCGGGCGCCTGGCGCCGCGGACTCGACCCGGACGCGCCCCCCGAGCGCCTCGATCTGACTCTTCACGATCGCGAGGCCCAGGCCGGTGCCGCCGCGGTCCCGGCTGCGCCCCGGATCGATCCGGAAGAAGCGCTCGAAGATGCGCTCCTCGAGGCCGGGCGGAATTCCCGCCCCGCCGTCCTCGATCACGAGGGTCACCCGGGTCCGCGCCTGCGTGGCCGTGATCGTGATCGCCGTGCCGCCGCCGTACTTGATCGCGTTGTCGACGAGGTTCTGCACGACGTGGTCGATCGCGTCGCGGGTCGCGAGCACCGCGAGCGCACCGTCGATCGCGACCTCGACCTGCGCGCCCGGCGACACCCCCTTGGCGGTCTGCACGGCATCGCGCACGACGCGCGCCAAGGCCACCGGGACTCGCGCCGCGAGCACGCTGTCGCGACCCCCCAGGGTGTCGAGGAGCACGAGGTCGGTCACCAGGCTCGCGATGCGGTCGGCATTGCGGTGGATCGTCGTCAGGAACTCGGTCTGCGTCTCCGCGTCGACGCCGCCCGCGAGCAGCGTCTCCGCGTAGCCCGCGATGGAGGTCACGGGCGTGCGCAGCTCGTGCGCGGCGTTCGAGAGGAACTCGCGACGCACTGCCTCGAGTGACCGCATGCGCGTGACGTCGTAGAGGACGACGATCGCTCCACCCTGCCCGAGCGGCCGCGCGCTGGCCCGGATCGCGCGGTCCGCGAGCTGGAGCTCCTCGTCGACATCCTCACCGGCGAGGGCGCGCGCGACGAGCGGCGCGATCGGAGGCGGCACCGCGGGCCCCCCGGGGGCGGCATCGAGCATGGGGCCCGCGGCGTCGTTCACGAGCACCGGGGCGCCGGCGGGGTCGACGACCACCACGCCCTCGACGAGTCGGCCGAACACCACCGTGAGCAGGTCGCGCTGCTGCGTCAGCTCGCCGACGCGCGCCTTGACCTCGCCGGCCATGCGCGACATCGCGCGGCCGAGCACGCCGAGCTCCCCACCCGCATCGGGCGGCGGCGGGACCTCGAAGTCGCCCGCCGCGAGCCGCTCCGCGGTGCGGGTCATCTCCTGAAGCGGCCGCGTCAGCGCCCGAATGAAGATGATCGACAGCACGAGACTCCCGAGGAGCCCGATGCCGCCGCCGACGAGCAGGCGCGCGCGCATCTTCGTGCGGGTCTCGATCACGTTCCCGAGCGGGACCGCGAGGCGGATCACGCGCCCGAGGTCCCCCTGGATCGCGATGAGGTACTGGGGCGCCTCCGCGGCGCGCAGCCGCCGGATCGCGCGCCCGGTCTCGCCCCGCCGCGCCTTCGAGATCTCGGACGCGTCGCCGATGGGATGGCCTTCGCTCTCCGGCTCCGCGGAGTCGCCCTGCACCAGGCCGTTCGCCCCGACGATCGTGATGCGCGCCCCGGTGACGGCGGCGAGTCGCGGTGCCAGCCGATCGGGGTGCCCCGCGATCCGCAGCCAGTCGGCGACCTCGCCCGCCTGCTTCGACATGCGGAGGTCGACCTCGGTCAGCAGGTCATTGGCGAGGGTGCGCTCGATCGCGATCAGCGTCCCCGCGCCCGCGACGACGACGAGCACGAGGAACGTCGCGAGCAGCTTGAGGCGGAGCGAGCTGCGCACCGGGGATCACGTCAGTCGCGGCGGGCGCGGTAGCCGAACCCATGGACGGTTTCCACCACGTCGGCGGCGGGGCCGAGGCTCACGCGCAGGCGCCGCACGTGGACATCGACGGTGCGCGTGTTGATGTCGCCGCGCATGTCCCAGACCTGCTCGAGCAGCTCCTCGCGTGCGAACACGCGGCCCGGTTCGCTGACCAGCAGCTGCAGCAGCTTGTACTCGAGCGGGCGCAGTTGCGTGGGCACGCCGTTGATGCGGACGTCGTGGGTCACGGGGTCGAGCTCGATCGGCCCGACCTTCAACACACCACTCGCATCGCTCGACGCCGGGCGCGCGCGTCGCTCCGCGAGGCGGTTCGCGAGCGCGGTGACCCGCAGCACCACCTCGCGCACGACGAACGGCTTCACGACATAGTCGTCGGCGCCGACCTCGAGACCCAGGATGCGATCCTCGGGCTCGCCCTTCGCGGTCAGCATGATCACGCCGATGTCGGACGTCTCGGCCGAGGCGCGGAGGGTCTTGCAGACGTCGTAGCCGGACTGGTCGGGCAGCATCAGATCGAGCAGGACGACATCGGGCTTCGTGGTCGCGATCGCGGCGAGCCCCTCGGCTGCCGTGCCGCCGACGGTGACCTCGAAGCCGGCGCCGCGGAGATTGAACTCCAGCAGGCGGGCGACATCGCGCTCGTCCTCGACGATGACCACCCGACGTTCCATGCCTGCTCAGCATACACCGTTCACGGTTACATCCACGTGACACCTCACCCACGCGGCCGCTGTGGGACTAGGCTTCACGACCATGCGCACCCACGCCGCCGCCCTCGCCGTCGCGGTGGCGACCCTGCTCGGCGGGTGTCATCGGGGCGCGAGTGGCAAGCGGGTCCGGATCGCGGCGGCCGCGGATCTCGAGAAGGCATTCACGGAGCTCGCCGGGGAGTTCGAGCGCCAGACCGGGATCCACGCCGAGCTCACCTTTGGCTCCAGCGGGCTGCTCGCGAAGCAGGTCGAGCAAGGCGCGGGCTTCGACCTGCTGGCAGCGGCGAACCAGGAGTTTGTCGCCCGCGTCGTGAAGGCGGGCCGCTGCGACGGCGCCACCGCGCAGCTCTACGGCCGCGGCAGGATCGTCGCGTGGGTCCCTGCCGGGAAGCAGGCCCCGCGCACCCTCGCCGAGCTCGCGGATCCGAAGTGGGGAACGATCGCGATCGCCAACCCGGAGCACGCGCCGTACGGCGTGGCCGCGCGCCAGGCCCTCGAGCGAGCGGGCGTGTGGCCGCAGGTCGAAAAGCGCATCGTCCTCGGCGAGAACGTCCAGGCGACGATGCTGTACGCGCGCGATGGCAACGCCGATGTCGCCATCGTCGCGCTCTCGCTCGCCGTGGTCGCGGATGGTGGCGCGTTCCTCCCGATCGACGATGCGCTGCACGATCCGCTCGATCAGGCGATGGTCGCGTGCGGGACGGGCGCCGGTGCCGCGGCGGCGCGGCAATTCGAGGCGTTCGTGGGCTCGGCGGATGGGCGCGAGGTCATGACGCGTTACGGGTTCGCCGTCCCGACGAAGTAGTACCTTCGCGGATGATGCGACCCGAAACGCTCACCGCGCAGGCGCTCCACGCCATCGATGTCACGACCGGCGCGACCGTGCCCGCCGTGTACCTCGCGACCACGTACGCGCGCGACGCCGCGTATCAGCTCGTCGGTCCCAGCTATGCCCGCGCCGACAATCCGACGCCCGTCCACGCGGAGCGCATGCTCGCTGCCATCGAAGGTGGAGCGGCCGCGCTCGCGTTCGGCTCGGGGATGGCGGCCGCGACCGCGGTCGTGCGGGCGCTGTGCAAGCCGGGCGATCACGTGCTGGCGCCGACCGTGGGCTACTTCAACTTTCGCAACTGGCTGGCGAAGTTCGGCGCGCGCTGGGGCGTGGCCGTGGACTTCGTCGACATGGCGGATCTCGAGGCCGTGCGCGCCGCGCTGCGGCCGGGTCACACGCGGCTGGTGTGGACCGAGTCGCCCGCGAACCCGACGTGGGAGGTGTGCGATCTCGCGGCGCTGGCGAGCCTCGCGCACGGCGCGGGTGCGCGCTTCGCCGTGGACTCCACGTGCGCGACCCCGGTCCACACTCGCCCGCTCGCGCTCGGTGCCGATCTGGTGATGCACTCGGCGACGAAGTATCTGGGCGGTCACTCCGACGTGCTCGCGGGGATGCTGGTGACGCGCGCGCTCGATGCCGACTGGCAGGCGCTCACGGAGCTGCGGCACGACGAGGGGCCGGTGCTGGGCCCGCTCGATGCGTACCTGTTACAGCGTGGAATGCGGACGCTCTACCCCCGCGTGGAGCGGTCGAGCGCGAGCGCGATGATCCTCGCGGAGCGCCTCGCCGCGCTGCCCGACGTGACGGTGCGCTACCCCGGGCTACCGTCTCATCCGCAGCACGCGCTCGCGGCGCGGCAGATGGAGCGCGGCTTCGGCGGCATGCTGTCGATCCAGACGGGCGGCGGCGCGGCGACGGCGCTGGCGGTCGTGGGGCAGCTCGCGCTGTGGGTGCGCGCGACGTCGCTCGGGGGCGTCGAGAGCCTCGTCGAGCATCGCTACACCGTCGAGGGCCCGAGCTCGCCGACGCCCCCGGATCTGCTGCGGCTGTCGGTCGGGCTCGAGCACGTGGACGATTTGTTCGAAGATCTTCGGCAGGCGCTCGCGGTGCGGGGAGCCGCGCGATGAATCTCCGCATCGCGACGTGCCTCGTGCTCCCCGAGGTCGACGTGGATGCGGAGCCGCTCGCGGCCGCGCTCGCCCGCGCGGACTTCGACGCGAAGCTCGTCGCATGGGATGACCCGACGGCGGACTGGGCGGCGCCCGGCGCCACGGTGATCCGGTCGACCTGGAACTACGCGCTCGACGTGGCGCGGTTCGAGAACTGGGTCGGGACGGCGAGCGCGGGCGGGCCGGTGCTCAACCCGCCCGCCGTGATCCACGCCAACCTGCGCAAGCGATACCTGTTCGCGCTCGAGGCGCGGGGACTGCCGATCGTACCGACCACGCTCGTCGAGCGCGGCGCGACGCTCGGGCTCGACCAGAGACTCGGCCAGACCGCAGCCGCGGGTGCGCGGCGGTTCGTGATCAAGCCCGAGGTCGGAGCGGGCTCGCTCGGCGCGCGCGTCTTCACGGCCGGCGACGAGGCGGCAGCGCTCGCACATCTCGCGGAGCTGACCACCACCGGCGCGGCCCTCGTGCAGCCGTACCTCGAGTCGGTCGAGGCGTACGGCGAGCGCTCGCTCGTGTGGATCGACGGCGCGCTCTCGCACGCGGTGCGCAAGACGCCGCGGTTCGCGGGCGATGCCGAGGCGATCGAGGGTCCGTTCCCGATCGCGGACGACGAGCGCGCCGTCGCCGAGGGCGCGATGGCGGCGTACGGCCCGCTCCTGTACGGGCGCATCGATCTCGCGCGCGACGCGGCGGGGGTGCCGCGCATCATGGAGCTCGAGCTCGTCGAGCCGTCGCTGTTCTTCGCGCGCGTGCCGGGCTCCGCGGACCGGTTCGCGGCGGGGCTGCGCGCGCGCCTGCAGCCGGCCTGATCCGTCGAGTCAGTCGAGTCAGTCGAGTCAGTCGAGTGCGCCCGCGAGCGTCGCCGCGAGGCGGTCGAGCGTCTCGATCGTCCACGCGCCGTACCAAAATAGATCTTTGCCGGACACGCGCACGACGCGGATGCCGGGCAGCGCCTCCACGAGCAGCGCCTCGTCCGCGGCGGAGAACGCGTGCGGCTCGTCCGGCAGGATCAGCAACTGCGGCGCCCGGGCCTTCACCTCGGCGAGCGTCACGCGGGGATAGCGAATGTCCCGAGCGCCCGGGTCCTGGGCGATCATCTTGCCGAGGTCGGCGGCGAGCGGGTACAAGCGCAGCCGATCGCCGAACACGTTCACGATGCCGGCCTTTGCGAGCACGTCCGAGCCGTACGTGTCCGCGTTCAGCGTCATCAGCGGATCCATCCAGATCGGGATGAACGCCCGCACCGTCGGCTCGCCGTGCGCCTTCATCGCGTACCCGCGCTTCACGAGATCTTTATCCGGACGCGCCATGATTCGCGCGAGGCGGGCGACGTGGCCGACGCCCTGCTCGACGCGCCGGACCAGCGACACGAACACCGGGACGCGCGCCGCGAGGGCCTCGAGCACCGGCCGCGTGTTCTCCTCCTGGTTCGCGATCACGAGGTGCGGGGCGAGGGCCAGCACCGCGTCGACATCCACGTCCTTGGTCCCGCCCACGGTCGGCACGTGCGCGACCTCGGGCACCTCGCAGTACGTGGTGCGACCCACCAGGCGATCGCCGGCGCCGAGCGCGACCACGGTGTACGTGTCACTGGGAACCAGCGAGACGATGCGCTGCGGGGGATGCACGAACAGCAGCGTCCGTCCGAGGTCATCGAAGAGCTTCAGGGCCGGCACGCTGGAGGGTTATGCTACATCCAGCGCGTGAGCAAGCCTGCGAGCAAGCCGGCGAGCAAGCCGGCGGAAGATGCGCTCGTCGAGGGCGCGTTCGACAAGAGCAAGCACGAGCAGGTCGCGGCCGCGATCCAGAAGCTGACCTCGGAGGAGGCGGCGTTCTTCCTGGCGAAGCTCGAGCGCGCGCTGAAGAAGCGCAAGATCCAGATCGTGGGCTACCTCGTCGCGATGGTCGTGTGGGTCATCGCGATGCTCTGCGCCCTCGCCTACTTCGGGCTTCACGACGGGTTCGTCGGCTGGGTGTTCCTCGTGCCGTTCGGGTTCGTGGGCCTCGTGATCTACCTGTTCGGCCGCGCCGCCGAACGCGCCGCCGTCCTGCCCGAAGTCTCGCCGCCCCCGTCCGAATCGTGATGTAGTCGCGGGATGCGCACCAGCATTGCCGCAGGGTTACTCGTCGTCGCGGCCACGGCCGGCGGTTGTAGCGACAAGAAGGGGGCCACCCCGAAGGACGACGCGCCCGTCGCGGGTGGCGACTCGGTGCTCCCCGGCGATGGCGCGGCGCCCGACGCAGCGGTCCTGCCCGCGTGCGCGTCGCCCGTGAGCGGCACGACCGTCAAGACGCGCACGATCGGCACGATCGGCAGCTCCGCGGTGCTCGCGACCTCGCCCCCCGGCGATCGCCGCCTCTTCGTGGTCGACCAGGTCGGCCTGATCCGGATCTTCCATCACGATGCCGGCGCGGCCGAGACACTCGTCACGGCGCCGTTCCTCGACCTGTCGGCCGATGCGAGCGGACCCGTGCGGTTCGGCGGGGAGAACGGCCTGCTCGGACTCGCGTTCCACCCGCAGTACGCCACGAACGGCCAGTTCTACGTGTTCTACACGACGACCACGCCGCCGCTCACCCCCGGCAACTCGCAGCGCGACGTGCTGGCGACGTGCAAGGTCTCCGCGACGAACCCCGACGTCGCCGACGTGACGACGTGCAGCGAGGTGCTCTCGATCCCCGACTTCGCCAGCAACCACAACGGCGGCATGATCGAGTTCGGTGCCGATGGCTTCCTGTACATCGGGACCGGCGATGGCGGTGCCGGCGGCGATCCACAGCGCAACGGCCAGAACCCCGACGCGCTGCTCGCGAAGTTCCTGCGCCTCGATGTCGATCACCCGGCGAACGGCAAGCCCTACGGCATCCCGCCCGGCAACCCGTTCGCGCTCGGCGGCGGCGCGCCCGAGGTCTTCATGCTCGGCCTGCGGAACCCGTGGCGGTGGTCGTTCGATCGCGGCACCGGCGATCTGTGGATCGGCGATGTCGGCCAGAACCTGATCGAGGAGATCGACGTGCTCACGCCCGCCGAGCAGCCCGGCGCGAACCTCGGCTGGAGCATGTTCGAGTCGGACGACTGCTGCTCGACGCAGGGCGGCCACTGCGCGCAGACCGCGCCGTACCAGACGTGCGATCGCGCGGGCAAGCACTTCCCGCAGACGGCCTACACGCACTCGCAGGGCTGGACCGCGATCATCGGCGGCCAGGTCTATCGCGGCACGTGCTACCCCGACCTCGTCGGCTACTACTTCTATACGGACAACACGAAGGGCGGCCTCGTGCGTGCGAAGCTCGGCACGGACGGCAACCTCGTGAACGAGCCCCTCCCCGGCCAGTTCCCGGCCTCCCCCGCATCGCTGCACGCGGACGCGTCGGGCGAGCTCTACATCACCACGACGAACGGCACGGTCGCGCACATCGAGGCGGGCCCCTGACCTTCGCGCCGCCGCGCAGCCATCGCCTCGCGCTCGCGACCGGGCTCGCCTACCACGTGCTCGAGTGGGAGCCGGCTGCCGCGGTCACCGTGCCCCCGCTCGCCGACACGACGTTCGTGCTGGTGCACGGCTTCTCGGATCTGAGCGCCGGGTGGGCCGAGGTCGCGCCGCTGCTCGCGGCCCACGCGCACGTGATCGCGCCCGACCTGCGGGGCCACGGCGACAGCGATCGCGTCGGGCCCGGCGGCTACTACCACTTCCTCGATTACGTCGCCGATCTCGACGACGTGATCCGCCAGCTCGCCCGCGCACGCGTGGTGCTCGTGGGGCACTCGATGGGCGGCATGGTGTCCGGCTACTACGCGGGCACCCGCCCGGAGCGGATCGCGGCGCTCGCGGTGCTCGAGGGCCTCGGCCCACCGGATGCGGCCGCGCTCGAGGGTCCGCAGCGGACGGCGAGCTGGATCGATGCGTGGCGCGCCGTCCGGCCCGCGTGGAAGCCGATGGAGTCGATCGAGATCGCGATCCAGCGGCTGCGCAAGCACGACCCGCTGCTCGCGGAGCCGGTCGCGCGGCGCCTCGCGGAGGCAGGGACCCGCGCCGTGGCCGGTGGCCTCGTGTGGAAGCACGATCCACTGCACGCCACGTCCGGGCCGTATGCGTTTCGCGTCGAGCTCGCCCGCGCGTACTGGGCGCGCATTGCCGTCCCCGTCCTCGTCATCGACGGCGGCGACTCGCGCCTGAACCTCGGCGAGGCGGATCGAGCGTCACGGCGCGCGAGCTTTCGCGACGCGACGCACCTCGTGATTCCTGCGGCCGGCCACGCGCTGCACAGGCACGAGCCGGTCGCCCTCGCAACGGCGCTGCTCGCGCTCGCCCAGCAGCGGTAGCGACGGGCGCCGCGGCGACAGGCACCGCGGCGACGCTCAGCTCGGGTCGTCCAGGTGCGTCGGCAGCTGCAGCACGCCGGTGGTGCGGCCGTGCCACTGGAGCGGCACGAGCACGCGGAACGTCGAGCCCTTGCCGGGCGCCGAGTCCACCTCGACCGTGGCCGCCAGCAGATCCGTGAGCTGTGCGACGAGCGCGAGGCCGAGGCCCACCCCACCGTAGCCGCGCGCGTCCCCGCGATCGATCTGCCGGAACGGCTCGAAGATCGCCGCGCGCTCCTCGGGCGCGATGCCGATGCCCGTGTCCTCGACGGCCAGCACGACCATGTCGCCCCGCGGCTGCGCGCGCACGGTGACCCGCCCGCCCTCCGGCGTGAACTTCACGGCGTTCGCGAGGAGGTTGACGAGCACGTGCGAGAGCCACCGCTCGTCGGTGCGCACCGTGGGCAGGTCGCCCTCGATCACCACGTCGAGCGCCAGCCGCTTCGTCCCCACCATCCACGAGACGGACGCCGCCACCCGCTCGACGAGCTGCGCGACATCGACCTCCCCGGGCCGTGCGTCGATCTTCCCGGCCTCGGCTCGCGCGAGCTGCAGCACGTCATCGACGAGCTGGAGCAGCGTCTGCGCGCTGCGCTTGATGGACGTACACGCGTCGCGCTGCTTGTCGGTGACCGGCCCGTAGACGCCAGCCGCGATCACGTCGGCGAGCCCCTGCACGCCGTGGATCGGCGTCCGCAGCTCGTGTGTCATCGAGGCCATGAACTGGCTGCGCTGCGTGGCCGACGCGATCAGCTGCGCGGTGCGAGTCTCCAGGTCGGCCTCGCGGCGCCGGAGCAATCGCAGCGTCCCCGACGAGAAGAATGCGGGCACACCGACCACGAGGGCGCAGTACGCGATCGCCGTGATCGTGTACGCGAGACTTGGCGCTGCTCCCGGGTGTCCCGGCACCGGCATGGCGGCGAGCCAGCCGAGGGCCGTCAGCACGAGCATGGTCGCGAAACAGATCACGATCAGGACGGCCATCAGCACGGTCACGACGAGGTTCGACAGCAGCGACAGCACCGCGATCACGATCACGTACGTCGCCAGCAGCGGGCTGTACGCACCGCCCGTGTAGTAGATCGCGGCCGTGAGGATCACGACATCCGCGACCGTGTTGACGGCCTGCGTACCGAGCACCCAGCGGTCGCGCGCGAGCCCCGCCCAGGCCGCCGAGTTCGTCGCGGCCTTGGCGAGCACCAGGTACACGAACGCCCAGCGCCACGGCAGGAGGTGCGTCGCCGTCGCCGCCGCCGCGAGCAGCCCGAACCCGAGCGCGGCCGCATAGCCGGTGACGATGCCGAAGCGCAGTCGAGGCCGCGCCGCGGGCGCCACCATCTCGGCGACCGCCCTCGTGACCGTGGTCCGTGTGCTCATTCAGCGCGGGCCGAGCAGCTGCTTTACCTGATCGAGCAGATCGACGAGATCGAACGGCTTCGCGAGGTAGCCGTCGGCGAGCGCGCCGAGCTCGACGGTGCGAAACGACTCCGAGGGTTCCCCGCGGAGGAAGCGGCGCCGAATGGCGGCGCGGTCGACCATGGATTGGTCCCGGTCGGAGTACACGGCGCTCATGAGGAGGATCGGCGTGGTCGCTCCGCGCGGCATCGCCTTGATCTCCCGGACGACCTCGAAGCCGCTCTTTCGGGGCAGCTGGACGTCGACGAGCATCAAGTCCGGCAGGTCGCGCTCGAAGCGCTCGATGCCCTCGGGGCCCGAGGCCGCCGCGATCGTCTCGTAGCCGTTCGCAGCGAGGAAGTCCGAGAGGATCATGGAGTTGACCGGATCATCTTCGACGACCAGGATCTTCTTCACGCGGCCAGGGTACTACGTGAAGCGGCTCGACGGCACGGGCCCGCCCGCCCACAGGCGGGAGCGCGGGCCCGGATCGAGCGGCCACGTCCGGGCGACGAGGGCTGCCCAGCGCGCGGGCTCGTCGGCGGTGAGGTCCTCCGCGTCGAGGCGCGGGCTCGCGACCAGCTCGGCAGCGATGGCCTCCGCATCGCGCGGGTCGGGCTGGCGCGGCGTGACCTCCTTCGTGTCGGGATTGACCACGAGCTGCTCGCCCCAGGGCGCGACGAGCGTCTGATACAGGAGCGTGGTCGCGTCGGGCGCCACGTGGCTGTCCCAGGTCCAGGGGCTCGCGTGCGCGAACAGCACCTGATCGGCGCGGCGTTGCACGAGGCGGCTCGCGTCCGCGGGATCGAGCTCGGCGAGGTCGTACAGCGCGACGAGGCCCGGCGCCGGGACGCCGATCGCCGGCCACGGGGCGAGCGGACGGTCGAGCAGTACCGACAGCGCGCGCGCGATGATCTCGTGGTTCTTGCCCGGCGGGGCATACACGCACGGCGGGAGCGGGCCGCGCTCGCGCAGCGTCGCCACCAGGCGATCGAGCCCGCTCGCGATCCGCGGCAGCGAGTCGCCCAGCCAGGCGTAGCGGCCGTGCATCACGTCGTCGTACCCGTACGGCGACTGGTGCAGGAGCAGCCCACCCGTCAGGACATAGTGCCAGCCGCGCAGGTCCGCTGGATCGGGCGCGCCGCAGGGGCCGTGCAGCCGGGCCGCACGCGCGACGAGCGCCTCGAGTCGCTCTGCCATCGCGACGTGCTCGGGCGCGTCGGGCGCGAGATGCGGCACGGCCTGCCGCGTGAGATCGAGGCGCCCGGCCATGGCCGCGTCAAAGGCGTACAGGTACCGGCACAGGAAGCTCTTCTCGCGGAGCCCCGGGTGAGCCCCGAGCACGGCCACGGCGTCGGCGTAGGCGAGCGCGCTCTCGAGCGCCGAGACGAGCTCGCACACGACCTCCTCGCTCTCGCCCACGAGCGCGAGGCAGCGCCACAGCACCGACGCCGCGAGCTCGGGAGCGCCGGCATCGATGAGCGCGAAGCCGAGGTCGTACAGCCGATCCGGGCTGTCCGGGTCGTGCACCGCCTCGCCCGCCAGCTGGGCGAGCCCCAGCGCATCGCGTCGCCCCGCGAGCTCGCCGAGGAGTCCGAGCCAGCGCGGCAGGTCCGCCGCGGGAGCTGCCTTGCCCGCGGGCCAGCCGAACGAGGCGCGGAGCCGATCGAACGCCGCGCGATCGTCGCCCGCTGCGATCAGCGCGTCGATCTCCGCGACCGGATCGACCGGATCGACCGGATCGACCGGATCGACCGGCGCGGCGGGACCGACCGGCGCGACCTCGGGAGCATCGGGCATCGTGCTCACAGCCCGGCGAGCCGCTCGCTCGCGCGCCACAGCTGCTCGCGCATCTCCGCATCGCGCGCGACGTGCGCGGGCAGCGTCGCGAAGCCTTCGCTGAAGTAGGTGCCCGACGGCTCGACGACGGTCGCGGCTGCGGCGAGGCGCGTCGGTGTCTTCGCGCCCTGCTCCTGCGGCGCGCCGCTCACCGGGCCGAACCCCTGGCGCAGCAGCTTCGTGCCGATCACGCCCGGGTGCAGGCTGTACGCGACGAGCTGCGCGGGGTCGTGCCGGCTCGCGAGCGACAGCGCATGCATCACGTTCGCGAGCTTGCTCTGCGCGTAGGCCGAGTACCCGGTCCAGCCGCTCGCGAGCGTCAGGTCGTCGATGGCGATCTTGCCGCGGCCGTGCGCGATCGAGGACACGTTGATCACGCGGGCCGGCATGCCGTCCGCCACGCTCGCGAGCAGGCGCTCGGTGAGGAGCTGGGTCAACAGGAACGGCCCCACGTGATTCACGGCGAACGTCAGCTCGATGCCGTCGGCCGTCAGCATCCGCTCGGTCGCGAAGATGCCGGCGTTGTTCACGAGGACGTGGAGGTCCGGGTGCCGCTCGAGGAGCTGGGCCGCGCCGCGCCGGACGGCCTCCAGCGAGCCGAGGTCGAACGAGACGCCATGCAGCGTGGCGCCGGGGAGCTCCGCGGTGAGCCCCGCGAGGGCCGCCTCGACCTTGGGCTTGCTGCGGCCGTGGAGGATCACCTCGGCCCCGCCCGCCGCGAGCGCGCGCGCGGTGGCGCGCCCGATGCCGTCGGTCGAGCCGGTGACGAGAACGACGCGCCGCTCGCTCATGGGCTGCATCCTACCGAAATTGCGCTCGCGAAGTGGGCGGGGACGTGGCGCTCGCGGGACCGCGGGTCACGGCCCCCGGTTGCCAGGTCGTGGCCTTCCGGGGTAGGCATTCGCTCCATGGCCCTCTCCGTCGGAATCGTCGGTCTCCCCAACGTGGGCAAGAGCACCGTGTTCAACGCGCTGACCGCGGGCAAAGCGGAGGCCGCGAACTACCCGTTCTGCACGATCGATCCGAACGTCGGCGTGGTGCCCGTCCCCGACGCGCGCCTCCAGCAGATCCAGAAGCACATCGCGACCCAGAAGGTCATCCCGGCGATCGTCGAGATCGTCGACATCGCGGGGCTCGTCAAGGGTGCGTCCAAGGGCGAGGGCCTCGGCAACAAGTTCCTCGCGAACATCCGCGAGACGAACGCGGTGCTCATGATGGTGCGCTGCTTCGATGACCCGAACGTGATCCACGTCGCGGGCTCGGTCGATCCGCTGCGCGACATCGAGATCATCGAGCTCGAGCTCGCGCTCGCCGATGTCGACACCCTCGAGAAGCGCCTGAAGAAGGCGCAGGGGGCCGCGAAGACGGGCAACAAGGAGGCGAAGATCGAGCTCGCTCTTGCCGATCAGGTCAACGCGCACCTGAACGCGGGCAAGCCGGCGCGGTCGCTCGAGCTGTCCGACGACGACCGCAAGGTGGTCTCGACGTGGGGCCTGATGACGGCCAAGCCAATCCTGTACTGCTGCAATGTGGGCGAGGGCGATCTGCCGGCCGGCAATGCCTGGAGCGATGTCGTGAAGGCGCGCGCCGCGAGCGAGGGCTCGGGCGTTGTCATCCTGTGTGGCAAGGTCGAGGCCGAGCTGGCCGAGCTCCCCGATGCGGATCGCGGCGAGCTGCTTTCATCCTACGGGCTCACGGAGCCCGCGCTCGCGACGCTGGCGCGCGAGTGCTACCGCCTGCTCGGACTGCAGTCGTACTTCACGGCCGGCGAGAAGGAAGTGCGCGCGTGGACCATCCGCAAGGGTGCCGCGGGCCCCGAGGCGGCCGCGGTGATTCACTCCGACTTCGAGAAGAGCTTCATCCGCGCCCAGGTGTACTCGGTCGCGGACCTCGAGACGCACAAGTCGGAGGCGGCGATCAAGGCCGCCGGCAAGCTGCGCATCGAGGGCAAGGAGTACGTCGTTCAGGACGGCGACGTGATGCACTTCCTCACCAGCGCCTAGCGCGCTCCGCCACTGTGCGCGCGGCGCGAGGGCGTACCGTCGCGAGACCTATGCAACGGGTCACGATCGCGATGCCGGCGTACAACGAGGAGCATTACATCGAGGCGTGCATCGCCTCGGTGCAAGCCCAGGACTACCCGGCCGAGGACCTCGAGATCCTCGTCGCCGACGGACGCTCCACCGACAAGACGCGCGACATCATCGCGCGGATGGCCGTGGCCGATCCGCGAATCCGCATGGTCGACAATCCGGCGCGGCTGCAGGCGGCCGGGCTCGGGCTGCTCGTGAAGGTCGCCACCGGTGATGTGATCGTCCGCATGGACGTCCACTGCGAGTACGCGCCCGACTACGTGCGCCGCTGCGTCGAGGCGCTCGAGCGCACGGGCGCCGACAACGTCGGCGGGGCCCAGCGCGCGAAAGCGAAGACGCCGTTCCAGCAGGCGCTGTGCGCGGCGCTCGCGAGCCCGCTCGGCGTGGGCGGCGCGAAGTACCGCTCGGCCGAGGCGGAGGGCTTCGTCGACACGGTGTTCCTCGGCACGTTTCGCCGGCAGGTGTTCGAGACCGTGGGGCTGTGGGACCCGGGCGCGATCACGAACGAGGATGCGGAGCTGAACCAGCGCATCCTCGATGCGGGCGGGCAGATCTATCTCTCGCGCGACATCGTCGTGCACTACTTCCCGCGCGACTCGCTGCGCACGCTTGCCAAGCAGTACTTCAAGTACGGCATGGGGCGCGCTCGCACGCTCCTCAAGCTCGGGCGCTTCCCCACGTTCCGCCCGGTGCTGCCGTTCGCGCTCGTGACCGGGGCCGCGACCCTGTTGCTCGTGCCGCCGCTGTGGCCCGTCGCGCCACTTGCCTTTGGCGCGTATGCGCTGGCCACGGGCGCGGAGGCGATCCGGGTCGGGCATTCGCTCGGGCCTGGCGCGGTCGCGACCATCTGGTCGATCTTTCCCGCACTCCACGCCTCGCACGGCATCGGGTTCGCCGCGGGCCTCGCGAAGTACCTGCGCGCGCCCGACTGGCCGGCGGCCCCCGAGCTACTCGGGCACGGCCAGCCGGCGCTCCGCGCCGTCTGAGCCGCTGAGCCTCGGCCGCGCCGTCTGAGCCGCTGAGCCTCGGCCGCGCCGTCTGCGCCGCTGAGCCTCGGCCGCGCCGTCTGCGCCGCTGAGCCTCGGCCGCGCCGTCTGCGCCGCTGAGCCTCGGCCGCGCCGTCTGCGCCGCTGAAACTCGGCCCGGGCACACGTGATTCGCCACATCTCAGCTGCACTCGGCGCGCAAACCCGGTCGTGCGACGAGCGAGCGTGACACGCGGTGCGGTTCACCGGAGGCGCTCGCACGGGTGCTGACCGCTCGGACGGATCCGCGCGGCGGAGTGCTCGCACGACCGCGCCGCGAAGAAGCTTTGGAGCGGATGGCGCCCGGCCGGGCATGCGGGCGACGGAGCGTGCCCGGACCGCAGTCCCCGCGGCGGTCGTGACGCGATGGCATCACGAGCGGGCGG
>JAYSYE010000123.1:0-6709 GCA_043716635.1 Deltaproteobacteria bacterium | reverse complement strand
CGATCAACGCGGCCGAGAAGCACTGGGCGCGCAACGGCTACGTGGTGCTGAAGTTCTTCCTGAACGTGTCGCAGAAGGAGCAGCACCGCCGCTTCTTCGGGCGCGTCAGCGAGGAGGACCACAACTGGAAGTTCCAGCGCGGCGACATGGAGGAGAGCGCGCACTTCGAGGAGTACCTCGACGCGTATCAGGCCGCGCTGCGAGCGACGAGCAAGCCCTGGGCCCCGTGGTACGCGATCCCCGCCGACTCGAAGAGCTACATGCGGCGCACGGTCGCGGACATCATCGTCGGGACGCTGAAGCAGCTCGACATCAAATATCCGGAGATCAGCGACGAGCGCAAAGCGAACATCGAGAAGATGCGCATGGAGCTCGCCGCCGAGCTCGGCAAGTAACGCCCGGCTCGCCTGGACCCCGGCTGGGGCCCGGGGTGACGTGCGGGTGGGCAGGGCGCGCGCGACCGAAGGGTGTCCGACTACGCCGGGTGTGTTCAGGGCGTCGATGGCCCTGGCGGTCGCGGTGTCGGCGTCACGAGCGGTGCGGGCGTCGAACCCGGCGCGACCGGCCCGACCGGCCCGACCGGCCCGACCGGCCCGACCTGGAGCGATCGCAGCGCGGTCGTGAACGGTGCGTCGTGGGAGCACGCGCTCAGCGCCGGCGCGGCGAGGAAGCGGAGGGCGGCATCGGCGTAGCGCGTCGGGCTCGTCACGGCGATCGCGGCGGCGAGCTCGGCGCCGCGGCCGGCGTGCACGGCCGCCGTGTAGCTCGCGATCACCGGCGCGCGCTCGCGGGTGAGCGTCGTGATCGCCGCCGTCGCGGTCGCGCAACTCGCCTGAGAGGCAGTGACCGCCGTCGCGAGGGCTTCGTAGAGCTCGGTGAGCTGCGCGCCCAGCACGATCATCGCGCGGTCGAGCGGCGGGGTCGCGGGTACGTCCACGGTGGGCGGCGAGGTCGATCCCGCGCCGGCGACGGAGGAGTTGCTCCGCCCGGTGGATCCGTCGAGGGATGCGTCAACCGCGCCCGTTCCGCCCGGTGCCAGGCGCATCCGGGTCGCGGTCGTCACGGTCGTGCGCGTCGTGCTGCCGCCGCACGCGGCGACGGCAAGGACGAGCATACCCAGCGCACGCTGCACGGTCATCGCGAGGATAGTAGAGCGAGAGCCGATGGCTACGCTGCGAGCCGCGTCAGCTCTTCGCGCTCGTCCACCGTCGTGAAGCGGCCTCGCTCGTCCTTCGCGATCGTGCCCATCGCGACCTTCGGATCGTGCGTGAAGAACAGCCGGCCCTTGCGCTCCAGCAGATCCGCGAGCAGCGTCGCCTTCTCGTCCACGAGCAGCTCGGGGAACCGATCGTAGCCCATGGTGATCGGGAGGTGCACCCACGCGCGCCCCGGGATCAGGTCCGCCGCGAACACCACCGGGCCTCCCGGCATCTCCACCTCCGTCAGCAGCAGGCCGGGCGTGTGTCCCGAGCTGCGGTGGAACCGGAATCCGTCTCCCAGCGCCGCCGCGCGATCGCTGGCCGCGAGCTCGAGCCGGCCACTGCCCGCGAGCAGCTCGGTCAGGCCCGGGATGAAGGACGCGCGGTCTCGCGAGTGCGGGGACACCGCACGCTGCCAGGCCTCCGCACCGACCACGAAGGTCGCGCGCGGGAACACCAGCTTCGGTGCCACCCCCTCGCGGTAGGTGGTCAGGGCGCCACCGGCGTGGTCGAAGTGCAGGTGAGACAGCACCACGACGTCGACGTCCTCGGGCTCGATGCCCGCAGTCGCCAGCGACTCCACCAGCACGTGCGAGTCCTCGACCACCCCGTACCGGGCGCGCAGGGACGGCTCGAAGAACGCCCCGATGCCCGTCTCCAGGAGGATCACGCGGTCCCCATCACGCACCACGAGGCACCGACACGCGAGCGGGATGCGATGCAGCTCGTCCGGCTCGATCCACTTCTCCCACATGGCGCGCGGGGCATTGCCGAACATCGCGCCACCGTCGAGTCGCTGCGAATTTCCGTGGACCGAGGTCAGCGTCCGCATGGGCGCGGTCTAGCACAGCTGGGGACAACCGACCCGAGCAGATTGTGAAAACCCCGTCGAGGAACTGCGGCTAGACTGCAGATCCATGAAGAGGACCACGTCCATTCGTGCGCTGACGATCAGCGCACTCCTCGCGCTCGCTGCTGCGTGCGGCGGTGCACCGACAACCGACGATGGTGGTGGCGGTCCGATGGACGGCACGCTGTCCGTCACGCCGGCGCAGAGCGAGCACGTGATCTTGAACGGCGTGCGTCCCACGCAGGATTACACCGCGACGCTCACGCACCTCGACGGCACGACCGAGGATGTCACCGCGGACGTCTTCTTCTCGGTCGACGGCAACGTCGGTGGCTTCGCGGGCGCGCAGCTCACGATGGTTGCGCCCGGGAAGGGAACGATCACCGCCGCGTACGCGGACCACACCGCCGCCGCGGCCGTCATCGTGTCGCTCCGCGACGTGCGCGTTGGCGCCGGCGTGGATCCCGGTGCGCCGGGCCTGTTCGGCGGTGGTCCCGAGGATCCGGCGCGCGCGCCGTCCGTGGTGTATCCGGCCGAGGGCGTGCAGGTGCCGCGCAACCTCGGCGATTTCGAGGTCCACTGGACGGACGGCTCGAGCAACGATGTCTACGAGCTCTCGCTCACGAGCGAGCTCACCGACGTGCGCGTCTACCTCCGCGGTGGCAATGGTGCCGGCGGCGGGCCGAACCCGACCTACGCCGCGTTCACGGCCCAGGAGTGGGCCGATGCGGTGGGCAGCCACGGCAGCGTCCAGTACCAGGTCCGCGGCGTTGACAGCGCGAACCCCAGCGCCGGCATCGGCTCGGCCGCGCCGCGCATCGTGAAGGTCACGAACGAGGCGCTCGAGGGCGGCATCTACTACTGGGCCGCCAAGTCGACCACTGGCACCAGCCCCGAGGGCATCTGGCGCCACGACATGGCGAAGCCGGGCGAGCCGGCGGAGAAGTTCTACACGCGCGAGGAATCGAGCGGCCGCTGCGTCGCTTGCCACGTCCTGTCGCGCGACGGCACCAAGATGGCGCTGACGTGGGACGGCGGGAGCGGCGCCGCAACCGTCATGGATGTCGCGAGCCGCACGCCGATGGCGGATCTGCCCGGCTGGGACTTCGGGACGTTCTCGCCGGACGCGACGCGCTTCCTGGGGGTCCAGAACGCGGTCATCACCGTCTACAACACCGCGGACATGTCGTCGATGGGCGCGATGCCCGTCGACGTCGCGGGCACGCAGGTCTCGCATCCCGACCTGTCACCGGACGGCTCGCGCCTCGTGTACTCGCACCTCGCCTCGGGCGGCGACATCTTCTACAACGGCGGGACGCTGTGGACGCGCAGCTACGATGCGGTGACGAATGCGTTCGGCCCCGAGACGCCGCTCGTTGCCGACGGCGCCGCCGGCGCCAACAACTACTACCCGTCGTTCTCGCCCGATGGCGAGTGGGTGCTGTTCAACCGGAGCGAGACCGGCTCGGCGTACAACAACCC
The DNA here is from genome assembly GCA_043716635.1 of Deltaproteobacteria bacterium. GTDB lineage: Bacteria > Myxococcota_A > Polyangia > Haliangiales > Haliangiaceae > JABFXX01. The sequence continues at coordinate 3,178 of JAYSYE010000123.1, read as the reverse complement.
CGGCGCCTCGATGTGGATCGTGAAGGCGGACGGCTCGGCCCCGCCGATCCAGCTCGCCGCCGCGAACGCGCAGCCCGGGCTCGCGAACTCGTGGGGCCGCTGGGCGCCCTTCGTCCAGACGATCGGCGTCGCGAACGAGCCGATCTTCTGGATCACGGTGTCCTCGCAGCGTGACTTCGGCGTGCGCCTGGTCGGGCTGCGGCAGCCGCAGATCTGGATGACGCCGTGCTATCCCGAGCGCGCGAGCGCCGGTCAGGATCCGAGCGCGCCGGCGTTCCGGCTCCCGTTCCAGAACATCGAGACCAGCAATCACATCGCGCAGTGGACCGAGCGCGTGGTCGTGCTCCAGTAGCGCTGGCCATCGCCCCGCGCCCCGACGACTGAAGCCGCGTCGCACGCCGCTGGCTGCTTCACCCGCCGGCAAGTGGCGCGATTGGCCCCAGCGGAATCGGCTACTCGCCCCGCCGCACTTCGTGTGCAACCGGCTGTAAGCACGATCGAAAGTGGGATGGCACGGCAGGTGCTCCATGGACGTACATCATGAAGCGCACGGTCGTCGTCGGTCTGGGGCTCAGCCTTCTCGGTTCTCTCCACCTCGCGGGCTGCGCCACCGATGGTGGCGGCGGCGGCGGGGAGTGTCTCCCCGGCGACATCGAGTGCGCCGACGACTCCGCGCAGGGCGGCGGCGGCAAGGCCGATGCGTTCGACTACATGAACGACCCGGCGCGCATGTCGCAGCACCTGACGTACACGCTGAAGGATCTCCCGAAGAAGGGCGACCTCAAGACGCCGACCTGGAAGGATCAGTACCCGGCGGCCGTGGGCCACTCGGCGGTCGCCTGGGCCGACACCTACTGGCCGACGTCGGAGGGCTCGCACAACGCGCGCTGGCAGGGCGCGGCCGAGAAGTCGCCGCTCGAGAAATACGACGCGGCGTTCAACAGCGCGGCGGGTTGCGCGACGCAGCCGGCCTCGATGTTCGGCGCGGGTGCGAAGGCAGCGTGGGACACGTACAACACGTGCGCGGGCCCCGCCGCGAAGTGGCAGACGAAGGAGTTTCAGGGCGGCGGTCAGATGCACGACGGCCTCGACAACGACCACGACGGCACGATCGATGAGGAGGGCGCCGACGGCATCGACGGCGTCCAGAGCTGGTGGGGCACGTGCCACGCATGGACGCCGGCCGCGCTCACGGTTCCCGAGCCGCAGCAGGCGGTCACCGTCAATGGCGTCACGTTCGCCGTCGGTGACATCAAGGCGCTCATCCAGAACGCGCACGACTCGACCGCGGCCGTGATGCTCGGTGGTCGCTGCAACTCGAAGGAGATCATGCACGATGTCGCCGGCTCGGCGAACGATGCGTGCCGCGACGGCAACCCCGGTGCCCTCCACGTCGTGATCACGAACTTCCTCGGCATCTCGCAGCTGCCGCTCGTCGAGGACCGCACGGCGAACTACGAGGTGTGGAACCAGCCGGTCGTCGGCTACGAGGTCACGAAGCAGGTGAAGGTCACGCCGTCTGCCGCGATGACGTGCGTCGGCGCCACGGGAACCAAGTACACGTACAACACGACCGCGAAGGACCTCTACGAGGTGCAGATGACGGTGAAGTACATCACCGAGTCGTCGGCCTCGAGCACGCCGGTCGGCTTCGCGAACAACACGCGCACCGACCAGTACCACTACATCCTCGAGGTCTCGGACGCCGGCAAGGTCGTGGGCGGTCGCTTCTGCACCGACAGCGAGGACTCGCACATCGACTTCCTGTGGTCGCCGACGGGCCGCTACAACCCGTCGAACCCGTACGTCAACGTCTCGAAGGTGAACGAGCTCGTCGCGAAGTCGGTGGCGGCGCCCGGCGGCACGACCACGGGCACCTCGAAGGACTTCACGGCGACGCCGAACGCGGCGATCCCGGACAACAGCGCGACCGGCGTCACGGTCGACGTCCCGGTGACGGGGCTCACCACGCAGAAGACGCTCGCCGTGACCGTGCAGATCACGCACCCGTACGTCGGCGACCTCAAGCTCGAGCTGCTGCACGCGGGCCGCTCGGTGAAGATTCTCCGAGCGAACACGGGTGGCGCCGCGCACGACCTCGACCAGACCTACACGCTGACGGCCGCCGAAGTGGGCACCGCCCCGAACGGCACGTGGAGCCTCAAAGTCGTCGACAGCGGCGCCGCTGACATCGGCTCGGTCAAGAGCGTCAAGCTCTCGTTTAACTGATAGCGGACCGACGAAACCAGACTCCGACGCTGGTCGCCTGCGACCGCCGTCGGTCCTTCCGCCCTCCGGCTCGCGTCGGGGGGCATTTTTGCGTTAAGACCCCTGCACCCATGACTCTGTCACCCGAGAAGTGCGTCGGGATCCACGACCTGATGGTGCGAACGCGTGTCCTCGAGGAGCGCCTGATCACCATGTACAAGCAGGGTGACGGGTTCTTCTGGATCGGCGGGCCCGGCGAGGAAGCGTTCAGCGTTCCGCTGGGGCTCCTGGCCGACAAGGGATGCGGCCTCGACCACGACTACCTCCACCTGCACTACCGCTCGAGCGGCACGTTGCTCGCGATGGGTGCGGACCCGGTCGACTCCCTCCGTCAGATGAAGAACGTCGCGACGGACCCGTACTCGCGCGGCCGTAACTTTGCCGGGCACTTCAGTGTGCGCAAGTGGAACGTCGTCCCCATCAGCTCGCCCATCGAGGTGCAGTTCTCGATCGCGATCGGGACCGCTCGCGCGCAGCGCAAGGGCAGCGGCGCGAAGGGGATCTCGATCGTGCAGGGGGGCGATGCCGGCACGGCCGAGGGCGATTTCGCGACGGCGCTCGTCTGGAGCTCGCGCAAGGGCAACGAGCTGCCGCTGCTGATGATCGTGACGAACAACCGGTACGGCATCTCGACCGAGTTCGCGGGCCAGCACGGCTACGACCAGATCGCGGAGCGCGGCAAGGCGTTCGGCATGCCGACGGTCGTGGTCGATGGCAACGATGTCGAGGCGAGCTACGCGGCGCTGCAGACGGCGCTCGAGTACGTGCGCACCGAGCGCAAGCCGTACCTGCTCGAGGCGATGGTGTCGCGGCTCCGCGGGCACTCGTCGGCGAGCGGGGCGAACGTCGTGAAGGGCGAGGCCGATTGCCTGGCGCTGTTCGAGGCCAAGCTCGAGGCGCGAAAGATCCT
>JAYSYE010000122.1:0-2157 GCA_043716635.1 Deltaproteobacteria bacterium | reverse complement strand
ACTACCGGTACTTCCCCGATCCGGATCTCCCGCCGCTGGTGGCGTCGGGCGCGATGATGGCGGAGATCCTGCGCCGCCTGCCCGAGCTGCCGGCGGCGCGCTTCGAGCGGTACCAGCGCGAGTTTATGATGACGCCGGACGATGCCCGGACGCTCGTGTCATCCCGCGCGCTCGCGGACTACTTCGAGGCGGCGGTCGGGCAGGCGCCCGGGACTCCGAAGGCGATCGCCAACTGGGTGCTCGGCGATCTGTTCGCCGCGCTGAACGCCGCCGGGGTCGAGATCGCCGCCTCGCCGATGGCCCCGGGCACGCTCGCCGAGATCGTCACGCTCGTCGATGGCGGGACGATCAGCGGCAAGATCGGCAAGGAGGTCTTCGAGGAGAGCTTCCGCACCGGCGAGGCCCCGGGGGCCATCGTCGAGCGGCGCGGCGTCCAGCAGATCTCCGATGTCCCGACGCTATGGGAGGTCATCAACCGCGTCGTCGCGACGAACGTGAAGCAGGCCGAGGCCTACACGGGTGGCAAGGACAGCCTGTTTGCGTTCTTCGTCGGCCAGGTGATGAAGGAGACCCAGGGCCGCGCCAACCCCGCCGTCGCGGCCGATCTGCTGCGCAAGCGGCTCGGACGCTGAAACCGGGCACCGGGTAACTCACTGATCTCGCCCAGGGATCTGATCTCGCCGTGGGTCTTGCTTGATTTGCGGCTGGCGATCAGTAAAGTGCGCGACTCCTCGCCCCCACGGGCGGGGATTGGCCTTCGTAGCGGAGCAAGTCATGTACGCCGTGATTCAAACGGGTGGAAAGCAGTATCGAGTCGAGCCCGGCAAGACCGTCGTGGTCGAGAAGCTCGACGGAGACAAGGGCGCATCGGTCGTGTTCGACCAGGTGCTGCTCGTGTCGTCCGGTGATGGCGGCAACGTCAGCATCGGCAAGCCGACGGTCGCAGGAGCCACGGTCACGGGCTCGATCGTCGAGCAGGGACGCGGCGAGAAGCTCGTCGTCTTCAAGTTCCGTCGCCGGAAGAACTACGTTCGCAAGAACGGGCATCGCCAGAGCTACACCGCGGTCAAGATCGCGGACATCGCGGTCTAACCAGGATTTCGGAGCAGCGTCATGGCACATAAAAAAGGTCAGGGTTCGACTCGTAACGGCCGCGATTCCGGTCCGAAGATGCGTGGCGTCAAGCGCTACGCAGGCGAGACGATCCAGGCGGGTAGCATCATCGTTCGCCAGGTGGGCACCAAGTTCCACCCGGGCAACAACGTCGGCATGGGTCGCGACTTCACGCTGTTCGCGCTCATCGAGGGCGTCGTGAAGTTCGAGCGCTACGGCAAGAAGCGCACGAAGGTCGCCGTGTACACGGTCGGCACGCTCGCGGCCGCCGCCGCCAACGCGACGGCAGCTGCCGCCTCGATCGCGGCGTAGTCTCCTCCCTTGGAGTGTCGCGACGGCTGCGGTGCCTGTTGCATCGCGCCGTCGATCAGTGCCCCGATGCCGGGCTTTCCCCACGGAAAGCTCGCCGGGGTGCGGTGCCCGCATCTGACCGCGGACACCCGGTGTGCCCTGTTCGGCTCGCCGGCGCGCCCGAGCCCCTGCTCGGGTCTGCGCCCCCAGCCCGAGATGTGTGGCTCGTCGCGCGACGACGCCATGTCCACGCTCTCCCTGTGGGAGCGCCTCACCGCGCCGTGAACCCGCGGAGACGACGGTGACCTGGCTGCGGGTCTGGGCGCGTGCGGTGATCGTGCCTGCCGCGCGCCGGGTCGCGCCCGTGTGGGCGGCATGCGGCCTGATCGGCGGCCAGCTCTTCGGCGGTGCCGCGATGCGACCTCGGGATCTCACCGGGCTGGCGCTGGCGCGACCGGCGCTCCTCGCAACCTTGACCGCGACGTGGCTGCTCGTGTTTCTCCCCACGGCGCGCGTGCTCGTGCGGCAGGATGGCGCGCGCTGGCTGCGCTCGCTGCCCGGGCCGGTCGTGACTCCCGTGCTCGTCGCCGCGGCCGCGCTCGTCGGGTTGCAAGCACCCTGGGTCGCGCTCTGGCTGGTCGGCGCGGGATGCCGCGGCGCTGTGGTCGTCGGTGCACAGACCCTGATCGTCGCCGCCATCGCCGCGTGGCGGCCCCGCCCCCGTTCGCCCCGCATCCCCACGTGGGCCGGCGC
>JAYSYE010000121.1:0-2157 GCA_043716635.1 Deltaproteobacteria bacterium | reverse complement strand
ACGGGCACAGGCCTCGGACCTTGCAACTAAACGGGACGAGGATCTCGTACTGACACGACGGGCACACGACGCGCGCGATTCCCCGTTCCACGATGCCGCAATCGAGCAAACGACGGAAGCTGTCCTCGACGCTCATGTCCGAAGCTCCCAACGGTCGGCTCCCTCAAGCTCCTTGCTCGCCCTCGGTCAACCGCTCTGGTCCTTACCCAGCCCAGCCCGCGTTCAACACTCCAAAAAGCAGCATCGAACGTCCTATCCTCTCCTGACCCACAAGGGCAAGCACGTGCTCGGTGACAAGGCCGCGTGGATCCCGCGCGTGGTCGGGATGCTGCTGATGGGATTACGCGGTGTACCTGATCGGCAAGGCCGTCAAGTACCTGGTAGCGTGACGCGTTGGGCTACGCGACGACGTTCACCGGCGCGTTCGCGATCGAGCCGCCGCTCGGCGACGAAGGACGAGCGGCGGTGGTCCGTGCGAGCCAGGGCGCGCGATCTGGCGCGTCGTGCGCCTGGATCGCCCCGCCAGATGGGCGCTCGCTCGTGTGGAACGGCGCGGACAGCGCACGTGACGACCGCGCGTGGCTCGAGGCCGTGATCACCGCGCTCGCCGCCGCCGGTCATCGCGTGGCAGGCGAGGTCGCATGGCGGGGCGAGGACCCCGGGGATGCCGGCGTGCTGGTCGCGCGCGACGGGACGCTGACGGTCGAGCGGCCGGGTCGTGAGCTCGATCTCGGAGCGGTGATCATGCGGTTGCGCGACCTCGATCCCGCGGCCCGACGCGCCGCGCGCGACGAGCTCGCCCGGCTGCTGTGGGATCGTGCGAGCGCGGAGCTGCTCGCGCTCTATGTCGAGCCGCTCGCGACCGCCGACGTCCCGACGACGCTCGAGATCCTCGGCACGCTCGCGTCGATGCTCGCGACCGGGCACCTGCGCGAGGCGGACGTCGCGTCGCTGTTTCACCGCGCCGCGGAGGATCGCGACGAGCGCGTGCGAGCGCAGGCGGCAGCAGCACTCGAACGCGTGGCGGATGCGGAGGCGGTGCTCCAGCGGTTGCTCGTCGATCCGAGCCCGCTCGTCCAGGGCAAGGCCAACCACGCGCTGCACCGCCGGCGCACGCGACCTCGCTGACTCAGTTCTCGATCGCCTCGAGCAGCTCGCCGACCGAGGATAAGCCGGTCGATGCGGCTGTTCGGAGCGGCGAAGGCAGCCTGGCGCTGGAACGAACCGAAGCGGTTGACGGAGGGCGTGCAAGGAGTGTGAGCGGTCCCACTGTCGGGAGGCTCGGACATGAGCGCCGTGCGCAGGCTCGCGGTCGGCACCGTGGCAACGGCGGCGAGGCGTGGAACTTCAGGCGCCGAACTCGAGCTCGGATCCAGGGGCATCGGGCGGAGCGCGTGCTGGGGCGATCGGCACGACGTCGGAAGTCAGGCCGAGGTGTTCGAGGAGATGTGCGGTGACCCTGGGATCGGTGATGAACGCGAGCACGCGGAGGGCATCGCCGCAGCGCGGGCACTGGGTGACCTCGTCGCCGAACACCCTGCGCAATCGCGCGGCCCAGTCGAGCCTGCGTGCGAGTCTCATCGCCGTGGGGGGCGACGCGATCGGGCTCGCCGGCTCCGCCGCCGCGGTTGGCAGCGATGGGACGACGCGGGAACGCCACGCGTGGGGCAGAGGACAAAACGCCGTGGAACCGGGGGGCGGTGGCAGCGGGTGAAAGCCAAGCGAGCCATCGGGCCGCTCGTGCCAGACGCCCTCCGGGACCAGTGTATGAACATGCAGGTTGGCATTGGCGAACGATCCCACCCGCTGGATCACGGTGACCGCGCCGGTCTGGCCGCCCGCGATGCCGCGGTGACGCGCGCGGCGGCGATGATACGCGGACACGACGCGCACGAACACGAGCAGCACCTCCGAGACCAGCGCCTTGTCGCGGAGCAAGCGGATGCGCAACCACCGGGGAAACGACAACGTCCATTGCCGGTAGTCGGCGACCACCGGCAGGATGTGATCCACCAGGTCCGCCGCACCCGCTGCCATCCGCCTGCCATCGCACGACGGGCCACGGCAGACCGTCGAGCATCGCTTCGTGCTCGCCCAGATCCTGTCGCGCCAGCACCATCGCTCCGAGGCCCTCGGACTCGCACGACGCGCGTGGTT
>JAYSYE010000013.1:0-2593 GCA_043716635.1 Deltaproteobacteria bacterium | reverse complement strand
CGCGGGTCGGTCGCGGCATTCTCGATCGAGACCGGGCCGCGCGCCTCGCGGACCATCACGCTGAACGACGCGTGCACGGGCAACCCGAGCGGGAAGGGATCCACCGCCGGGTGTTTGCGGTCGTAGGTCCAGATGCTCGTCAGCGTGTCGCCCGCATCCACGCGCAGCAGCGACGTGTAGCGGCACGGCGTGGCCGCGTTCAGCTTCGACAGGATATCGCGCAGCTCGCGCGACATCGACGCGCCCGAGCCGGGCGCCCCGGCCAGGTGCGGCGACGAGCCCCGGTTCGGCTGTTCCGCGACCACGCTCGCCACTGCGATCACGATGTCGGGCAACTTCGCCGGCTTCAGCAAAAACTTCGCGAAGCCCTTCATCTGCTCGCGCGCGGACTCCACGGACGGATGACTGCCCGTGATGGCGATCATCGGCACGCCGTGGAGGTGAGGGTTCGCGTGCACGATCTCGCGCAGGCTGTACCCGTCCACGCCCGGGAGCTGGATGTCGCAGAGGATCACGTCGGGCTTCCACCCCTCCAGCTGCTCCAGGGCCTCCTCGGCGCTCGCCGCGCGCTTCACGGTCGCGCCCACGGCGGAGAGCGAGAGCATGAAGAGCTCCAGGGTGTCGGGGTCGTCCTCGACGACCAGAACCGCGATCCCCTTCAGTGCTCCTGCCATCCGCATGATGCTCAACGTATACATGGTCGGGAAGAATTCAGGCAGACTGTGATGGCGTGAGTCCCGAGCGAGACCTGGGGAGTGGGCCAGGACATGCGGATCGGTGAGCTGCTGCTCCAGCGCGGCTGGGTCGACGCGGACACCCTGGAGCGCATCGCCGCGGAGCAGCGACCCGGCGGACCCCGCCTCTGCTCGCTGCTCATTGGCCGCGGGGCGCTGGAACCCGACCATGCGTCGCGCGCGCTCGGTGACCAGCGCGGGGTAGCCGCCGCCCTCCAGAAGCACCTCGCGTACCGCGATCGCACGCTCGCGCCCCTCCTTCCCGCCCGGGTTGCGCGCGCGGCCGTCGCCCTGCCGATCGGCCGCGTCCGTGACGGATCGCTCATCGTGTGCACGCGCGACCCCGTCCCCGACGTGGCGGCCGCGATCCGCCGGGCCGTCATCGGGGCGGTCACCCTCGCCATCGCCCCGGCCACCCAGCTGGAGCAGCTCGTGGCCCGCATGTACCCGCCCGGCCAGACCGGTCCGCAGGTCCCGGACCCCGCCGAGGGCGGCCCCGGCACAGCCCGCCTTCCGACCGCGGATGGCGTCCCGGAGGAGTCGTTCGATGTCGACCTCCGCACCGGCCCGATCCCGCTGCTCGACGACCTCGCCAACCTCGAGGGGCTGACGCTCGTGGGGCTCGACGATACCCGGGTGTCCCGCGACCCCTCGCAGAGCCCCACCTACACCCCGCCATCCACCGCGCGGAAGGGACCCGCCGTGATCCCGATCGAGGCCACGTGCGCCGCGATCGCCGCCGCCGCGACCCGGGACGACATGACGGATCTGGCCATGCGCTTCGCCGCGTCGCGCTTCACCGCCTCCCTCCTGCTCACGGTCCAGGAGCAGGTCGCCCTCGGCCACCGCGGTCACGGCGCCGCCCTCACCCCCGAGATCGTCGCCGCGATCACGGTGCCGCTGCACACCCCGTCGCTGGTGAAGACCGCCTACGAGCAGGGTCGTGCGTCGGATGCTCGCCCCGGGGTCATCCAGGACCGCCTCGTACGCCTCCTCGGTAGCCCGCGAACGCCGCTCGCTGCCGCCATTCGCGTCGGGGCGCATGTCGCGTGCGTGCTCGTCGTCGGCGATCCGCTCGGCGTCGCGAATGCGTCACCGGAGCTCGACCGGCTCGCCACCGCCCTCGGCGATGGTTACGCGCGCATCGTGCGCGAAGGAAAGCGCTGATGACCAAGCTCCGCGTCTCGATCGGCCCGCTCGCGACCGAGGCGGATCGCAGGACCTGGCGGATCCGCGTCTTCGTCTCGACATGGCTGTCGTACGTGGGGTTCTACTTCTGCCGGCGGCCATTCTCCGCCGCCAAGTCCGAGATCGGCCACGCGATGGGCGTGGGCACCACGACGCTCGCGCACATCTGGGCCGCGTACCTCGTCGCGTACGCGCTCGGCCAGTTTCTCGCGTCGGCCATGGGCACGCGCCTCGGCCCCCGCGTGAACGTGCTCCTCGGCATGGGACTCTCCGTGCTCGCCACGCTCGCGATGGGCGTCACGCTCTCGCCGCTCGTGATGGGCGGGCTCGTCGCGGTCAACGGCGTCGCCCAGGCGACCGGGTGGTCCGGCAACGTCGGTACGATGGCCGGCTGGTTCCACAAGCACGAGCGCGGGCGCGTGATGGGCCTGTGGTCGACGAACTTCACCGTCGGGGCGCTCGCTTCGACCGCCGTCATGGGACTCGTCCTCGGGAGCAAGAGCCTCGACTGGAGCTGGTGCTTCTACGTCGGCGCGGCCGTCCTCACCGCGGTGTGGGTGCAGTTCTACATCCTCCAGCGCAACCGCCCCGAGGATGTCGGGCTGTCGCCGATGGACGACCCCGCGACGCCGGAGAACGAGGCCTTCACGCCCGACCGGTTGCCCTCCGGC
>JAYSYE010000120.1:0-2167 GCA_043716635.1 Deltaproteobacteria bacterium | reverse complement strand
TTGCCCTTGGCAAGGTCCTCCCGTTCGCGCGCGCGTCCATGGCCGAGGTGCCCAACGTGCTGGTGGCGCTCGAGCTCGCGCACGAGCTCGGGTACGCCACCGGTGGGGGCGAGCTCGCCCGCGCCGCACTGTCGACGCCGAATCGAGACGTCATGCATCAAGGCTGACACCGCCCCCGCGCCGAGCTTTGCACGCGCGCGTGCAACACCGGAGTTGCGGCGGACAGCTGGTTGCGGGTGTGCTGACACTCGCGCATGACCGAGGACGAGTTGCGCTGGCTGGTGGTCCGCCGGCGGTGCGGCGGTGCGGCGCTGACCGGGATCATGAAGATCGGCATCGTCCTCGGCGCCGCAGTCATCCTCGTCGCGCCACTGCTGACCGCGATCTACGTGCGGTGGGAAAATCGCAGCTACGACGCGTCGGTCAAGACGCTGCGCGATCGCGGCACGCCATGACGGTCGCCATCGCTTGGGTCCTCGGGTTCGTCGCGCTTACGCTCGGCATCGCTCGGCATCACCTGCTGGGCTGCGCGGCGTACGCGCACGGCTAGCGACTTCTTCGCCGCAGGCGGCTCGGTCTCGGCGGTGCAGAACGGCTTCGCGCTCGCGATTACATGAGCGCGGCGAGCTTCCTCGGGATCGCGGGCATGGTGGCGAAGTCCGGCGCTTGCCTCGTCAGTCGGCAGCGCTACCGCTCGAAGCAGTAGATTTTGTACATGGTTGCGCACGACCTGAGCCCCGATTCCGTCCAGCCCGCGGTGGTGACCAACCACGAGCCCAGTTGCGCATTGTTCGTCCCCACACCCGACGCGCTAGTCCAGTCGAGGCAGGTGTTGCCAGCGCTGACCGTGCCGTTCGCGAGCGTGCCGGTCCACACGCCCCCGAGCCCGCTCGCCATCGCGCCGGTCTCGTCGATGTTGATCGGTACGAGCGGCGGCGACAGGAGGGCTGCCTTGGTCGGGAACACCAGCGTGGTCTGGTCGATTCGGTACCACGGTCCGACGTCGGCAACGCGGTCGATCGCGTTGACCGCAGTGGTCGACAACCACGCCGTCCACGTCCCGCCGAGCGCTCCGCGCGTTGCCGCTGCGGCACACAGGTTGTCGCCGCCGGCAAGCCCGTCGGCCCCAGCGCCCGCGGTCTTCAGATCCCCTTGCGTCGGCGGGAAGCCTGACACGAACACGCGCTTGCGTCCCGCTGCGGCATCGGGGACAAGCGCATCGGCGCCGAGGGAGTCGATCGCGCTCGTCGCATCCGCGATCGGCGCATCGTCATGCGGGGTCGAGCTCGAGCTACATCCGAAGACCATCACGACCGAGAACGCCAGTTGCCCGAGCCGGTCCCTCAGCCGTGCGGTCTCGGAGAAGCGAGGTGAATCTGTCATGTCGACCGAGGCTACACGACCTCGGGCAGGACTTTCAAAGGAGAGTGTCGCACCAAGCTCAAGCCGCTTCGCCGTGGCACTTCTTGTACTTCTCACCCGAGCCACAGGGTCACGGCTCGTCGCGGCCGGTGACCCACGCCGGAGGTCAGTGCCCCGAGCGCCAGCGGCGCCGCAGCGCCGCCGCAGCGCCGGAGGCTCGCGATCATCGTCACGCTCGCGCTGGGCATCGCGATCACCAGCGTCCTGGCCGGTGTGGTGATGAAGAAGCGGCTCGACACCGGCGCATGGGCGATGCCTGAACCTGACGACTTCGAGCGCATCCTCGGGATCACCCCGGGCGCGCCAGCCCGGTTGGCTATGCGCTCAAGAGCTCGAACGCGCACGGCGATTGTGGGCAGGCGCCGAGGCCGATGCGATGGGCTGGGGTGGGATCGCCGCCGTGGCACGTGCGTCCGGGCTGGCGATCAGCACGGTGACCCTCGGCCGAACGGAAGTGCGCGCGGGTGCGCACACGGATGACGTCGTGAAGGTTCGGCGCAAGGGTGGTGGTCGGCGACGCCACGAAGTCGTGCACCCGGAACTCGTTCCGGCGCTCGAACTCCTCGTCGCCCCAGCGACCCGCGGGGATCCGGAGTCTGCGTTACGCTGGACGAACAAGAGTACCCACGTGCTCTCCGCCGAGATGTCCGAGCGACGCGGTCGGCAAAGCGATTCCGTACGGGGTCTACGATGTCGCTGCCAACAACGCGTTCGTCAGCGTCGGCACCGACCACGACACGCCGAT
>JAYSYE010000119.1:0-20405 GCA_043716635.1 Deltaproteobacteria bacterium | reverse complement strand
CCGGAGCGCTGTCCCGGAGTACCACCAGACGTCGGCGGGACCCGGGCTCACGCTCGGAGTGCGTTCGATCGGGGGAGGCTAAGAGGGCCCCTCCCACGAGCAAGTACTGTGTTCCGGCATATTCTTCTTGTCCTCCCCTGGCTGATGCCAGAGCCCAAACCTTCGGCCCGCCAGCCCTGCGACCTGCAGTATTGCAGGCCGCGTCCAGTCGACGGCGGTTCCCGGGGTCAGGCCTTCGTGATGGGCACAACGGCCCGTTTCGAAGCCCACTGGTCGTGATGTCCTCATGGTCACCGCGGTGTGTTCTCGACGACGTATGTCGCAAGACCAGCATAGTGGATGTCGATCGAGTTGGCCAGTACTCCGTGCTATCTAGCCCGCGCCATCATGACGACGCGGCCGACGAAGCAGCTCGACACCTTCCCGAATCCCCAGCAGGCACGCGACTTTCACATCGCGTTCGAGTGCCCCGAGTTCACCTGCCTGTGCCCGATGACAGGGCAGCCTGACTTCGCGACGATCCACATCGACTACGTGCCGGACCAGCTCTGCGTCGAGCTCAAGAGCCTGAAGCTGTACCTCTGGAGCTACCGCGATGAGGGTGCGTTCCACGAGGCCGTCACCAATCGCATCTGCGACGACATCGTCGCGGCGGCCAGCCCGCGCCAGATCACGGTGACCGGCAAGTTCTGGATGCGCGGCGGCATCACGACCACCGTCACGGTCATGGCGGGCTCGGCGCTCGCGGACCTTCCCGCGGTCGCTAGAACGTGAAGATCTGATCCGGCCGCTTCTCGGCCGGCTTGGGCGCCGCAGTGTCCTGCTTCTGCTTGATGATCGGCGGTGGGGGCTCCACGGCGGAGCGGGCGGCCGCGGACGTCATCGGCACGGGCTGCGGAGCCGGCCGCTCGACCGGCGCCGGGCGCGCCTGCGCCTGCATCCCGTACGGGGGCGGCGAAGCCGGGGCGTTCGCGAGGCTGTGCATCGAGTGGACGGGCATTGCCGCGGCCTCGCGGACCGGCGGAACCGGACGCGGCGCAGCGGGAGCCGGGCGCGGCGCGGGCATCGACGCCGGGAGGCGCCCTTCCGACCCCTCGGAACTCTCGCCCAGGAAGTCGTTGACTCGGGTCTCGACCAGCTGGCTCATCGAGATGCTGTTCGTCTCGCAGAACGCTTTGAGCCGCTCGTAGGTCGTGCGGCTCACACTGATGCTACGTCGAGTCTGCTTCTTCGCCATATGTCCTTTGTGCGCTACGGGTAGGGTATCGTCAAGCCGGACCTACTAGGCCTGGACTCCCGCTACCCGCACTGGAGTAGCACCGCCCTCTGACACTGGAACCGCCCTCCGCGCGATCCAAGTGATCAGCAAGCCTCGCGATTTCACGCGACGCGCCGCGTTACGAGGCGGGCTCGGGCGCGAGCATGCGCGCGAGCCAGTCGGTCGGTCGCAGGTGCGACAGCAACTCGCTCTCCGGCGAGCCGGGCTGGGTCATGACGTCGTAGTCCCAGCGCGCGAGCGGCGGGAGCGACATCAGGATCGATTCGACGCGACCGTTGGTCTTCAACCCGAACAGCGTCCCGCGGTCGTGGATCAGGTTGAACTCGACATAGCGACCGCGCCGCCGGAGCTGCCACAACCGCTCCGCCTCACCGTACGCGAGTGGCTGGCGGCGCTGGACGATCGGCGTGTAGGCGCCGAGGAACGAATGCGCGGCATCCCGCACGAAGTCGAAGACTCGCTCCGGGTCGTGGTCGTCGCGCCCGGCGAGATAGTCGAAGAAGATCCCGCCGATCCCCCGGGTCTCGCCACGGTGCGGGAGAACGAAGTAGTCGTCGCACCACGCCTTGAACCGGTCGTAGTCCCCGACGGGGCGATGGCGGTCGCACACCGCCGCGAGCGTCCGGTGGAAGTGCTCGGCATCGTCGCGGAAGAAGTAATAGGGGGTGAGGTCGGCGCCGCCGCCGAACCAGAGCGCATCGCCCTTGGCGAGGCAGCGAAACTCCGCGTGGGTCGTGGGCACCATGGGTGAGCGGGGGTGCAACACCAGGGAGATTCCGCACGTACGAAGCGTGCGGCCCTGCCCCGGCATCAAGGCCGCGACCTCCTCGGGGAGCTCGCCGTCCACGCTGGACCAGTTCACGCCCGCCTTCTCGAACACCGGCCCACCCTCGAGAACCCGAGCAACTCCGCCACCTCCGCCGGGACGTTGCCACGCGTCGGTAGTGAACCGCGCGCCACCGTCCAACTCGGCTAGCGCATTGCAAAGCTTCTGCTGCGTCTCCGAGAAGAACTTGGCGGCGCGCTCGAACAGGTCGGACACGGCTGCATGCTACCATCGTCAATCACACCGAGTTCCGCCTGATGTCCGCCGCAATTCGCCTCGTGCGCGCGCTTCGCGTGTTCGCGGTCATCTTCCTCAGCTATCTGTGGCAGGTCTCGTGGGCGAAGCTGTGGCCGAAGCACTTCGATAGCAGCGCACGCTGGTCGAAGATCAACCGGCGCAACGCGCGCCGGATGTACCGCGGCTTCGTGAACCTGCGCGGGGTCTACATCAAGCTCGGGCAGATCCTGTCCGTGATGGGAACGTTCCTGCCGAAGGAGTACACGCAGGAGCTCGAGGCCCTGCAGGACGACGTTCCGCCCGCGAGCTACAAGACGATCCGCTCCACGTTCGTCAAGTCGTTCAAGAAGCCGCCCGAGGAGATGTTCGCCACGTTCGAGCAGGTGCCCATCGCGGCCGCCTCGCTCGGCCAGGTGCATCAGGCCACGAACGCCGCCGGCGACAAGCTGGCGGTGAAGATCCTCTATCCGAACGTCGCGACCATCATCAAGGTCGATCTCAAGGTCCTCGGATGGGCGCTGAAGATCTATCGTAACTTCGTGCCGATCGCTCAGATCGAGCGCGTGCACGAGCAGCTCTCGGACATGCTCGAGCGCGAGACCGATCTCGCCAACGAGGCGCGCTGCCTCGAGCGGATGACGAAGAATTTCGTGAGCGACCCGGACGTGCTGTTCCCCGTCGTCTATCCCGAGTTCTCGTCGGCGACGGTGATGACGATGTCCTTCATGGACGGCGTCAAGATCACCAAGCAAGACGCGCTCTCCAGGCTCCAGCTCGATCCGATGGATGTCGCGACCAAGCTCACGAAGGTGTTCTACAAGCAGCTGTTCATCGACCGGTTCTTCCACGCCGACCCTCACCCGGGGAACTTCTTCGTGCAGCGGGGACCCGAGGGTCAGCCGCGCATCGTGGTGCTCGACCTCGGCAGCGCGACGCCGCTGACGGACAACCTCGCCGATGGCATGTTCGACATCCTCTCGGGGCTGATGACGCGCAACGACAACCTCGTCGTGCAGGGCATCGACACGATGGGCTTCATCGCGGCGAATGGCGACCGCGCGTTCCTCGAGCAGACGATCCGCAAGTACTTCGAGAAGCTCCTGAACCTCGAGATCGCAGACTTCTCGAAGATCGATCCCGCGGTCGCGCAGCAGCTTGCGGATCCGGACATGAAGCGCGACGAGCTCCGTCACCTCATGCAGGCGATCGCCTACCCCGAGGGCTGGTTCTACGTGGAGCGCGCCGCCGTGATCATGTTCGGCCTGCAGACCACGCTGGCGCCCAAGCTCAACGGCATCCAGATCGGCTTTCCGTACGTGACGCAGTTCATCATGGAGAAGAACCAGAAGCGGTTCGCCGAGGCTGCGGCCGTCAAGGCCCAGGCGGACGCGACCGCCTCGGTGTCGTCGTCCACGGCGACGGCAGCCGCCGCCGTGGCCTCCGCCGCCAAGGCAGAGCCCGAGCGCGAGCGCGCGCACTCCGCGTCGATCCCCGCGGTCGAGGTGAAAGCCGCGAGCGGCGACGAGCACGAAGCGCTGCTGAACTAGAGTGGGGGTGTGGTGAGCTTCGATATCGTGATCGCCGCGGACAAGCGGTGGGGCATCGGCAAGGACCAGTCGTTGCCGTGGCCGAAGCTGCGCGGAGACCTGCGTCACTTCAAGGCGATCACGTCCACGGCGAGCGCCGGGCAGCGCAACGCGATCGTGATGGGGCGCAAGACGTGGCAGAGCAAGGAGGTCGCGGAGCAACCGCTGCCGGGGCGGCTCAACATCGTGGTGTCGCGCGCCGGGCTGACCGTGAAGGAAGGGGTGGTCGTGGCTCCAACGCTCGATGCCGCCATCACGGGGCAGCCGGTCGAGAGCACGTTCATCGTCGGGGGTGCGGGGCTGCTGGTCGAGGCACTCGAGCGGCCCGAGCTCCGCTACGTGTATCTGACGCGGGTGGACGATACGTACGAGTGCGACATCGTGATGCCCGACCTCGACGAGCGCGGCTTCACGCGCGACCCGATGTGGGCCGGTTCGCTGCGCGGCGACGAGCATGGCGTGACGTACCGGATCGAACGTCTCGTCCCGCCCGCGCGGCCCGCTTCGCCCTGAGCTCGCGGCGCTGCACCGGTGCGGCCGCGCCGCGCGGATCACACGGCGACGGCGAACTTGATGAACGGGTGGTGCTGGTAGTTCGTGAGCGCGATGTCCTCGTAGCGCAGCTCGAGCGTCGGCCTCTGTGCCAGCACGAGCTGCGGCAGCGGATACGGCTCGCGCGCGAGCTGCGTGGTCACGCCCTCGACGTGGTTCGCGTAGATGTGCGCGTCGCCGAGCGTGTGGATGAAGAAGCGCGGCGCGAGCCCGCACTCCTGCGCGATCATCGATTGCAGCAGCGCGTAGCTCGCGATGTTGAACGGCACGCCGAGCGCCAGGTCAGCCGAGCGCTGGTAGAGCTGGCAGTCGAGCCAGCGCGACGACCCCGCGTCCTGTGCGACGTAGAACTGGAACAGGGCGTGGCACGGCGGCAGCTTCATGGCGGCGAGGTCGCTGACGTTCCAGGCCGACACGAGGTTGCGGCGAGATGTGGGGTCGCGCTTGATCGTGTCGATCGCGACCCGGATCTGGTCGATCCCGCCGGCGTGCGGGACCGCTGGATCGGCCGAGTAGGCGGCGCCCCAGTGGCGCCACTGGAACCCGTAGATCGGGCCCAGCTCGCCCTGCTCGTCCGCCCACGCATCCCAGATCGGCGTGTGGGCATGCAGGTCGTCGTTGATGTTCGTGGCGCCGCGGAGGAACCAGAGCAGCTCGCGGACGACGGCGGCGAACAGCACCTTCTTCGTCGTCACGAGGGGAAAGCCGTCGCGCAGGTCGTACCGGGTCTGGGCACCGAACAGCGAGATGGTGCCGGTCCCTGTGCGGTCGGTGCGGCGCTCGCCATGCTCGAGCACCTGCCGGAGCAACTCCAGGTACGGACGCATGCCCGACCGTATAGCACCGTGGTCGGTACCCTCGGCGACCGAGCTGCTGACTTGGATCCGCGGCCGCGGCGAGTGATGATAAGGCTGGATGTCCGCCCGATCCTCGTGGTGCGTGCTCGCGCTTGCGGTGCCCCTCGCGGCCGGCTGCGGGCGCGTGAGCTTCGATCTCCTCACGGATGGATCCGGCCCGGGCGGCGATGCGGCAGCGGCCGACGCGCGAGGACCCGATGCCGATGGCAGCGGCCTGCTGATGCACTTCGGCTTCAGTGCCGGCGGTCTGCTCCACGACGATACGCGCGATCTCGAGGGCACGTGCACCGCGTGCCCGAGCCCCACGGCAGGTCCACGGGCGGGAACTCCGGGCGCTCTGTTCGCGGGCACGCAGTGCGTGCATGTACCGGCCAAGACCCTCGCGCCGGCGACGTTCACGATCGCGCTGTGGGAGCGGCAGGACTCGACGCCGCGGCGCACGCTGTTCGGCAAGCCCGAGAACGGCGCGACGAGCTTCGAGGACTCGATCGAGATCGGCGGCGGTCCGGGCTCGTCTGGCCTGACGGTCTACAGCAGCGGGGGCGCCGTCGGCACCGCCGTTCCGGTGGGCACGTGGCATCACGTCGCGGGCCGCTACGACGGCACGCAGCTCGCGATCTTCGTCGACGGAGCGCTGGCAAACGCGCACGTGGAGCTGCCGCAGACCTACACGGACGACGACGCCAACCTCGGCTGCGATATCGACACCGGCACCGAGCTCGGCTACTTCCAGGGCGCGCTCGCCGACGTCCGGCTCTACGGCCGCGCGCTGGACGACTTGGAGATTGCCCAGCTGGCGCAGCCATGAGCCGGCCACCCGAGGTCGTATCCATGGCGGCGCTGCTCGAGCGGCACGCCGGGATCCTGCTCGATGCCTACGGGGTGCTCGTCGACGGATCGGGTCCGCTTCCGGGCGCCCTGGAGCTCCTCGGCCACCTCGAGGCGCGCGCCGTTCCGTACGCGATCGTCACCAACGACGCCTCGCGGTCCCCGGCGACCTACGAAGCGAGGTTCGCGGCGCTCGGCCTGAGGGTCCCGCCGGAGCGCTTCGTGACATCGGGGAGCCTGCTGCCGGGCTTCTTCCGCGCGCGGGGCCTGTCCGGCGCCCGGACCTGCGTGCTGGGAACGCCGGACTCCGAGTCGTACGTGCGCGAGGGTGGTGGGGTGGTGGTCGCCGTCGAGCGCGGGATGACGATCGATGCCGTGGCCGTGTGCGACGACTCGGGCACTCCCTTCCTCCACGGAATCGAGCTCGCGTTCTCCGCGATCGCGCGCGCGATCGACGACGGGCGGCGGCCCGCGCTCGTGCTCCCGAACCCCGACCTCGTCTATCCCAAGGGCGGCGGCGAGTACGGCTTCACCGCGGGCTCGATGGCGCTCCTGATCGAGGCGGCGCTGGCGCGGCGCTTTCCGACGGCGGGGCTCGTGTTCGAGCGGCTGGGGAAGCCCGGCCCCGCGCTGTTCACGGAGGCCGCGCGCCGCCTCGACATCGCGCCCGCGCGCCTCGTCATGATCGGCGATCAGCTCGAGACCGATATCGCGGGCGCATCTGCGGCCGGGATTCCGGCGTGCCTCACCGCCGGCGTCTCGCGCTGGGATGCGAGCGTCCCGAGCCCCGCCGTGCCTACGTATCTCCTTCCCGATCTCCACCTGTGATCCAGCGCTTCTACTTCGTGAAGCTCCTCGACTCCGAGGTCGCAGGCCGCACCGAGCTCGCCGCTCTCCTGCGCGCCCAGCTCCTGGAGGCCGGCGCCGACGCCGTGGTCGGGCTCCCCGCCGACGCGAGCGCCGCCCGGTGGGACCTCTCGATCGTGGTCACGACCGCCTCCCTCGCTGCCTGGTCGAGCCTCTCCGTTCGCCCCGACCTGATCGCGCTCCTCGCCTCCCTCGGTCTCCGCGCCGCCGTCGTCAAATCCTGGACCTTCGACACGCTGCCTCCGGCGGAGTGAGCTCACGCGCTGGGGCGGAGGCGGGCGAGCCAGGCGGCGAGGTCGGGTGGCAGAGGGCTCGTGAAGCGAACTCGCTCGCCGGTCGAAGGGTGCGTGAAGCCGAGGAGGTGCGCATGGAGGGCGAGGCGCGGCGCCCGCGGGATGAACGTCCGCGAGATCTCGCCGCCGTGCTGGTGATCGCCGAGCACCGGATGGCCGAGCCCGGCGAGGTGGATGCGGATCTGGTGCGTGCGGCCGGTCTCGAGACGCGCGGCGACCAGCGTGGCACCCGCGAGCGACTCGAGGGCCTCGACATGCGTGACGGCCCGCCGGTCGGCGATCGGACGCTCGATCGTCTGCGTGGCGACCACGCCCGCCACGACCGCGCGGTACTCGCGATCGATGTCGTGGCGGACGAATGCATCGCCGAGCGCCTTGTTCGCGGCGCGCGTGCGCGCGAAGACGAGTAACCCGCTCGTCGGGAGGTCGATCCGATGCACGAGAAACACCTCGCCGTGCACGCGCTGCAGCTGATCGAGGAGGTCGCCGCGATCGGATTCGGGGGTCGGCGCCGTGACGAGCCCCGCCGGTTTGTCGACCACGATGACGTGGTCGTCGAGATGGACGAGCGTCGGCGTCAGCGTCGGCTGGGCGGTCGGATCGCGCTCCACCGCACTGCCCACGTTCACCTCGATCGACTGGCCCTTCGCGACCAGCCGCCCGGCGATCTTCACCCGCGTCTTGTCGACGAACACGCCGCCGGTATCGATCACCGCGCGCGCCTTGCGCCGCGACAGTCCCGCCACGTGCTTGGGGATCACCTGGTCGAGGCGTAGTCCCGCATCATCCGGCTGAGCTACGAAGGTCGTCTTCATCACACGCGCCCCGGCCCAGCCAGCGCGGCGCCCGCCGCCGGGCTAATAGTCTTCGTCGTTGCCCTGGTCGCGCCGCTTGCCGCGCTTGGTCGCCCGCTCCTGGCTGCCACGCTCGGCCTTCTCGCGCTCGGCCTTGCGGCGTCGTGCATCACTGGTCGGGGCGCTGCTGGCGAACCGGGGCGGGCCACTCGGCCGCGGGGCGCCGAAGCTGCTACCAGGCGGACGCGGCGCGTAACCGGTGCCGGGCGGACGCGGCGCGTAGCCACCTCCGCCACCGCCACCACCATACGAGCTGCCCCCACCGGGCGGCGGTGCCGTGCTCGGCCCTGCCGAGTAGGCGGAGTCGTCGCGCGGGGACGCCCCGGGGTCGACGGTGCCGCCACCAGCTCCCGGGTCCCCGGTGCCGCCGTCCGTGCGCTGGCCGTAGCCGCCGCCGCCCGGACCGCCGCGGTACGAGCTGCCGCCACCGCCGTAGCCACCGCCCCCGCCGTAGCCGCTGCCGGGCGCACCGCCTCCATAACCGCCACCGGGAGCACTACCCCCGTAACCGCCACCGGGCGCACCGCCCCCGTAGCCGCCACCGGGCGCACCCCCGCTGTAACCGCCCGGGCGTGGAGCACCGGCGCTCCGAGGCTCGCGCTCGCGCGCCTCGTTGATCCGGAGCTGCCTCCCGTCGAGCATCTGACCATCGAGCTGTTCCAGCGCCTCGCGGGCACCGTCAGCCGTGGTCATCTCGACGAAGGCAAAGCCGCGCGGCCGTCCCGTCTCGCGATCCATGATCAGCGAAACGCTCGTGACTTCGCGACCGTTCGAGCCGAACGCGTCCCGGAGCCCTTGCTCCGTGGTGTTGTAATTCAGATTTCCGACGTAGAGCTTCGTACCCACCGCAGCGCTCTCCTCGACGATATCGTCGTGACCGAGCCTAGCATACCCCCACAATTGCTCCGCACGTGGCGCGACCACGCATCCGCTTGGCGTATCTTTCGGCCGCGCATGGGACCGCTGCCGTACCCACACCGGGCAACGTTCCTGGCGAGCTCGCTCCAGCTCCCTCCCGAGGTCGAGCCGCTGGCGCCCTACATCGCACGCCTGGTGTCGCTCGTGGTGTTCGACCTGCTGGCGCGCCACCGCATCGTGACGCTCGGCGACCATGACGACGAGCGCCTCGTCGACGACCAAGGTTTGCTCCTGGACGCCGCCCACCCCCAGATCGAGGACTCGATCGACTGGTTTCATCGGGTCGCGCGCCGCCACGAGGTGCTCTGGTTCACCCTCGATTTCGGGCGCGTCCCCCATGTCACCCCGGCGCCCGCGACGCTCCGCGCGCGCCGCCCCAGCGCCGGGATCGAATCGTGGAGCGCGACCCCGAACATCGGCCTCGCTCGTCAGCTGTCCCAGTGCCTCGCCCAGTGGCTGCAGACGCGCCGCCTGCCCGCCGTGCCCTTCCTGTCCGACTTCTCGCTGGACGATCTGCGTCTCGCCGGGGCCCGGCTGGCGCGCGTCGACCTGCACGTGCTGGCCGGCAAACCGCTCGCCGAGCTCCCCGGCGAGCTGCTGGTCCCGGCGCCGCGGGTCGAGGTGCCGTACCTGCGGGTCTTGGCCGAGCTCGCCCGTGACGAGGCGCGCTCGCTCGACGAGCGCATCCTCGCGATCGATCCGACGCACCCGGTGGCCCGGCGCAACCGCTACGTGAGCGCGCTGCTCGCGGGCGCGGTCGATCGCCGCGCGATCCTGCCGCTCACCGAGGAGGCGCCGATGTACGCGAAGCCGCACCTCTCGATCTGGGGCGAGGCGTTCGCAGCGGATCGGCCCCTCGAGGGCATGGGCGTCCGGCACCAGGGCATCGCGTCGTCGCTGATGCCCGCGAATCCTTACGCGTGCCACAACTACTCGCTGCAGCTCGCGGAGGCCGGGCGTCGCGAGGAGAGCTACCGCTGGGCGGACCGCGCGACCATCGCTTCGCCCCAGTTCGGAGCCGCCCACCTCGATTGCGTGCGGCGACTGCGCCAGGTGGGACGCCCCGGGCAGGCCTTCGCGGAGGCGCAGTACCGCTGTCGCGAGATCCTCGACCGCGCCGCGGGCGGCAAGCTCCCACCCAACGATTGGCAGTCGCCGCACCACGCGGCCCTCCTGAACGCATTCGTGCACCTCGATGTGGGGCGACTTGCCGAGGCAATCGAGCTGGCCGAGGCAGCGATGGCCGGGTTGCCCGACGATGCCGCGGCGCGCGAGGCGTTCGCGTGGGTGGGCAAGCGCATCGCGCACTGGAAGGCCGATGCCGGACTGCTCGCGCGCTCGTATGCCTGGGAGGGTCACCACCGGGGCGAGCCTGGCCGCGTGCTCGCCGGGCTCGAGCGCGGGGGTATCAACGACGACGTGGACGCGATGATGCTCATCGACGCGCAGGTCGCGCTCGGGCGCGCAGACCAGGCGGAGATCGCGTACTGGCAGTGCGCCGGGCTCGATCACGTGGGCGTGCTCGGCGACGGCAAGGCGCGGCTCGCGGCGGCGAAGGCGCTGCTCCTCACGGGGCAGCTCGACGAGGCTCTCGACCAGATCCAGATCGTGCAGCTGCGCCGGGGCCAGAGTCGCACCGAGGCCGAGATCAATCGCTTGCTGCGGCTCGCGGCGACCCGCCCGGCGGGTGACTGGGAGCCAGTGATCCAGCGCAGGATCGACCGCGGCGCGAGCACGCTCGCCCAGCTGGCCGCGCGCGACCTCGCGGACTTCGTGCCCGGGCTCGCGGCCTCCACGGTGATCGCGCGGGCGCTCGGCGAGCGGACGAAGCTCGTCGTCGACCCGCTGTGGATCGCGGACCTCGCGGCATCGGTGCCGGCGACCGGACAGAGCGCGGCCGCGATCGTCGGCCGCCTCGCCCGGCCCGCCGCCGCGACGCTCGCCGCGGCCGATGCGCTCGCGGCCGAGTGGTGGGCGGTGCTCGTGCCGTCGGCGCGCGATCGCGACGCGCATGCGGGCGGGGCGGTGCTCGCGCTCGGGGTGGCGCTGACAGGGTATCTCGTCGCAGCCGCGGGCCCGCCCACGCCGATCGCGGGCGCATACCGCCATATCGCGACGGAGGCGCTGCAGCTCGTGCGACGGTCGCGGTACCAGATCGAGCCGCCGGCCATCACGGCGCTGTTGCGGTTGCTCGACCGCCTGGGCAAGGCGCCCGACTGGCTGCTCGACACCTGGATGCTCCGGGTGGAGCGCGCGCTCGATCTCGAGGCCGATCACGGCGCGTACGTCGAGACGATGACGGCGGGGTTGCCCGACGTGCAGAAGCTCCTGCGCGGCGACGAGCGGATCGGCTGGGAGCTCCGGCTCGCTCACGATCTCGCGAGCGATGTCACGCAGTACGAGCCGGCCGCGATGCTGTTCGCGCGCTGCGCGCGGGCCGTGGAGTCGGGCGGCACCTTGCTCGCGTGGTCGGTCGCGGCGGCCGCGGCCGATGCCGGCGCCACTGCCGCGACGATGGCAGACCTGGGGGCTCCACGCGCGGCGGCCGCGCCTGCGGCACCGACTCGCAGCAAGCCGATCACGGCAGGCCAGCTGCTGAGCGCGGACGGCGCGCCGACCATCCCGCGCCGGTCCGGCAGGTTCACGGCTGCCGTCGCGGCGTCGGTGGCGGCGGCGAGCTCGACGTTCCTCGACGTGCACTGGCTCGCGGCGATGGGAAATCCCGCCGTCGCCGTGCCGTGGGTACACCTCGCGCGCGGTCTGTTGCTGGCGGGGCGGACCGCGGACGGCTTCACGGCGGCGATCCACGCGTTCACGGTCGCGACGGCCCTGGAGCGCGCCGGTCTGCTCGCGCAGCTCCGAGACGCCTGGGAGACCGCCGGGGTGGCGACGCCGATCGACGGCGAGGCCGCCTACACGCTCGGGCTCGCGGCCGCATCGGAAGGTCGCCTGGAGGCCGCCGTGGACGCGCTGCGGTGGGCGGTCGCGACGGAGCCCGGCAATAGCAAGCGAGCCCACAGCCTGGCCGTGGGGCTCGCTCGCCTGGGGCGCGGGTCCGAGGCGCTGCGCGTGCTCGCGCCGCACGAGCGCGGCGATGCAGCACGGCTGGTCGGGCGTGCCCTCGCGGAGGCGGGCCGTGACCACGACGCGATCCCGTTCTTGCGGTACGCGTCGCGACGGTTCCGCACCGTCGACGACTGGGGCCACTTCGCGCTGGTCGCGAGCCGCGCCACCGACGAGTCGATGGTGGTGGAGGCCGGGCGGGCGGCGGTCGTCCTCGGCACGCGGGACATGCACGTGCTCGCGGCACTCGCGAAGGCGCTCTATCGCACCGGCGAGTTCGTCGAGTGCGAAGCCATCGCGAGCCGGCTCATCGCGGACGCGGAGGACCGCGAGCTCCGGATCACCGGACTGCACGCGATGGCGCGCGCCCTGGGAGGCCAGGGCCGCCATGTCGACGCGCACCCCTATGCTCGCGCCGCGGCCGAGCTCGGACCCAGCGGCGAGGTGGCGGCGGAGCTGATCGACACGATGGATCGGCTCGTGGCGCAGCAGGATCCTCCGGTCCGGGCCAACACCGAGCATTCGATGGTGCGGCAGGCGTTCGCCGAGCTCGAGGCGGGCCGATTCGATGCGCTGACGAGCGCGGTCGCGAGCCCGTCGTGGGGTATCGCGCGGGTCGCGCTGGCCGCGCGCGAGTTCCGCGGCGACGACGAGAGCGGCATGCTCGTGGCCAGCGCGGCGCTCGATGCCGCGGTCGAGGTGCTGCAGCGCTCCGTGGGCGCGACGACCGTCGACGCTGTGCTGGCCCGCATCCGCGCGCTCGAGATCCGCGACAACGCATTCATCCAGATCGACCCGCCGCCGCCGCTGGGTGCGCGAAGCTCGCAGGCGGAGATGGAGCGCGCGTTTCGCGAGCGCTCGCGCCGGCCCCACCGCGCGAGTGCGGTGGAGAGCTTCACGCGCTGACCCGCGCGGCGCCGCGGTCGGTGCGGTCGGTGCGGTGGGTACGGTGGGGTGCGATCGGTGCGGTCGGCACCAGGCGTCGGACGGACGGATGGCGGAGGACGCCCGGTCAGGCCGGCCGGGCCAGCGCGACGGCGCACAGCTCGCGGCGATTCGACGGCAGGTGCCGCAGCGCGACGTGGGGGAGGCCGAAGTCGCGGATGCGCTGGACGAGCGTCGGGAGCTCGTCGACGAATGCCCACTCGTTGAGTTTGAGCGTGATCACGGCGCCGCGCAGCGTCGAGCGCAGGCGCGGCATCAGGCGGGCGAGCTCGTGGAGCGCGACCTGCGGCGCGAGGTTCATGTCGCAGAGGAGCCAGTCGACGCGCGGGGGTAGCTGCTCCCAGCGCAGCGCTCCGACCTTGATCGGCAGGTAGTGCACGCCGGGCAGCGCGGCGACGTGCGGCGCGAGTGCGCCAGGGTCGACCGCCCACACGTCGAGGCCGCGTCGCGCGAGGGCGTAGACCGCCCCGCCTGGAGCCGCCCCGATCTCGAGCGCGACGTGCCCGGGGCGCATCGGGATCTGCGCCCACGCGATCGCCTCCTCGATCTTTGCGTACGCACGCGAGGGTGAGTCGGGCGGCATCGCGACGGCGAACGTGCCCCCGGCGTTCGGCGATCGGGTCGCGTCGTGCACGTGCAGCCCGACGAGCGCCGGCTCGCCCTCGCCCTCGGCGACGACGACATCGGCGACGAGCTCACCGATCTGCGCCGTGCCGCCCGGTCCGATCGCTTGCCAGGCGGCGAACGTCACCTCGCCAGCGGGACCGGGCCGCGCAACCGCGCCGGCTGCCCCGACCGTCCCGACCGTCGCGACCGTGCCGATCGTCCCGACCGAAGCGATCGAGCCTGCCGCGCCGACCGACCCGACCGACCCGACCGACCCGGCCGCCACCCCCCCAGCGTCCGGGCTCGCTCCGGGCACCATCGCCTCGCTGCCTGACTCGCGCGCGAACACGTGGACTCGCGCCGGCGCGTACGGCTCGAGCAGCGCCGCTGCCTCGGCCGGCGTCGCGGCGCGACCGAGCGACACGCCCCACACGCGCGCGAAGACAGAGCCCGGCGCGTCGGAGGACGTCACGGGCGTGGGAGAGCGAAACGTGACGAGACCGGGCCGCGAGAACGCGAAGCGCAGCTCGGGCCGGGTGCGCGCGAGCTCGCGCTTGAGCGCCGGCTCGACACCGGGCAAGCACGTCGCGAACACGAAGTCAGTCACGCGCCACTCGTAACACCGCGCGCTCGCGTGTGCACGGGACTCCTTGGCCTTCCCCGTTCATTGAACGCCCTGCTGGACTCGCTGTACGGCGTACGCGGTCATCGCCGGTCATCCGAAGTCGCCGGCGGTCGTCTGCCGTATGGGTCGTCGGTGGTCACGCCGATGCGCGCGCGGTCCACGACGGCGTTGGCACGGTCGGCGCCCCGCTTCGCGGCATCGTGCCTGCGCGTGCTCCTACGATTGTTTGCCGCGGTACTCGGGAGCCTCGTCGCGGCTGCCGATCGGGAACGGCGCCGCTGTCCGAATACCGGACATTCGTCGCCGTGGTCACCCACACCCGACGTCGGAAGATTGTCAGACCCGCGTGTTACTGCCCTATTCATGCTCGAAGCCGCGATCGAGAAGAAGCTCGGATGGGGCGGGCGACGAGTCGGCGCCGGGCGGCCCAAGGGTCGATGGCGATCCGATCCGCCGCATCGTTCGCGCACTCCGTTCGCGAGCGACGCGCCCATCCACGTCGTGCTGCGCGCCTGCAGCTGGATCGATTCGTTCCGACAGCGGCGCGTCTATCAGGTGACGAATCGCGTCCTCGCGCGCTACCTCGGCCTCGACGACTTCCGGGTCGTCCACTTCTCGATCCAGACCAATCACTTCCACTTCCTGATCGAGGCTGCGAACCAGGACGTGCTCTCGAGGCGCATGCAGAGCCTCGTGATCACGCTGGCAAAGGCGATCAACCGGGCGCTCGGGCTGATCGGCAAAGTCTTCCAGTTCCGCTATCACGACACCGTCATCACGACGGCGCGCCAGGCGCGCAGCTCGCTGTCGTACGTGCTCAACAACTGGCGCAAGCACGTGCAGCACTGCAAGGGCGGTCGCGTGTCGCAGCGCGCCCTCGATCCGTACGCGAGCGGTCGAGCCCTCGACGGATGGTGCGCGCCCGTGGAGACGGATGGCCCGCTCACCCTGCCCGTCTCGCCGCCGCGCACCCGACTGCTCCGCTCCGACTGGCGAAGATTTGGCCCGCTCGACCCCTACGACACCCCCGGCCTGCTGCGGCGCTAGACGCTGTCTCGGCGTCGGTCGCGCGGGCATGCGTGCCCGAGCGGTGCGGCCCCACGGAGCTGCAGTGGTCTCCACTTACACTCCCGGTGCAGGCCGCCGACGTCGCCGCGCGGCGCGGCATGCGAGGCCGCGATCCCGAGACCTGAGATCGCGCCTCGGCCGGCGGTCCAGGACCATCCCCGATGGACCCGACCGGACCCGGGCGCCCGCATGTCACCCCGGCGAACGTCGCCAGCCCGCATCGCTCGTCGCCACATGCGTGCGCGGTCGCGGATCCCAGCCTGCTGCCCGCGCTGCTATCGTCCGCGCGCTCGATGTACCGGTTCGTCTACTGGCTCGTGTTGCAGCGGCTGCCCGCCGAGTGGCTGCACCGCGTCTCGTTCGCGCTGCTGCGGTTCGCCGTCGCGGTGCCTGGCCTCGGCGCGCTGGTGCGCTGGTGGTACGCCCCGCGCGCGGCGGATCGCGAGCTGCTGCGCGTGCGCGCGTTCGGTCGCGACTTCCCCGGCCCGCTGGGCCTGGCTGCTGGATTCGACAAGGACGCGAAGGGGGTCCGCGCGCTGCTCGCGCTCGGCTTCGGCTCGATCGAGATCGGTACCGTCACGGCCGAGGCGCAGCCCGGCAATCCGCGGCCGCGCCTGTTCCGCCTCGTGCGCGATCGGGCGCTCTTGAATCGCATGGGCTTCAACAACGACGGTGCGGTCGCCGCCGCCGCCCGGCTCTCGAAGCGGGACGACTCGATCGGCATCGTGGGCGTCAACATCGGCAAGACGAAGCGCGTCGCCGAGGCGGACGCGCTCCTCGACTTCGTGGCGTCTGCCGAGCGCCTTGCCCCGCTCGCCGACTACCTGGTGGTGAACGTCAGCTCGCCGAACACGCCGGGCCTCCGCGACCTCCAGGCGACCGCGAAGTTACGCCCGCTCCTCGAGGCCGTACGAGCCGCGTGCGATCGCGCCTCGCCGCTCCGCCGCGTCCCGCTACTCGTGAAGATCGCGCCGGACCTCGCCGACGACGACATCGATGCCGTCGCCGACCTCGCGCTCGAGCTCGGGCTCGACGGCATCATCGCGACGAACACGACGATCGCGCGGACCGGGCTCGCGACCGACGACGCGACCGTGGCCGCGCTCGGCGGGGGCGGACTCTCCGGCGCACCGCTGAAGGCGCGCTCGCTCGCCGTCCTCCGGCGCCTGCGCGGCCGCGTCGGTCCGCGCGTGACGCTGGTCGCCGTGGGCGGCATCGAGACCGCCGCCGATGCCTGGGCCCGCATCCGTGCGGGCGCGACGCTCGTCCAGGCCTACACCGGCTTCGTCTACGGCGGCCCCGCGTGGCCCCATCGCCTCCAGCGCGACCTCGCCGCCCTCGTCCGCGCCGCCGGGCTCCCCTCGCTCACGGCCGCGATCGGCAGCGATAGCGACGCGTCATCGCTGTAATGTTCACTTTGCACGCAACCTTGGTTCGCGCGTGCCGATGAGCGGCTCTGGAGGTTCGTATGGTGTCTGATGTGAAGCTGCTGGTCGTGTCGTTGGCGGTGCTCGCGGCGGGCGCGTGTACGAAGCCCAATCCCGCTTCGTGCGCGGATCACCACTGCGCCGATCCCGCGCTCCCGTTCTGCGACACTGATGGGGCGCTGGAAGGCCAGCCGAACACCTGCATCCCGGTGGCGTGCACGCCGGGTTGATGTGGCGGCGTGTCGTGGCGACGAAGCCATCGTCTGCAGCGATAGCGGCACGAACTACGATGTGAATCACTGCAACCTCGGCTGTCGTCCGTCGACGGGGTGCGTCACCCAGGTCACGGAGTGCACGCCCGGCGTGGTCCGCTGCGGAGAGAAGGTCCTCGAGCGCTGCAACCCGGCCGGCGAATTCGAGGCCGAAGCCTGCGCCGTCTCCTGCATCGACGCGCCCGCACCCCACTGCGCCTACCTCGAACCGCAGTACCTGCCCGATGTCTGCGATGTCCCCGCGACCGAGGCGCATCTCGACCTCGGTAGCGTGAACACCGACAACGATACCCTGTGCAACGGCGGCATCGTCCACCAGACCGACATGGCCCCGGACATCTGCGTCGTCCGCTACAAGACGATCACGGTGCCGGCCGGCAGCACGGAAGCGAAGATCAGCGGCTCACGAGTGCTCGCGTTGGTCGCGGATGAGAGCGTCGCGATCGAGGGGACGCTCGACGTCAGCGCTGATGCAACGGTTAACGGACCGGGCTCCGGCTTATTCTCGTCGGGCGGGGTGGCTTTCACGACAGGCGGCGGGGGGGCGGGCGCATCATCGCCTGGAGCGCCAGGAGGCTCCTCATCGGGAACCGGCGGCGCTGCGAACGGAGGCCCCATCTTTGCGCCGTCCCCTATCTTGGTGCTCCGGGGCGGCGCGCGGGCCCGCTCCGCCTGTGATTTCCCGTTCTTCTGCGCCGCGGAACAGAGCGGCGGCGCCGGCGGGGCGTTCGCAGCGATTGCTTGCCGCGGAGCGGTTACCGCAAGTGGTTTGATCGACGCGGGCGGCGGCGGCGGTCACCTTGGCGACCTGGCGGCGAACTACGGAGCTGGCGGAGGCTCTGGAGGTTTCGTCGCTCTTCAAGCGTTGCAAGTGAGCGTCAGTGGCAGAGTGTATGCTAACGGAGGCGGCGGTGGAGACGGCAAATCAACCATCAACTTCTCGTTGAGTGGGAGCGATGGCTATCGCTCGTCTGACTACCCGGGTGGCGCCTTTCTCTCCCACGACGGTGGCTACGGCGGACCAGGCGAGTTACGGCTGCACGCAGCGAGGCCAGGCACGAGGGGGACCGGTGAGCGCGCGGGCGGGGGCGGTGGTGCTATGGGCTCGTTGCAGGTCTTCACTCCGAGTGGAGTCACACCAGCGCTCGCACCCGCTGACGCTTCGCCCATGTTCTCCAATCCGCGGAGCGTTAGGATCCGCTAAATTCGACGTTCCCAGACTGTCGTGCACAAGCGTTACATCGCAACGCAGGCTCCTGCGGTCGTGTTGCATGTCAAACCCGTCGGGCAGTCAGCCTGGCTAGCGCAATCGATCCCACACACGCCCTTGATCATGGTGTAGGCGGTGTTCGGCATGAACATGTTGTTCGCTGGCATCGGGTTCGCGCTGATAATGAACTTGCACTTGGCGGTTCCAACCGTCTGCGTGTAAGCCGCCGTACATGCGCTGTCGTTCGGAGGCGGCGTTAATCCGCCCGGTCCCCCGACGGTGAAGCTGCCCATAGCGTTCGTAGTTCCGCTTGCATCGTTGATGCACAGCGGGCTGCAGTAGCCAGCCGTCGCGGACGTCGGCAGGCACGTCGAAGCGTTTGCAGGGCATGCAGGCGCCATCGGATCACACCGCTGGCCGAGTCCCATCACGGCGGCCGGGGGCGCATCCGGCGCCAGGGGGGCGTCGGCGCCCGGGTTGGTCTTGGCGTCGGGGAGCGTGACCCCGTCCTTGCCGCCGTCGTCGCCGCCGCCGCAGGCGGCGAAGGTGAGGGAGCACATGGCGACGGCGAGCAGCGAGATGCGGTTCATCGGCCGGATATAGCCACAAGTCGCGGCGGCTGGGAATACGGGAACTGCTGTGGGCCCCTGACCGGGGCTGTAACTCGGCGTTCGCGGTCCGGCCGGGCGCGCGCCGCGCTGCTAGAGTGTGCCCGCCATGGCCATCCGCAAGATCGCTCAGATCGGCCACCCGGTGCTGCGCCAGGTCGCGCGCACGGTGACGCGCGAGGAGCTCGCCAGCCCGGCCATCCAGCAGCTCATCGATGACGTCGTCGAGACGATGCACGATGCCGACGGGGCCGGCCTCGCTGCCATCCAGGTGTACGAGCCGGTCGCGATCTGCGCGATCGAAGTGCGCAACAACCCGCGCTATCCGTACAAGCCCAACATTCCTCTCACGGTGCTCGTGAACCCGGTGCTGACGCCGGTCGGCGACGAGCTGTTCGCGAACTACGAGGGCTGCCTCAGCGTCCCGAACCTGCGCGCGCGCGTTCCACGGTACGTGCACGTGCGCGTCCAGGCGTGGGACCGCCACGGCGCGCCCATCGACGAGGTCGTGCACGGCCTGAAGGCCGCGACCTTCCAGCACGAGGTCGACCACCTGCTCGGCAAGGTGTTCATCGACCGCGCGGACCCGAGCACGTTCGCGACGTGGACCGAGTGGGACCGTCATCACAAAGCTGCGTTCGTCGAGCAAGTGCAAGCGCTCGTCGCCCGCGTCGGATCGTAGTCATGGCACCCCGCAAATCATCGAAATCTATTCCGTCCGCTCGCACCCAGAAGCTCGTGGCCCCCGCCCGAGCCGCACGAGCGACCATCAAGCCGCCCCCGGTGGCCAGGCTCGCGAAGCCCGCGAAACCCACGCCTGCAGCGAAGGGTCCCCGGACGGGTGCCAGCAAGGCGGCCAAGCCGACCAAGGCGAGCAAGGCGAACGCGACGCCGCTCCCGAAGTCCGTCGAGAAGCAGGCCGGGCGCGCCAAGAAGCAGGCGCCCACCGGCGCGATGCTGACGGTGCGGCACATGAACCGCCGCGACATGAACGACGTCTGGGACTTCCTCAAGATCAGCTTCCGCGACGTGAACCTCGAGACGGTCGAGTTCCAGCGCCCGCGCAGCAAGCAGCGCTTCGAGGAGATCTTCGCCGAGGACGGCATCGATCAACTGATCTTCGAGATCGGCGATCGCATCGTCGCGTACGCCGAGTGCAGCTACGAGGTGATCGGATCCGACAACTGGATCAACCCGCGCTACTTCGAGAAGCGGGACATGCGGCCCCTCTTCGTCGAGGAGCTGGCGGTGCACCCGGAGGTCAACGGCCTCGGCGTCGGGACGTTCGTGCTCGAGCAGCTGCACCACATCGCGCGGGTGCACGGGCTCAACCACCTCGTGCTCGAGGTGGCGGAGAACAACGAGCGCGCGCTCGGCTGGTACAAGAAGCGCGCGTTCAAGAAGCTCGATGCCGCGATCTTCATGGCGTGCCCGGTCGACATCGAGCCCGAGCTGCTGCCGCCGCGCGAGCTGCCGCCGCCGCG
>JAYSYE010000118.1:0-2171 GCA_043716635.1 Deltaproteobacteria bacterium | reverse complement strand
CACCGCCGACGGTACACGCGTCGATGTTGCGGAGGCCGTTCGCCGCTGCGAGGCCGCGGGGCACGCCGCGGTGACCGTGGCGCCCAACGCCCCCGCGTCCACATACGCCGCACTGATGACCGCCCTCGGAGCTTCGAACGCACCGACGGTTCGCAACGCGGGCGGACGCGCGTCCGGAACGGATGCCAAGGACTTCTTCACGCTCATCACCTACCCGCGCGGCATAAAGGACAAGTCCACGCACCGCTACTTCCGCGCCGAATCGCCGATCACGTGGAGCGAGGCGCGGGACCGACTTGGTGCCGCGGGCTTCCTCGAGCTCGCACTCGCGGGTCGCACGCACGAGCCCGGCGGATGGATGCTGTCCGTCGCTTCGCGCGACTTCCGGGCGCACCGCGCCGAGCCGCTTCCGGGCCGTGCGCGCAACTCGATCGCGTCGGAGACCTTCACGCTCGCCGTCTACCCAGAAGGCGTTGGCGGACCCAGGCGAGTGCGGTGGTTCCAAGCCAGTGCGCCGATCCTGTGGGAGGACGCGCGTGATCGCCTCGCCGCGGCGGGCTTGCTGGATCTCGACGCGAGCAAGCCCATGGACCCTGGGTACTGGATCCTCGTAACCTCGCCGAACGCGTTCCAGGAGAGCCGCGCCGAGCCGATGCCCGCGCGTCGAAAGCCCCGGGGCACGTCCCGCACGCCCAAGCGCTACACGCGCGAGGGCCGCACGATCCTGCGCGACGGCGAAGCGATTCTGCACGTCGACCGCGTTGATCTGGGCGACGAGCGCTACGCGGTCTCGCCCCATCAAGCTGACCAGCTCACGGAGCGAATGGTTCGCCTCCTCAACGGGCAAGGGGGGCGGTCATGACCGAGCGCGATCACACCGGCCGCACCGTCGCGCTCGTCGGCGGCGCAGGCCTCGTCACGTGGTGGTTACTGGCGCGCGGCAAAGGTTGGGGCCTTCGCAGTCCCGGCGACGGCAACAACCGCGGGGAAGGGACGGAGCCGGCGCCAGCTCCCGCCCGACGCGTCGTCTGGGTCCGCGCCGATCGGATCGAGATCGATGGCGTCACAGCCGACATGCCGATCGTGGTCGCAATGTGTAGCGCCGCTGGCACGGCCGAGGTGCACGCGACAGGCGACGCGATCACTAGCAAGGTGACTGGCCTGCTCAAGGCGCTGAAGACGGCGGGCGTGAAGCTCTACGTGAGCCCCGATCTCGCGTACCTCGTTCCGTCGGGGCCGCTGTGATCACCCGCGACAACTCACTCGCCCTCCTCATCATGGGCGGAGGTGCGGTCGCGGCGAGCGCACTCGCGTGGCGTGCCGGTCGCCGGAGGAGGACGCCTACCGAAAGTGACGATCCTTGCGGGACCAGCGCGGCCACGGTGAGCGGCGCTGCCTGGATCCATCCCGTGCCGAGTCTCGGCGACCGGCTCCCCGTTGTATCGAACGAGTTCCGCGGGCAGCAGTCTGCCGACGGAGAGGCGTCTCAGCATCTCGGCGTCGACCTGATGTATCGGCGGCGGGATGCGCGCGACCTGATCGCCGCCTTTCCGGTGGGCACCCCGGCGGGTACACCGATGTTTTACATGCCCCCGGACGTGCCGGTGCTGGCCGTGTCCGCGGGCGTGGTCAGTTTCGCGAGCATGACGCCACTCGGCTACGCCGTCATCCTCCATCACCCCAACGGGTGGGCCACCTATTACACCCACCTCGCAACCCTCGCAGTTCGACCCGGCGTTCACCTGGCTGGCCGCGGGCGACCGGATGGGGACCATCGGTGCGAGCCCCGGGGATGCTGCGCACGTTCGCCATCTTCATTTCGAGGTGTGGAAAGGCGGGACGCGGTCGGGCGCCGCCGATCCGGCCGCGTACCTCGCCGCGTGGTCTCGCGTGCGCATCCCCTGGTCTCTGACCCCTGCGCCGCTCGTCGCCTCCGCGGACTCTGTCCTCCGTAACGGCGCGTTGTCGTCGTATCGCGCCGTGGGTGACCGCGGTGAGCCCTATCCCGCGTGGGTCCGGCAGCTTCGCGGCGAGTCGGGCGTGTACGTCGTCCGCGAGATTGATGGCCCGATCGTCTACGTCGGCTCAAGCGTGGGCCGGCTGTACGACACCCTCACGCGGCACTTTCAGGTCTGGCGTCGATACAAAGGCTTCTGGCGCGGGCAGTTCGC
>JAYSYE010000117.1:0-6756 GCA_043716635.1 Deltaproteobacteria bacterium | reverse complement strand
GGCATCGGCGCGGCGATCGGCGCGAGCGGGGAGGGCCGTGGCCGCGATCACCAGGAGGGCGAGCAGCGGGTGGCGCGCGGTCATGGCTTCGACGGCGTGCCGTACGGATTCGACTTGGACCCGTCGCGCGGCTTCTTGTGGCCGCCCGCCGTGGTGCCGCCCGGCCTCGGCGTGACGGGGACCGGGGCGGGATCGTCGGAGGGCGTGCCGATCACGATCGCCTCGTCGCTGGCATCGCCACCGGGCTCGCCGCTACCGGCCGGGGCCGTGACGGTCGGGTCCGCGGTCGGATGAATGACCGGCGGGCCGTGCCCGGGCGCGACCTTGCCGGGCGCCACCGGGTGCGAAGTGCTCCCCCGCGGCTTGCTGCCGTGCGTCCCGCCGCCGAACGTGAGCGGTGGCAGCGCGGTCGCGGCGACGAGCGTCATCGCGACTCGCGTCGGCGCGCCCGCGCGCACCTGCCGCTTGAACGCGACCGCCGTGTAGCCCGGGGCATCGATCTTCACCTCGTGATCGCCGGGGTCGAGCGTGATCTCGACCGGCGAGGGTCCGCGCGGCGTGCCGTCGATCGTGATCATCGCCGAGGGCGTGGTCTCCACGAGGAGCGTGCCCGTCGTCTCCGCCGCGCCCGCGCCCGCCACCGGCGCGATCGGTGTCCCGGTGGTCCCGGGCGAGCGGGCGGCGCCCGCGTCCGTCGCCGTCGTCGCCGAGCGCGACCCGCGGGTCACCGCGCCGAACGTGATCGCGCCCGCCGCGATCATGCCGAGCGCGGCGAGGCCGATCCACCGCTTCGAGCGCGGCGCAGGCCCTGCCGCATGCAGCGACACGGGCACCGCCATCGCGCCCGCCGAGGAGCCGAGCGTGGACAGCGCGGGCGCGCTGGGCCGGCGCCCGCTCTCCATCGTTCCCGCCAGCTCGATCTGCGACGAGCTCTTGTTCGACGGCAGCGCGAGCGCGAACTCCTCCGCGGTGCGAAAGCGGGCCGCCGGCTCCTTCTCGAGCGCGCGGTGGACAGCCGCGACCAGCTTCGGCGGCAGCCCCGTCCGCACCTCGGACAGCAGGGGTGCGTCCGACGTCAGGACCTTGGCGATGAGCACCGCGTAGTTGGGGCCCTCGAACGGCGGCCGGCCGGCGAGCATCTCGTACAGCATCACGCCGCACGCGTAGATATCCGCGAAGCGCTCGACCGTGCTGCCCATCGCCTGCTCGGGCGCCATGTAAAGCGGCGTACCGATCACGACGCCGGTGGTCGTCAGCTTCGTCGCCGCGCTCGCCTCGTCGGCATCGATGATCTTGGAGATCCCGAAGTCGAGCAGCTTGACGAAGTCCTGCTGGTCCTCGTGCCGGAGCAGGAAGATGTTGTCGGGCTTCAGGTCGCGGTGAACGATGCCCTTCGCGTGCGCGGCGCCCACGGCGCGCAGCACCTGCCGCATGATGTGGACGGCACGCCACATCGGCATCGCGCCGCGCGCCTCGATCGCGGTGGAGAGCGGCATGCCCTTGGAGAGCAGCTCCATCACCACGAACGAGCGACCATCGGGCGCGGTGCCGATGTCCATCACGTCGATGATGTGCGGATTGCCGATCCGGCTCGCCGCGAAGGCTTCCCGCTTGAAGCGCGTGATCGCCTCGGTGTCCTCCGAGTACTTCTCGAGCATCAGCTTGATCGCGACGCGCTTGCCGAGCAGCGTGTGCTCGGCCTCGTAGACCACGCCCATGCCGCCACGACCCACCTCGCGCAGCACGCGGTACTTGTCCTCGAGGACGAGTCCCACGATCGAATCGGCCGCCGCCTGCACTGCGACGCGAACACTAACAGTGCGGGCCACCGCATGCCACGCCACTCGTCGGGCGAGCTGCGTGTAGGCAGAGGTCCGCCGGATGGCCCTCCACACCGGGCCAGACCGGGCGATACTGGTTCAATGGATGGGCTGTCGCGACGAGTCGGTGCCCGGGTATCCGGGGACCACCCGCCGCGCCCGCCCGAGACTGCGCTCGAGCCGCAGCTCCGGGCCGCGGTCGAGGCGCTGTCGCTGCGTGGCCGCGCGGGCATGCTGATCTACCTGGCGGTCGTCGTCGGATGGGGTCTCCTCACCGAGCAGCGAGTCGCGGTCCTGCTGGTCCCCAGCGCACTGCTCGCACTGCTCGGCGGAGCGCGGTGGGAGCTCATGCGCACGCGTCGCGGGCTCTCGCTGGCGGGCCTGCGGACGTGGCGGTGGAAGTTCGGGGTTCAGGCGGTCGCGTCGATCGTCGTGCTGGACTGCTTCGTGGCCCGCGAGGTCTACGTGCGACCGCTGGATGCGGCGACTCTCGTCCTCATCTGCGCCTCGGCGACCGTGCACCTGGGAGGTACGTACGCCTTCTCTCCCGACTTGCGGATGCTCCGGCTCTACCTGCTGCTCGGGCGCATCCCGCTCGTCGCGGTGCTGGTAACGCTACATCAAGCCGTCGACCGGCTGCCGCTGTTCGTCGTGGTGCTCCAGGCGCTCTACGCCGTGGTCCTCGGCAACCAGCTCAACGGCGAGTTCTGGGACGCCCAGCGCACCACCGACGATCTCCACGTGAGCAACCACCGGCTCCTCGGAGAAGTGGCAGCCCGCGAGCAGGCGGAAGTCGAGCTGCGACTCGCGCAGAAGCTCGAGGTGGTCGGTCGCCTCGCCGCGGGTATCGCGCACGAGATCAACACGCCGCTCCAGGCCGCGCTCAGCAGCATCGAGTTCGTCCGCGAGGGCCTCCCCGAGGTGCTCGAGCTCGCGCGCTCGAGTCGTCCCGCCGCAGGCCTGACCGACGACCTGACGTACCTGCTCGATCACCTCCCGGGTGCCGTCGCGCTCGCGGATGACGCGCTGGCCAGGACGGCTACCATCGTCCGCTCGGTGAAGGAGCTCTCGCATCCGAGCGCCACCACCATGGGCACCGCGGACCTGGTGGCGCTCATGAGAGCGGCGCTGCGACTGGTGGCATCCGAGGTCTCACCGGTCGCCGACGTCGTGCTCGAGGTCGGCGCCCTGCCTCCGGTCGAGTGTCACCCGGCGGAGGTGACACAGGTCTTCATGAACTTGTTGCTGAATGCCTCGCAGGCCATCGCGTCCGCCCCGGTGCCCGGGACCCGGGGCACGGTGCGCGTCGAGATGGCACGTCAGGGCGAGTCCGCCACCGTGGCGATCAGCGACACCGGTCCGGGGATCCCCGAGGCCGCGCGCGAGCACCTGTTCGAGCCGTTCTTCACGACGAAGGCGGTCGGGCAGGGCACCGGCCAGGGGCTCGCGATCGCGCGCTCGATCATCGTCAACCGACATGGAGGCAAGTTGACCTTCGAATCGCAACCGGGGCACGGAACCACGTTCGTCATCGCGCTCCCGCTCGGGACGCGGACGGCCGGAGAAAGCAGGCTGGTCGCGTGAGTGAACGGAGTGTCATCGTGTTCGTCGACGACGATCAGGACGTGCTGTCGGGCATGAAGAACATGATGTTCCGCGACCGTGCGCGCTGGGACATGGTCTTCCTGTGCGGCGGCCCGCCCGCGATCGATTACCTGAACACGTACCCGTTCGACGTGGTCGTGTCGGACATGCGCATGCCCGAGATGGACGGTGAGGCGGTGATGGCGGCGGCGCGACTCGTCAGCCCGCACGCGGGGCGGATCGTCCTGTCGGGCTACGCGGACGCGGAGGCCCGGCTTCGGCTGGTGCCGCTCGTCGATCAGTGGCTGGGCAAGCCCTGCGGTGTCGTCGAGCTCCGCGCGGCGATCGAGAAGGCGCTCGCGCGTCGCGCTGCGGCGACCGCGCCCGAGCCCACGTGACCTGACGCCGGTCGCGCCTCGCGCCTCGCGCCTCAGCGTCGAGGCGTGCTGGCGACGTCGACCACCGCGGCCGCGTACGCACTCGCGGCGGCCTCGCAGGCATCGAGCGTGCCGGTCAGCCACGCGGCGGCGAAGTTCGTCTCCGTCGGTGGGGGCGTGATGCGGACGGCCCGGACCTCGGCGGCCTTCAGCGCCGCATCCAGCCCGAGCGTCGCCTCGAGCGGCGGGGCAACGAGGTACGCCATCGACGCACCGACGGGCAGTCCCGCCTCGCGGGCGAGGTACTCGCCCAGCGACGAGATCACGTGCGGGAAGACGGTGACGGTGCGGCTGCCGTCCGCGTCGTAGAAGCACGCATCGTGCGCGAGGCAGGCGAGCAGCGCGCGCAGCCCATCCTCGATCGCCTGCGGCTCGGCGGCTGCGATCACCCCGAGGATCTCGCCGGACAGCCGGCCGCTCGCATGGGCCGCGCCCGCGTAGAAGCTGCGCGCGAAGATCACGTCGATCGACGCGTGCTTCGTGGCCTCGTCGAGCGCGACGTAGAGCGCGTCGTCCTGGTCACAGGTCACGAGGCCGA
Source organism: Deltaproteobacteria bacterium (assembly GCA_043716635.1). Lineage (GTDB taxonomy): Bacteria > Myxococcota_A > Polyangia > Haliangiales > Haliangiaceae > JABFXX01. The sequence goes on along the minus strand of JAYSYE010000117.1, from coordinate 2,377 downwards.
GCGACGTGTGACGGTCGGGGTCACCGCCGTACGCGCGGATCAGTGCGGGGTCCGCGTTGGGGATCCGGCGGACGGCGAGCACCGTCGGGGTGATCGGCTCGAGGATCACGACGCGCGGTCCTTGGCCACGAGCCGCTGCCGCACCTGTGGCGCACGGTAGCCCCGGCCGCCGCTGACCTCGCCGAGCCGACCGAGATCGAGGGTCACGCCACTCGTGCGCTGCGCGATCATCGCCGCCGCGAGCGCACCGAGCCGCTCGGCGGCGTCGGCGGGCGCGATGCCACGGAGGTGGATGTTCGAGATCATGTTGCGATCACCATCGGTGTTGCCGAGCTTGGGGGCATAGACGACGTACGCGGACAGCCCGTCACCCGTGCCGAGCCCCGGGCGCTCGCCGAGGAGGATCATCGCGACCTTCGCGCGCGTCTCCGCGCCGATCTCGTCTTCGAGCCACACTCGAGCGTAGCGGGCCGCGACCGGCGTGCCCGTGCGGAGGCCACGCGACGTGCACGCGGCGACCACGGCGTCGTGGAGGAGCTTGCCGTTCTCGAGACAGGCCACGGCGGAGAGGCCATCGGCGACGATCACCTGCACGTCGATATCCTTCACGCAGCGCTCGCGGACGAGCGCCAGGGACGCCTCGTCGAGTCGACGGCCCAGATCGGGACGCAGCAAGAACTCGCGATGCGAGGTGACGCGCGACGAGAGCCCGAGGAAGCCCGCGCTCGCGGCCCACTCGACGGGCAGCTCGGCGTCGACCGCGGCGTGCGCGACGGCGAGCTCGGCCTGGAACTGGAGCACCACATCGGTCGCGTAGCGCGTGCCGACATGGCCGATCCCGACGAGCGCCGTGGTGTGGCGCGCCGCCTCGGCTGCGAACCCGCTCACCTCGGGCCGTGCGGTGTACACGCGCGCCGGTGGTGCCTCGACCGGCGGGAGCGGGGGCGCGAGCGGTAGCGGAGCCGCCGCGCCCAGCTGCGCCCGCAGCTCGTCCATCAGTTGCCGCGTGCGAGACACCGGTGGGTAGAGCAACACGCGCTGCCGGCGGGCGCAACCTGCCGGGGACTGCCACCCGTCCGGACTCGAACAGCAATCCACCGGGTTTACCGCGCCGCGTCGCGCGCTCTGACGCCGACCGCCATGTATTCGAGTACTTGCGCGGCGATCTGGTCCGGCACACATCCGGCAATACCGCCCTGCATGACCGCAGCGACTCGGCCCTCGACGCTACCGCTCTCGCGCACGACCGTGGCCGCAGGCGAGCCGCGCCTGCGCGTACCCTTCGGACTCACGGACCTGCGTGTCGCTGCCAAGGTGGCTGCGGCTGCGCTCGACCGCGATCGCCCGCTCGTCACTCACCTCGTGATCACCCGCCGGTGCAACCTCGCCTGTGGCTACTGCTTCGAGTACGACAAGGTCAGCCAGCCCGTGCCGCGTGGCGTGCTCGAGGCACGGCTCGACCAACTGGCCGCGCTGCGATCGGTGTTCGTGACTTTGACGGGTGGCGAGTCGCTGCTCCACCCCGACGCGGCCCACCTCGTGCGCCACGCCCGCGAGCGCGGGCTGGTCCCGTTCCTCAACACGAATGGCTATCTGCTGACGCGCGCGTGGATCGAGGCGCTGAACGACGCCGGCCTCTACGGCATGCAGATCAGCATCGACAACGTCGAGCCGAACGCGGTGTCGAAGAAGTCGCTGCGACTGCTGCTGCCCAAGCTGCGGCTGCTCGCTGCGCACGCGCGGTTTCGCGTGCGCATCAACACCGTGCTCGGCTCCGGCGCCCCCGAGCAGGCGCTCGAGGTGGCACGCGCGGCGGTCGCGCTCGGGTTCGATACCAATTGCTCGCTCGTGCGCGACGACAGCGGCGCGGTGATCGCGCCCGATGCGCGGACCCGCGCCGTGTACGAGGAGATCCGCGGGCTCGGGCGGCGCTTGCCGGCCTACCTGGACGATGACTTCACGCAGACGCTGCTCGACGCGGGCACCATCGACTGGAAGTGCCGCGCGGGCGCTCGGACCTTCCTGGTGTGCGAGCACGGCCTCGTCCACCTCTGCCAGCCGCGCATGGGCGTGAACGCCGTGCCGCTCCTCGCGTACACCGTCGCCGACATTCGCCGTGCGTTCGGGCAGGTGAAGCCGTGCGCCTCCACGTGCCCGATCGCCTACGCGCACCACGCGTCGCGGCTCGACGGCTGGCGGTCGCAGACGGGCACGCCGCTGCTCGCGGGCGGCAAGATGGCGCGCCGTAGCCCGGCGCTTCAGATCTCGTAGCCGCGCTTCAGCAGCGGGGTCGAACCGGCCGGGCTCGGGCCATCGCGCGTGTCCGGGGGGCGGACTGCCGGCCGGCGGACCGGACGGATGACGCGGTGTAAGCCTC
>JAYSYE010000116.1:0-6757 GCA_043716635.1 Deltaproteobacteria bacterium | reverse complement strand
CGCCCTTGCGCAGCTGGCGCGTGCTGCCGTCAGGCTTTTGCAAATCAATACCGCTCATGCGGGTCTGGGCCGTGAAGGGTACTTCAGTAGTAGCGCCGATCAGCACCTGCACCGCATCGAGTTTTTGGGCCAGCGTCACGATGCTGCGGCCCTCGGGCGTTTCATCAGCCATCGAGGCCTGCATGGCGCATGCGGCGAGCTGGGCCTGCGACACGCCCGGCGCTGGCAGGAAAGCGGAGGCCTGGCGATTGCCGTGCGTGATGGTGCCGGTCTTGTCGAGCAGCAACACGTCCACATCTCCGGCCGCCTCCACCGCGCGGCCCGACGTGGCAATCACATTGGCCTGCATCATGCGGCTCATGCCCGCCACACCGACCGCCGAAAGCAAACCGCCGATGGTGGTCGGGATCAGGCAGACCAGCAGGGCAATCAGGGCAGTGATGCTGACGACCTTCCCCGAACCGGCTGCCGCCACGCTGAAGATTGAAAACGGCAGCAGGGTGACCGTGACAATCAAAAACACGATGGTCAGCGCCACCAGCAAAATAGTCAGGGCGATTTCGTTGGGCGTCTTGGCGCGCTTGGCGCCCTCGACCATGCTGATCATGCGATCCAGGAACGATTCGCCCGGATTGACCGAGACACGCACCACCAGCCAGTCGGACAGGACTCGCGTGCCGCCGGTGACCGATGAAAAGTCACCGCCCGACTCGCGCACCACGGGTGCAGATTCGCCGGTGATGGCGCTCTCGTCGACCGACGCGACGCCCTGCACGATCTCACCGTCCGACGGGATCGTCTCGCCCGCCACCACGAGCACGTGATCACCGAGGACGAGGGACGACGATGGCACCTCCATGGTCGGCGCATCGCGCCGTGGCTCGGACAGGCGCTTCGCCGGCACTTCCCGTCGCGCCTTTCGCAAGCTGTCGGCCTGCGCTTTGCCTCGCCCCTCGGCCATCGCCTCGGCGAAGTTCGCGAACAGCACGGTGAACCACAGCCAGACCGCGATGGCCGTGATGAAGCCGGCCGGGGCATCGCCGGCGCCCGTGACGAGCGCGTGAATCGCGAGCAGCGTGGTGAAGATGCTGCCGAGCTCCACGACGAACATCACGGGATTTTTGATCATCCGGCGCGGATCGAGCTTGCCGAAGGCGTCGCCAACCGCGCGCTTGACGATCGCGGGCTCGAAGAGTGGACGTGCCGCAGCGGTGGGACTCATCAGTGACCTCCGAGCTGGAGCTGCTCGACGATCGGTCCGAGCGCGAGCGCCGGCACGAACGTGAGCGCTCCGACGAGAATGACCGTGCCCGCGAGCAGCACGACGAACAGCGGACCCGACGTCGGCAGCGTGCCCGCGGTCTCGGGCACCGACTGCTTCTTCGCGAGCGAACCTGCGATGGCCAGCGTGGGGACGATGATCCAGTACCGGGCGACGAACATGCAGATGCCACCCGCGGTCGCGAAGAAGAACTTGCTCGCGGTGAGCCCCGCGAAGGCCGAGCCGTTGTTGTTGGCCATCGACGAGAACGCGTACAGCACCTCGGAGAAGCCATGCGGGCCGGGATTCGCGAGGATCCCGGGTGCGACGGTCTCCCGGGCGATGCACGCGCAGGCGGTGCCGACGAGCGTAGCCACGCACGGCACCAGGATGGCCACCGACGCCATCTTCATCTCGAACGCCTCGATCTTCTTGCCGAGCAGCTCCGGCGTGCGACCCACCATCAGGCCGGCGATGAACACGGCCACGATCGCGAAGATCAGGAGCCCGTAGAGACCCGAACCGACGCCGCCGAATGCGACTTCGCCGAGCTGCATCAGGACCATGGGGCCGAGCCCCCCGAGCGGTGAGAAGCTGTCGTGCATCGAGTTGACGGAGCCGTTCGAGGCCGCCGTGGTGGTGGTCGCCCACAGCGCCGAGGCCGCGACCCCGAACCTCACCTCCTTGCCCTCCATCGCGTACGCCGAGTGCGACTCGGCGTAGGTCGTGAGGGCGACGAACGGCAACGTGAGCAGGAGCATCGTCGCGATCAGCGCGATCCCTTGGCCACGAGATCGAACCAGTGCTCCGAACGTGAAGCAGAGCGCCGCGGGGATCAGGAGGATCGCGAGATCCTCGGCGAAGTTCGTGAAGGGCGTCGGGTTCTCCAGCGGATGCGCCGAGTTGACGTTGTAGTAACCACCTCCGTTCGTCCCCAGCTGCTTGATCGCGACCTGGGAAGCGACGGGGCCGACCGCGATCGCCTGCGTCGTGACGGTGTGGCCCTCCGCGTTCACGGCTGGCTGCACGAGCGTTGCGGTGGCCACTCCGGTGGTGGTCTGCGGCACGCCGCGCGCAGCGAGCGCGAGTGCCAGGACGATCGACAGGGGCAGCAGGATGTAGACCGTCGATCGCGTCAGGTCGACCCAGAAGTTGCCGATCGACGTGGCGCGCTTGCGGGTGAACCCGCGCACGAGTGCGACGAGGACCGCCATGCCCGTCGCGGCAGACACGAAGTTCTGCACCCCGAGCGCCGCGGCCTGCACGAGGTGACTCATGGTTGATTCGCCGCCGTAGGCCTGCCAGTTCGTGTTGGTCGCGAAGCTCACGGCGGTGTTCCAGGCGACCCGCGGGTCGACCGCGCCGAGCTGGTTGGGGTTCCCGGGCAGCACGCCCTGCAGGCGCTGCAGCACGTACACGAGCACCAGCCCTGCAAGATTGAACACGACGAGCGCGACCGCGTAGCGCTGCCAGCTCTGCTCCGTCGCGGGACTCACGCCGAACAGCCGGTAGAGCAGCCGCTCGAGGGGGCCGAGGACCCGCTGCGCGATCCGTGCATTGCCCTCGTACACGCGAGCCATGTAGGCGCCGAGCGGAATCGCGAGCAGGATCAGGACGACCCAGTACGCGCCGATCTGCGCGGCGCCGGCGCCGCTCACTGCAGGCGCTCCGGTGCCAGCAGCGCGATGATCAGGTAGACGAGCAGCCCGGCCGCGAGCACGGCGGCGATCACGTAGAGGATGGACATGTTGACTCTCCGTTCAGAGCCGGCCGAAGAGCCGGATCATGCCGAGGGTGAGCGCGACGAGCGTGACAGTGAGAGCGAGGTAGAACAGGTCCAGCACTACTGCCTCCTCCGCACCGCGGCGGCCACGAGCAGGAACAGGCCCAGTACGCACCCCACGGCCGCGAGCGACGGCTCGGCGCTGAACCGCTCGCCCGTCGAGAACGCCATCACGACGCGCGGGCCCGCCACGAGGAGCAACAGCACGCCCAGCACGAGGTCGTCCCAGCTCGCGGTGCCGCCGGGGAGGCTGTCAGCGCTCGCGCTGCTGGAATCGGGGATGCGGTACGGCATGTCAGTACTGGTAGTGCGGCACGTGTCAAGGACGGGTCAAGCGGAGCCCGGGATCGCGCCAGATCCAGCCGCAGGGTGCGAACGGGGAGCTCCAGCACCCGCGGCGCGGGCGCTCGGTGCGGCCTTGATACGGCCTTGATGCGTCCTTGATGAGATCTTGATACAGCGGGGCTCGTCTGGGGACGACCGCGCGGTAACGCACGCTGGTGAGCTTCCGCGAGCGGATCTTCGGCCGTAAAAAAGACTTTCGGGATCCGTCGATCTTCCATCACGTCTCTCTGATCGCGTTCTTCGCGTGGGTCGGCCTCGGCGCCGACGGCCTGTCGTCGTCCTCGTACGGGCCCGCAGAAGCCTTCAAGTCGCTCGGCGACGGTCACCGCTACATGGCGCTGTTCCTCGCGCTCGCGGTCGCGCTGACGGTCTTCATCATCTCGTACGGCTACAGCCGCATCATCGAGCAGTTCCCCCAGGGTGGTGGCGGCTACGTGGTCGCGTCCAAGCACCTGGGCGCGTACGCCGGGCTGGTCTCCGGGTCGGCGCTCCTGGTCGACTACGTCCTCACCATCGCGGTGTCGGTGGCCTCGGCAGGCGACGCGATCTTCAGCTTCCTGCCGCCCGCCTGGCACCACTACAAGCTGATCTCCGTCCTCGTCGTGCTCGGGCTGCTGACGGTCATGAACCTGCGCGGCGTGAAGGAATCGATCCTGATCCTGACGCCGATCTTCCTCGTGTTTCTCGTCACGCACGCGATCGTGATCGTCGGCGCGATCGGGGGAAATCTCGGGGAAGCCGGTCAGGTCGCGAGCGAAGTCTCGACGCAGATGAAGACTGACGTCGGCGCGCTCGGCCTCGGCGCGATGGCGCTCATCTTCATGCGTGCGTTCGCGCTCGGAGGCGGCACGTTCACCGGCATCGAGGCGGTGTCGAACGGGCTCGGCATGATGCGCGAGCCCCGCGTCCGGACGGGCAAGCGCACGATGGTGCTGATGGCGACGTCGCTATCACTGACGGCGGGCGGGATCCTGATCGCGTACGTGTTGCTGCACGTCGACCGTGCGGCCAGCGATCCCGCGCATGCCGGTCAGACGCTGAACGCGGTGCTCGCCGACCTGTTCGCGGGACACTGGACGATCGGTGGCGTCCACGTGGGCAAGGCCTTCGTGATCGTGACGCTGATCTCCGAGGGATTTCTGCTCGTCGTCGCCGCCCAGGCGGGATTCCTCGACGGCCCGCGGGTCATGTCGAACATGGCGCTCGACCAGTGGTTGCCGGCGCGATTCGCATCGCTGTCCGAGCAGCTCACCATGCACAACGGAGTGTATTTGATGGCTGCCTCCGCAGCCGCGGTGCTGATCTACTCGGGAGGCGATCTGGCGACGCTGGTCGTCATGTATTCGATCAACGTGTTCCTGACGTTCTCGCTCTCGAACCTGGCGATGATGCGGCACTGGTGGAAGGTCCGTCGCCAGGAGCCGTGGCGGCAGAACATGGTCATCCACGCCGCCGGCTTCGTGGTGTGCACGGGCATCCTCGCCGTGACCACCATCGAGAAGTTCGGTGCTGGCGGCTGGGTCACGCTCGTGATCACGTCGGTCGTGATCGCCCTGTGCATCTGGGTGAAGAGTCACTACAAGCAGGTGCAGAAGACGCTCGACAAGCTGGCGCGCCAGCTGTCGGTCGACGCGATCCCGGCGGTCGCGCCGGTCCCACCAGCGATCGATCCCAGCAAGCCGACAGCGGTGGTGCTCGCGGGTGGATTCGGCGGACTCGGCATTCACACGCTGCTCCAGATCCCGCGTCTATTTCCAAACCAGTTCGAACAGGTGGTGTTCGTCTCCGTGGGCGTGATCGATGCCGGCACCTTCAAGGGCGAGGAGGAGATGGCGGGCTTGAAGGCGAAGATCGAGACCGACCTCGCGAAGTACGTCGACTTCGCGCGCACGCGCATGGGCTGGGCGGCCGATGCGGATCAGGCGCTGGGGACGGAGGCCGTCGAGGAGCTCGAGCGGCTGTGTCGGGAGGTGTCGCTCAGGTTCCCGCGGTCGGTCTTCTTCGCCGGCAAGCTCATCTTTCGGCACGACAGCTGGTGGCAGCGGCTGCTCCACAACGAGACCGCGCACGCGGTGCAGCGGCGGCTCGAGTTCGACGGGCTGACGATGGTCATCCTGCCCATCCGCATGATGAAGTAGCAGCGAGCCCCGGGCCGTGCGCTTCGAGGCCCGGACGCGGCGACCTCAGAACCACGTGGTCACCCCGGCCGTGACCGTCGTCTGTGTGCGGCGGTTCGGAGCATAGGGCGAGCTCGCTCCATCCCCCTCGACGGTGCCGCCGAAGAACGAGTCACCCGCGGCGCGGTCGTGGCGCAACTCCACGCGCACGGAGAGTCCGGGTGCCGGCTGCAGGGCGAGGGTCGCCGTACCGGAACCGATCCAGGCGCTGGGCCAGAACAGTGCGGTCGCGGTCGCGCCAGCCGAGGTGGGCACGTACTCGCGAAAGTAGTCGGCGCGCGCGGCGCCATAGAGCCACGGCGCGAGCTGGACCTTGCCGTACAGCGCGCCCGCGAGCCAGCCGCTCTTGCCGATGGTATTCGACTCGAGGCCCGCGTCGACATGCGCCGTGACGCTCGTGACGCTCGTGAGCGCGACCGTCGCGTAGGCGTCGCCGAGGTGGCGCCACGCCTGGCCCTCCAGCGCGCCGCGTGGCCGCTCGCTGCCGCCGAAGTACAGCACCTGCGCCGTGACGCGTGGGCTCGCATACGCTGCGGAGGCCGCGACGCTCGGCGTGCGGTTGTTATCGACGACGCTGTTCCAGCCGGAGTAGAGCGCGAGCGTACCGGTCCAGAGCCCGCCGAGCGAGTGCGAGACGCGAGCGCCCGAGTGATAGAACGGCAACCCGAAGAAGAGGTCCGAGCGCGACCAGTTCCAGTTGTCCTTCACGGCGAGGACCTCGGGCCCGATCGGGGACGGAAACAGTCCCGCCTCGGCGGTGAAGCCGCGCGGCGCTGCGTACGTCGCGGTCGCCTGCTGCACGTACTGCCACAGCGCCGGCCCCGTCGCCGCGACGCCGGGACCGCCAGGAAGCGCGGGCTCGGCGAGGTAGTACGCGGCACCGGTCGCGCCGAATTGCGCGATGACGAGCATGGCGAGGGGCCCACGCCGAGCCGTCACGGCGAGCGCGACATTCGAGAGCGTGAGCGTGCGGTCGCGGTTGTCGAACCCTCGCAGCGCGGTGATGCCGTTCGAGGCCCGACCGAGGTTCCACTGGTAGTAGGCCTCCAGGTACCCGCCAACGGCGACGGCTGCCGGTGCCGGTGCCGGTGCCGGTGTCGGTGCCGGTGCCGGTGTCGGTGTCGGTGTCGGTGTCGGTGCCGGTGCCGGTGAGGAGAGGAGCGCGGGCTCCGCCGCGGTCACGGAGCTCGG
>JAYSYE010000115.1:0-20427 GCA_043716635.1 Deltaproteobacteria bacterium | reverse complement strand
GGCTCACGCGCCTCGACACCGACGGCGTCCACGCCGACGGGATCGTCGACCTCACGCTGCCCGGGACCGACGGGGTGCTCTACTACTTCCGCTCGCCGTCGCGCTCGGAGCGGCCGGCCGACCTGCCCCCGAACATCGACGTCTCGATCGAATGCTACGTCACCGTCGCGGTCACCGCGGCCGATGGAGTCGTGGTCGCGAGGCGGTCGATGTCGCCCATCGACTCGTCGTGCCGGTGGGCCGTGCGGCCGCCCCCCGCGTGCAAGCCCGCGGACGTCTGGGCGCGGGCTCGGGCGGATGGCGCGGACCCGGGCACCGTCGCGAAGGTCGAGTTCCTGTCGGACGGGAAGTGGTTCTTCGACAACGAGTACGACGGCACCGGGCTCGTGAAGACGTACGACGATACGTGCAAGTGACCGCGGCCCGGGGAGTGGTATGTCTTCCCTCCGACGATGAGCAACGCAGCAAAGGCCACCACCGCGATCACGCCGACGCGCGCGGACAACTATCCCGACTGGTACCTCGAGGTGATCAAGGCCGCTGACCTCGCCGAGAACTCGGACGTCCGCGGCTGCATGGTGATCAAGCCGTGGGGCTACGCGCTGTGGGAGAACATCCAGCGCGTCCTCGACGGCATGTTCAAGGCGACCGGCCACCTGAACGCGTACTTCCCGCTGTTCATCCCGCTGTCGTACCTCGAGAAGGAGGCCGCCCACGTCGAGGGCTTCGCGAAGGAGTGCGCGGTCGTCACGCACCACCGCCTCGAGCTGCGCGACGGCAAGCTCGTCCCCACCGGCGAGCTCGACGAGCCGCTGGTCGTGCGGCCGACGTCCGAGACCATCATCGGGGCGAGCTTCGCGAAGTGGGTGCAGAGCTATCGCGACCTGCCGTTGCTCATCAACCAGTGGGCCAACGTCGTGCGCTGGGAGATGCGGACGCGGCTGTTCCTGCGCACGACGGAGTTCCTCTGGCAGGAGGGCCACACCGCGCATGCCTCGTCGGAGGAGGCGGTCGAGGAGACGATGAAGATGCTCGGCGTCTACGCCGAATTTGCCGAGCAGTGGATGGCGATGCCCGTGATCCAGGGCGAGAAGACTGCCGGCGAGCGCTTCCCCGGCGCGGTGCAGACGTACTGCATCGAGGCGATGATGCAGGACCGCAAGGCGCTGCAGGCCGGCACGTCGCACTTCCTCGGGCAGAACTTCGCGAAGGCGTCAGGCATCCAGTTCCAGAGCTCGGAGGGCAAGCTCGAGCACGCATGGACCACGTCGTGGGGCGTGTCGACGCGCCTCATCGGCGGCATGATCATGACGCACGCCGACGACGACGGGCTCGTGTGTCCACCCCGGCTCGCGCCGCAGCACGCGGTGATCATCCCGGTGGTGCAGAAGCCCGAGGATCGCCCGCGCGTGCTCGAGTACTGCAAGGCGCTCAAGAAGGAGCTCGAGGGCGTCACGTTCGCGGGCGCGCCGGTGCGCGTGCACCTCGACGACCGGGACATGCGCGGCGGCGACAAGGTCTGGCAGTGGATCAAGAAGGGCGCGCCGCTCCGCCTCGAGGTCGGGCCGCGCGACATCGACAAGGACGCCGTGTTCATGGGCCGTCGCGACAAGGGCCCGAAGGAGAAGGCGGGCGTCCCACGCGCGGAGCTCGTCGCGACGATCGCCGCGACGCTGCAATCGATCCAGGACGCGATGTTCGAGCGCGCACTCGCGTTCCGCACCGAGCACACGAAGGTCATCGACACCGAGGCCGAGTTCCGCGCGTACTTCGCGGCGCCGAAGACGAAGAGCCCGAACGACCCGACCCCGATCCACGCGGGCTTCGCGATGGCGCACTTCAATGGCGACCCGGCGCTCGAAGCGAAGATCAAGGACGAGCTCGGCGTGACCGTGCGCTGCATCCCGCTCGGGGATGGCGAGCCGGGCGTGTGCCCGTTCACCGGCCAGCCGTCCGCGAAGCGCGTCGTCTGGGCGAAGTCGTACTAGGATGTCAAGCTACCCGGCCATGGCGACCTTGAGCTGTCCCGCTTGCAAGACTGCGTTGAAGCAGGCCGGCTACACCGAGAAGTGCGCGACGTGCGACGGCGCGTGGGTTGCCGAGGACGTACTGGTGGCGATCCTCCAGGAGCGAGCGTCCGCGATGGTCGACTTGCCCTGGCAGTCCCGCGCGCAGAATCGCGATCGCGGCTGCGCCGTCTGCGGCACCCCGATGCAGGCGGTCTCGCTCGGCGGCGTCCCGCTGGATCGCTGCCCCTCGCACGGCGTGTGGTTCGACGAGGCCGAGCTCGCCGGCACCATTGCGCACGCCAAAGAATTCAAGAACCTGCTCGGAGGCTGACATGCGCGCGTTCGTGGTCTCCTTGGTCTCCGTGGCCTTCACGGTCCTGACCGGCGCGTGCGGTGGTGGCGGGGGCTCGGGCACGCCCGACGGTGCGGCGCCCGATTCCCGCGATGCGCCCGCTCCGCCCGTCATCGGCGAGCTTGCCGCGAACACCTGGCAGTGGATCGAGGTGCCGGGCACCACCTGTGGCAACGGGACGCCTGCCGGCTTCGGCGTGAATCTGTCGACGGTCAGCGACGACCTGTTCGTGTACGTCGAAGGCGGCGGCGCCTGCTGGGATGCGAACACCTGCTTCACGGCGAAGACCGCCGTACACATCGAGGATACGCTCACCGCCGCGAGCTTCGATGCCGAGCTGGGCCATCCCGGGCCCGTCGATCACGCCGCGTCTCCGCTGTCGTTCGGGCGCGCGACCGCCGTGTTCGTCCCGTACTGCACGGGGGATATCCATGCAGGAACCCGCGTGGCGACGTACGGGGCCAAGGAGGTCCACCACACCGGCGCCACCAACATGCAGGCCTTCGTCGACGCGTTGCGCACGCGGTTCCCGGCGGCGCACACGTTGTGGATCGCGGGCTCGTCGGCCGGCGGCTTCGGCGCGACCTTCAACTTTCACCGCTTCACCTCCGCGTGGCCGACCGCGGCCGCCCACCTCCTCGAGGACAGCTCGCCGTTCGTGCCGCTACTGGCGAACTACGACGCGTGGCGCACCCAGTGGAACATCGCGTATCCGCCGAGCTGCCCCGGCTGCGAGGCCAGCCTGCCCGCGGTGTTCGACGCCGTCGTCGCCGCGCACCCGACCTCGCGCATCGGTCTTTTGCACTACGACAACGATGCGGTGGTCCGCGTCTTCTTCGGCTACTCGACCTCGCTCGTCCCCGCCACGGATGCCCTGCTCGCCGACCACTTCGGTCACCCGAACACGCACGCCTTCGTGCTCGCGGGGGACCAGCACACGATGATCGGGCGCGCGTCGCTCGTCGCGCCCGATGGCACGCGCCTCGATACGTGGATCCTGCAATGGGCCGACGGCGACGCGGCCTGGCGCACGGTTCGCTGACGCGTCCGCTCGTCAACCACGACGGCGCGCGAGGCCCAGCAGCACCGACACTCGCTGGTGGCGCTCGAGCGGGTGCCGCAGCGGCCGGTCGCCCCGCACGGTGTAGCGATTCCGGCGCCCGTCGCGTTCGCGTGCGAGGTAGTGCTCGGCCTCGAGCTCGCTGATGATTCGCTGCACGGCCCGCTCGGTGATGCCGACCTGCTCGGCGATGCTCCGGAGCAGCACCTCTGGATCGGCAGCGATGCACAGCAGCACGTGCGCGTGGTTGGTGAGAAACGTCCACGCCGCCGGGGCCTCGCGCATCACCGGCTCGCCGCTCGCTCGTCCCGCCATGGCACCACTTTACCCTGATAGGCGACGGTGTTGACACGTTTTCCAATACCGGATACACGTTTCACGTAATCCAAGACAGGAATCGGTAATCAGATGAAATACGTGATGGACGCCTCGGGTCGCAAGCGCGTGACGTTGATTCCGGGTGATGGCATCGGCCCGGAAGTGATCGCAGCCGCTCGCAGGATCGTCGATGCCAGCGGCGTACGGATCGCCTGGGAGGAGCATGCAGCCGGCGCGGCCGTGTTTCGCGAGGGCATCGCGTCCGGCGTGCGGCCCGCCACGATCGCGTCGATCGCCGAGACCCGGGTCGCGCTCAAAGGACCCCTCGAGACCCCGGTCGGCCACGGCGGCAAGAGCGCGAACGTCACGCTCCGCAAGCTGTTCGAGACCTACGGCAACATCCGACCGGTTCGCGAGCTACCGGGCGTCCCCACGCCGTACAGCGGTCGCGGCATCGATCTGGTCGTGGTCCGCGAGAACGTCGAGGACCTGTACGCGGGCATCGAGCACCAGCAGACGGCCGGCGTCGCGCAGTGCCTGAAGCTCATGTCGACCACCGGTTGCGAGAAGATCGTCCGGCTCGCCTTCGAGGTCGCGCGGGCCGAGTCGCGCTCGCGCGTGCACTGCGCCACGAAGGCGAACATCATGAAGCTGACGGAGGGGCTCCTGAAGCGCACGTTCGAGGCGGTGGCGCGCGAGTACCCCGACATCGAGGCGCATCACATCATCGTCGACAACTGCGCGCACATGCTCGTGCGGGCGCCGGAGGACTTCGACGTCATCGTCACGAGCAACATGAATGGCGACATCCTGTCGGACCTCACGTCGGGGCTCATCGGTGGACTGGGATTCGCGCCGGGTGCCAACATCGGCGAGACCGCCGCGATCTTCGAGGCGGTCCACGGCTCGGCGCCGGGGCTGGCCGGGCAGAACGTCAGCAATCCGACCGCGGTCGTGCTCTCGGCTGCGATGATGCTTCGCCACCTCGACGAGGTGGAAGCGGCGCAGGCGGTCGAGCAGGCCGTGCTGGTCACGCTCGAACGCGGTACCTACACGCGCGACGTGAAGCTGGACGGCGCGGTCTCGACGAGCGCATTTGCCGACGTGGTGATCAGCTGTCTCGGCCAGTCACCGGCGCATTCGTCCATGCGCGACGTCCGGGCCGTGACGATCCCGAAGCACGTGCCGACCCCGGCGCACCGGACGGTCAAGACGCGGCGCACGGTGGGCGTCGACATCTTCATCGAGGCCGACGTGGAGCCCGCGGCGCTGGGTGCCGAGATCACGCCGCTGGCGGACGGCCTGCCGGTCCGGCTCAAGATGATCTCGAATCGCGGCACCCAGGTATTCCCCTCCGCCGGAGCCATGCCGAGCTGCGTCGACCACTGGCGCTGCCGGTTCGTCCTCCGCGACGGGGTGACCGGGCTCGCCGATGCCACGATCACCGACCTGCTGCAGCGGGTCGGTGCGCTCCATCGCTGGATGCACGTCGAGAAGCTCGAGGAGTTCGATGGTGCGGCCGGATTCACGCGAGCACAGGGCGAAGACTGATCAGCCCGCGCCGACGGGCCGCGGGTGGCCCGCACATCCCGGCCCGGCGAGAGGAATCGAGCCTGGTCACGCGCGCGGTCGTACGCGGCGCCGGAGCTTGCGGTACATCTTCGGGGTGTCCTCCGTCGTCAAGCCCGTGCCCGCCTACAAGCGGGTCCTTCTCAAAATCTCGGGCGAGGCGCTGATGGGAAATCAGGGCTACGGCATCGATGTCGAGGTCCTGAAGCAAGTCGCCACCGAGATCGCCGATACCGCCAGCCTGGGCGTGGAGGTCGCGGTCGTCGTCGGGGGTGGCAACATCTTCCGCGGCGTCTCGGAGTCCGCGCGGGGCATGGATCGCGCGAGCGCAGACTACGTCGGCATGCTCGCGACGGTGATGAACGCCGTCTCGCTGCAGGAGGCGATCGAGAAGCGTGGCGTCCCCACCCGCGTCCAGTCCGCTATCCCGATGTCCCAGCTCGCCGAGCCCTACATTCGCCGCCGCGCGATGCGTCACCTCGAGAAGGGCCGTGTCGTGATCTTCGGTGCCGGAACCGGTAATCCGTTCTTCACGACCGACACCGCCGCCGCCCTGCGCGCGATGGAGATCGGTGCCGACATCCTGCTGAAGGCCACGCGCGTCGACGGGGTCTACGACAAGGATCCGCGCAAGCACGCAGATGCCCGCCGGTACCATCAGGTCACGTTCACCGACGCCCTGCGCCAGGACCTCGGGGTCATGGACGCCACCGCCTTCGCGCTGTGTCGCGACAACGAGATGGGCATCGTGGTGTTCGACATGAACACCCGTGGCAACATCCAGCGGGTGGTGTGCGGCGAGCCCGTCGGCACCACGATCGTCAAGGACAGTCTCGAGACCCGCTTCGCTTGAGCACACCGGGAGCACGCACATGCTGAACGACATCACGACCGACTCCGAAGACGGCATGAAGAAGGCCATCGACTCCTTCAAGCGCGACCTGTCGAAGATCCGCACCGGGCGCGCGAACACCGCGATGCTCGACGGGATCAAGGTCGACTACTACGGCACCCCGACGCCCGTGAACCAGGTGGCGACGGTGCAAGTGGTCGATGCCCGGCTCATCACGGTGAAGCCGTGGGAGAAGCCGATGATCGCGATCATCGACAAGGCGATCCGCGCGAGCGACCTCGGGATCAACCCGGTGTCGGATGCCGAGCTCGTGCGCCTGCCCATCCCGCCCCTGACGCAGGAGCGCCGACGCGACCTCGCCAAGTCCGTGGGCAAGCAGACCGAGGAGGCGCGCGTCGCCATTCGCTCGTCCCGCCGCGACGCGATGGACATGATCAAGGACGCCGAGAAGGACAAGCAGATCACCGAGGACGACCGCAAGCTCGGCGAGAAGAAGATCCAGGACCTCACCGACAAGTACATCGCCATGGTGGACGACATCGCGAAGGCCAAAGAAAAAGAGATCATGGAGCTGTAGTAGGATCGTCGCATGTCGGGCATTCCGGCCGGCGCGGGCTCGTTGTTGGGCAAGCGCCTCGGCAAGTTCGAGATCCTGGCGCTGCTCGCGCTCGGCGGGACGGCCGAGATTTACCTGGCGCGCATCGGTGGCGCGGCGGGGTTCGAGAAGTACGTGGTGGTCAAGTGCCTCCACGATCACCTCGCGGACGACATCGAGTTCGTGAAGATGTTCCTCGACGAGGCGCGTCTCGCGGCGCACCTCGACCACTCGAACATCGTCCAGACGACGGAGCTCGGCGAGCACGAGAATCGCTATTACATGGTGATGGAGTTCCTCGCGGGGCTCTCGCTCGCGATGGTCGTCCGGCGCGCGGGCGAGCGACTCCCGGGGGGGCGATTGCCGGCGCCGCTGGTGCTGAACATCATCGCGCAGGGCGCCGCGGGGCTGCACTACGCACACGAGAAGGTGATGAACGGCGTCGCGCTGAACATCGTGCACCGCGATATCTCGCCGCAGAACCTCGTCGTGAGCTTCGAGGGCGTGGTGAAGGTCGTCGACTTCGGCATTGCCAAGGCGGAGCTGCGCGAGACGCAGACGCGGAGCGGCACCATCAAGGGCAAGTTCGCGTACATGTCGCCCGAGCAGTGCGTGGCGGCGAACGTCGACCGGCGCACCGATATCTTCGCGCTCGGGGTGATCGCGCACGAGCTCCTGACGGGCAAGCGCCTGTTCAAGAAGCCGTCGGCCTACGAGACGTACCAGGCGGTGATCGAGTGCCAGGTCGTGCCGCCGTCGAAGGTGAACCACGAGCTCGATCCGACGATCGATGCGATCGTCATGAAGGCGCTCGCGAAGGAGAAGGAGAACCGCTACCAGACCGCCGAGGCTTTCGGCGATGCGCTGCTCGGGTACCTCCATCATCGGGGCAAGAGCTCGGGACCGAACGATGTCGCGCGGTTCTTCGATACGACCTTCGCGCAGGAGATCGAGGAGCACGGCGCGCGGATGCGCGAGCTGATCGCGGGGCGCGAGGCGTCCGGCGAGATGGGCGGCTCGAGCAAGCGCGACGCGGGCGGTCGGGGCGGGAGCCCGGCGAGCAGCGGCTCCGACGCGGGCTGGGACGATGGGGTGGATCTCGACAGCAAGAGCAACATGACCGTCGATCTATCCGGCGGCGGCGGGGCGGCGCGACCGAACGAGCGCTTCGGCGCGACCGACGAGCGCGTGCCCGTCGAGCGCTACAGCGCTGCCTCGCTATCCGACGTCGTCGATGATCTGGGTGGGGAGGCGGGGCTCGGTCGAGCGCCCTCGAAGACCGCCGATCTCGGCGACGATGATGACGACGATGCCGGTCATGACGATGACGACGAGAATCAGCCGGCGGAGCGCACGCGCATCGAGGCCAATCCGCTCGACCTGTTGAAGGACCTCGAGCCCGCGCAGCGGCCGTCGAGCTCGACGCCGGCGCTGCCGCGGCTGGCGCCCCCGACGTCCGCGTCGGCATCGGGCTCGCTGCCGCAGCTCCCGACGGTGGTCGCGCACGCGCCCACGGCGTCCGCGCCGATGGCGACGCGGCCGACGCCGGCACCGATCAAGATCCCGTCCATCGCGAACCCGGGTCCACCACCGGCTGCGGCACCGCCTCACACGGGGCCGCTGCGCTTGCCCGATGTCCCGTCCGTGGTGGTGCGCCCGAGCCTCGTGCAGGGCATGCCGCGGATCGCTTCGGGCAAGTTCCCCGACTCCGCGAACCTCGCCACGATGATCGTCGGCGGAGCCGATGACAACGCGGATACGAACGACGGCGCGCGCGCATTCTCCGGCGGGCCCGGTGCGGCCGGTGCACCGGCGCCGGGACGCACGCCGACGCCATCGCCGCGTCCGCTACCGGTCGGGCAGCTCCCACCCGAGCAATCACCGACGCAGATCGCCGCGCCACTCGATCCGGCGCGCCTTGCCGTGCAGGACCTCTCGGGGGTGCCGCGGCCGACGGCGAGCCCGATGGCGCAGACGGGCCTCGACTTCCAGCACGTGTCCGCCGGCGGCCCGCTCGGCCCGATGGCCCGCCCGAGCGTGCCGTCGCTCCCGAACGGTTACCCCGTGATGGATGCGCAGATGAGCGCGGAGATGGCATCGGGCGCGGCGGTGTTCCCCTCTGCAACCGCTGGCAGTCCGGCGCGTCAGAGCGTGTCGCCGGGGGCCGCACCAACGAGTGGGCCCTACCAGGTGACCGCGCGGGGACCCGACAGCGGGAGCCTCCCGTTCGATCCGGGGCGCGCGGTCGATCTCGCGTCGCCCGTCGGCAGTCGCTATTCCGAGCAGGACTGGGCCACGGTCGCGGCGCTTCCGGCGCGCGCGATCCCGACGTGGATGCTGGCGCTGATCTTCATCGGCGCGCTGGGCGCCGCGATGATCATCGTCATCGTGCTCGCGAAGCTCGTCCGCTGAGCGCTCGTAAGCGGTGCTAGTCGAGTGCTAGTTGCGGACGAGGCCGAGGAGCTTCGACATCGTCTTCTCGTCCGCGGGCGGAAAGTCGTAGTCGATGAACTCGCGCGACGTCACCCAGCGCAGGTCGGCGACGGTGGCCGGGTAGGGGCGCGCCTCGGCGGGCAGCCTGCACGAGTACATGGTGAGGTGGACCTGGTAGCCCGTGTAGTCGTGCACGTGCTCTCCGAGCTTCGCGCCCGCCTCGACGTGGACGCCGATGCGACCGTGGACCTCGCGCAGGAGGGCTGCGACCTCACCCTCCTCGGTCTCGACGCGGCCCCCCGGGAACTCCCAGAGCAGGGGCAGGACCGCATTCGCGTTCCGCTGGGTGATGAGGTAGCGGCCGTCGTGCTCGATCACGGCAGCGACCACGCGGATCACCTCTTTCGCCATCGGCAGCGATGATACACGCAATCTGGGAGTAGTATCCGCGACCCATGGCGATCCGCTTCGTCGAGATCAAAGCAACTGACAACGGCGAGCAGCTGAACCACGAGTGGGTCGTGCTCGAGAACACCGGCAAGACTCCGTTCAGCACGCGCGGCTGCGGCATGACCGTCGGACGAAAGGGCTCTGCCAAGCGCTCGCTGCTCGGCGTCATCGATCCCGGGTTCGTGCTCCAGCCCGGCGAGAAGATGCGCATGCTCACCGGCAATCCCGGGACGGCCGCGCACGGCGAGCCTCCGGGCGAGGAGGAGACGAAGAACTACTACC
Source organism: Deltaproteobacteria bacterium (assembly GCA_043716635.1). Lineage (GTDB taxonomy): Bacteria > Myxococcota_A > Polyangia > Haliangiales > Haliangiaceae > JABFXX01. Next base: position 10,506 of record JAYSYE010000115.1, on the reverse strand, counting down.
TCTTCCTCCCGAAGCCGTACCTCGCGGCTGGACCCGGCACGGTGCTCACGCTCGTGTTCCGCGGGCTGCCGATCGCCAAGGCAACGTTCGATCCCGCGCAGTCGACGGGCATGGCAGCCGCCGACGCCGCGAAGCACTGACGCCACGATCCAGCGGCGGCGCGAAGCCGCGAGGTGCGTGATAGCGTCCTTCACGTGCAGCTGCGTCCCGCGGTGCCCGACGACGCGACGCGCGTCGCCGAGGTGCACGTCCGCGCCTGGCAGGCAGGGTTTCGCGGACTCCTGCCCGCTGACTCTCTCGCGGGTCTCGACCCCTCCGAACGGGCCCGGCGTTACACGTTCGGGATCACGGATGGCTCGAAACCGCAGACCCTCGTGGCCGTCCACGACGGCGCGATCCGCGGATTTGCGACGACGGGCCTTCACGAGGGCGAGGCGCTGCTTCACGCGCTCCTAGGCGACTCTTCTCATGATTCGTCACATCTCGTAGTTGCTCGCGGCGCCTCGTGCCGTGGAACGGATGGACGCCTGCGCCGAGGGGGCGAGTTGCGCGTGCTACTCCGGGGTCACCTGGCGCACCCCGGCTCGGCGGCCGTTGTCGCGCGCCGCGCGCCCGCGATCAACCCCAGCGGACGCCGTGGGGCCATGTGAGCGTGCCTGGACCCGGGTGATCGGCAGCCTCGCGGCTCGGTTCGATGTGGCGTCGAGTGCGGCGCCCGCGGATCTGGCGTCGGACAGATCCGCGGAGGCGCGTGCTCGCACGCACGTCGCGCAAATGCTCCGGAGGAAGGTTGGTAGTCCAAGTGTCCGGCCGCCGGACATTCGATCGTGTCGATTTCTGTTGACAGCCATCGCGAGGCCGGCGGCGACGCTTGGGCGATGGCACCCGGATCGTCGTTGGAGGCGCGTCAGGATCGCGGCTGCCGCAGGAACTGGCCAGCGACAGGCGGCGCTGCTGCGCCAGGCGAGAGCGGCGCTCGATGACGAGCGGGGCGAGCGGCTCGACGACGGCGCCGTGCTGGAGGCGCTGTGCCGGACCTCGCTCGAGCGGCCCGACGCGGTGGACCCGAGCGGCACGCGGCCCGCGTACCAGGTCGCGATCACGCGGTGTCCCGACTGCGAGCGCAGCACGCAGAACGGCAGCGGCATCGAGCGCGACCTCACTGGCCCCGAGGCCGAGCGCGCTCGCTGTGATGCCGAGGTCATGGTTGCCGGGGCGCGCGTGACCGCGACCATCTCGCTCGCGCTGCGCCGCCGGGTGTTCGCGCGCGACCAGTATCGATGCGTCGTGCCGGGCTGCCGGTCAGCGCGCAACCTCGACCTCCACCACGTAGTGTTTCAGTCCCACGGGGGACGTCACGAGCTCTCGAATCTCTGTCTGCTGTGCTCGGCCCACCACGCCGCGCTGGTCGCGGTCGTCGGATCCGTCGCGCTGGAACGTGAACGCGAGCGCTGGCGCGAAGCCCGTACGGCACCGCGTCACGCTCGGGTTCGCTCGCGATCGCTCCGCATTCACTGTCGCTGCACGAACGGGTTGGCATAGCCGAGTGCCGGCTTAGATGCGACCAATCATGAGAAGCGGCTCAGGCAAGACGAGCGTCGTGGACCGCCAGCGTCTCGACGTCGGGGAGCTGCGCGGCTGCGCCCGTGCCTTCGACGAACGTGCGCGTCGCGGGGTCGAGTGGGGCCTCGGGGCACTGCGCGGTGACGAGCGTGATGACGGCGCGCGCGCGCTCGGCCTCGTCGGCGGGTAGCGTCGTGGGCTCGATCAGCGCGCCCGTGAGGCGCGACCATGGCAGCACGCGCAGGGTCTGACCGGCGCTCGAGACGATATCCACGAACGTCGCGCCGAGCAGCGCCGGCGGCAGCCGCCGCGCCACCACGCCCACGACGTCGCGCCACATCACGAGCACCGTCGAGCCATCCTCGCGGCGCGCGTCGATGCCACCGCGCGTGACGTCGCCCGACATCACGCAGTAGCGGAGCTTGCCCTTGACGAGCGCGGGGATCGGCATCGACGGGTGGAGCGGCCGTGACCCGCCGGTGATCGGCTTCTCGGACGGCCTCTCGGTCCCAGCGAGCGGCCCGGTGGTGGGCTTCTCGATTGCGGGGGGAAAGGTCGCGCGCGCGACCGGGAGGTCCAGGGGAGATTCTGCCGAGAAGTAGAGCGAGGCCGCCGCTCCGACGAGCCCCAGGATCTCGAGCAGCCACGCCCAGGTACGCACGACGCTGCCCATCTCGGCCGTACCGGTGTCCGGACCGGTGACGATGGCAAAGCCGAACACGGTCGCGACGAGAATCGCGACGGCGGTCGATGCGATCCGCGTGACGAGCGGGTTCGCGCGATCGACGAGGAGCCGGCAGCCCGCCTGGTACGCGACGACGGCGGTCAGCGCGAGCACACCGTAGAACGTGACGTTCCCGAGCCACGGAAACGACCCGGGCGCCTTGGCGAGCGCGAACGAGACGCACGCACCATGCTGGCACGCCTTGACCTCGTGGAGATCGATCGTCATCGCCGTGCCCATCGCCTTCACGACGAACCACGGCATCGTGAGCGTCACCACGAGCAGGAGCGCGATCGAGAGCGCCGCGGCGATCAGCACGCGTAGGCGCTCACCGGTCATCGGAGGTGACGATAACTCAGAACACGTCAGAACGCGCGCGACTGCCCGCCGTCGATGGTGATGCTGGCACCGGTGATCCACCTCGCGCGGGGGGAGGCGAGGAAGGCGACCACGTCGGCGACCTCCTCCGGAGTCCCGAATCGCCCCGCCGGAATCTCGCGCGCGACGAACGCCGCCATGCCCGCCGGGTCCGCGGCCTGGCGCCGGGCCCAGCCTCCGCCCGGGAACAGGATCGACCCCGGGGCGACGCTGTTCACGCGGATGCCCTGCGCGGCGTAGTCACGAGCGAGCGCCTTGGCGAGGGCGATCACGCCCGCCTTCGCGACGTTGTAGCCGGGCGAGCCGCCCGCCTCGCGGCCCCAGATCGACGCGATCATCGTGATCGATCCGCCGCCGCGTGCGATCAGGTGCGGCACGGCTCGCTGCGCGACGCGCGCGCTCGTCCACAGGTTCATGTCGAGGGACTTCGCGAGATCGTCGTCGTCCATCCCGGATGCATCGCGCGCGAACGACTTGCCGACGTTGGCGATCACGCAGCCGATGCCGCCGAGCGCGGCCACGCACCCATCGACGGCTGTCGTGGCACCCGCTGCGGTCGCGACATCGGCCACGACCGTCGCGTGCGGACCTCCGCCGGCCGCGGCCAGCTCAGCCGCGAGCACGTCGAGGTCGGCCGGGGTCCGAGCGACCGCCGCCACGCGCGCACCCTCGCGAGCCAGGGCGAGCGCGATCGCCCGGCCGATGCCACGGCTGGCCCCGCTGACGAGGCACGGCACGCCTGCGAGCTGGAGGTCCATCACGCGATGTCCCAGCTGTGGCCCCACAGCGCCTGGCCACCGTCGAGCCGCAGGATGGATCCGGTCATGAACGCCGCCGCCGGGCTCGCCATGAACACGATGGAGTGCGCGACCTCCTCGACGGTGCCGGCCCGCTTGAGCGGCGTCTCGACGATCGCCCGCTCGAGCAGCTGCGGCGGATACTGCGCGGTCCCCGACGAGCGGATGATGCCGGGCGCGATCGCGTTGACGAGGATCTTGAACTGCGCCCACTCGACCGCGAGCGACATGGTGAGGTTCTCGACGCCGGCGCGAGCCGCGCCCGTGTGCGCCATGCCCGGGAAGCCGCGATAGACGTTCGCGGTCACGTTCACGATGCGCCCGCCGCCGTTCGCGATCATCCAGCGATTCGCGACCTCGCGGCACATGTGGAACGTGCCCACGAGGTTGTTCTTCACCACCGCGAGGAAGCCGTTCGGCGAGATGTGCTGCGCAGGCGACGGGAACTGGCCGCCCGCGTTGTTCACGCAGATGTCGAGACGCCCGAAGCGCTCGAGCACCGCGCCCACGAAGGTCTCCACCTGCGCGGGCTCGCGGATGTCACAGGGCAGCGCGATCACGCGGTCCGCGGCCGTGGGGGCGCTCGCGGCGAGCTCCGTGCGTGCGGCCTCGAGCTTGGCCGGCGTGCGCCCGCAGATGGCAACGCGGGCGCCGAGCGCGAGCAGCTCCCGCGCCGTGGCGAGGCCGATGCCGGTGCCTCCGCCGGTGACGATCGCGACGTCATGCTCGAACAGGCCCGGAGCGAAGATGGAGGACATCGCGACGACGACCCTACTACATGTAGTTCTGCCGTCGAACCGGGGCGATCCGTGGCGATGGCAGGCGCGTTGCACTACTCTTGCGACTGTGGCCGGGGGTCCCTCTGCAGGACGAGCTCGCTCGTCCTCGGCCGGCGGTGGTAAACGCGCCGGTGGCCGCTACGTGCTCGGGGAGCTCCTCGGCCGTGGCGGGATGGCGGAGGTGTTTGCGGGCTACGTGATGGGCGATCACGGGTTCCAGAAGCCGGTCGCGATCAAGCGGCTCCTGCCCGAGCTCGCGGTCGACAAGGTGTTCGTCGATCGGCTCATCGAGGAGGCGAAGCTCCTCGTCGGGATGCAGCACGGCAACATCGTCAGCGTGCTCGACCTCGCGCGCGATGGCGACGACGTGTTCCTCGTGATGGAGTTCGTCGATGGGCCGAGCCTCCGCCAGCTCATCAAGGCGCGCGGCACGCGTGGGATCCCGCCCGCGATCGCGACGTACGTGGTGCAGACCGCATCGCAGGGGCTCGAGTTCGCGCACAGCCGCCCGGGCGGCGCGATCATCCATGCCGATATCTCGCCGAGTAACCTGCTGCTCACCACCTCGGGCGAGGTGCGGGTCGCGGACTTCGGGATCGCGCGCCGCGAGGGCGGCGGCTGCGGCATCGTCGAGGGCAAGTGGGCGTACATGGCGCCGGAGCAGGCGCGCGGCGAGCCGCTCGATCCCCGGTCCGACGTGTTCGCCATGGGGGTCGTGCTGTACGAGCTGCTCACCGGCGCGCACCCGTTCGGGCGGCAGGTCACGCACGAGGAGCGCGATAGCCAGCCGATGCGCGTGATCTCGCCCCGCGTGGTGAAGCCGTCGCTGCCGGCAGGGCTCGAGGCGATCTGCATGAAGGCGCTCGCGCACGAGCGTCGCGACCGCTACCCGCGGATGCAGGCGCTGATCGACGCGATCGTGGAGGAGCGATTCGCGAACCAGTATCGCGAGGGCGCGTCCGATCTCGCGGCCGCGATCCGCGAGGCCAACCCGAGCGGGGCGGGCCCCCAGCCGGGCACCCCGCGCACGATGATCACGGATCGCCCCGTCACGATCATGACGCGGTCGCTGCTGCGCGAGGTGACGCCGCTGCCGGGGACGGTGAACGGCGCGCCGCGGTCGCGGTCGCAGTCGTCCAGCGATCCGCAAGCGCGCGTGCAACCGCAGCTCCCGGTGGCGCGCCAGGCACCGCCGCGGCTCGAGAGCTTCGACGAGCCGTTGTCGACCTACGAGCGGGCCTCGGAGTCGCGGTACCAGCAGTCGCGATCGGCGTCGCAGTCGGTCTCGCGATCGCATCACGAGGATCCATCGAGGGCGCGCGCCGTCGCGGCGGGTGAGATCGACGACGACCACGACGACGACGACGCGTCGAGCCACCCCTCGGGCGCCCAGACCACGGCGATCGATACCGAGGAGGTCGCCCGGGCGGCAGCGGCGGCAGATCCGGTGCTCGGTGCGTTCGAGCCCGGTACGGGACCCGCGTACACACCCGAGCAGGTCGCAGCCGCACAGGCCTTGCTCGCCCAGCAGAATGCAGCGCGTGCGGCGGCGGCCCTCCTGCAGCAGCTACCCCCGCAGCTCCGCTCGAGCGGACTGCCGATGCCGCAGTGGTTACCGCCGACGCCTCCAGAGCCCGCGATCGACAGCGGCTACAAACCGCGCAGCGCGCGCCCTCCGAGCGGCGAGCAGCTTGTCGTCGCGGCGAGGAGCCACCGGCTGCTGTACTCGGTGCTGCTCGCCGTCGCGATCCTCGGCCTCGTGATCGTGGTCGCGATCAAGCTGATGCCGCAGGACGAGGCGCCGCCCCAGGCGGCGATCGACGAGGTGCCGGGCTGGGTGAACGGTGCCCCGCCGCCGAAGGAGGCGCTCGAGGCCGCATCGGGCACGGGCGCGTTCGGAGCTCCCGATCCGTACGTGCGTACGGTGGCCGGGTCGGAGCCGACGATCCCGCCGGATGCCGCGGTGGCCGAGGCGACCATCGCGACCATCCCGACCATCGCGACCATCGCGACCATCCCGACCATCCCGACCATCGCGCCGGATGCAGGCGCGCCGGCTGGAGAGCGGGTCGAGTCGGCTGGTCCCGGCGACGCGGGCGTGCCGGTGACGGACCCGACCCCGACGACCCCGACGACCCCGACGAGCTTCCCGACGCGCCCGACGTCCCGGAGTCCACGGCCGCGTCGGGCTCGCCCGCACCGCCGCCGCCCGGTGCGTCGCTGCATGCAACCAGTGCCACCAGGCCTGCCACGAGGGGCCCGGTGAGCGTGAGAAGGCGGGCGGACGGCGAGCGAGCGCGGAGGGCAGCGATGGTCATATTCCGACCAGCAGCAAGGGACGTGCCTCCATGGGCGCCCCCGCGGTACGCGCGTGCCTTCCCCACGGCCAGCGAGACGAGGTCGTCCCATGGTGCCGCGCCGGTCTCACTCATGCGCCCCGCGAGCGCTCCTCCGCCAGGCTCACATGCCGATGACGCCGTCGATCGCGTGGATGTACCCGTTCTCGGCACGCATTTCCGCGGTCGTGACCCGGATGCGCTCGACGGGAAGGCACCTCCCACGAAGAGAGGATCGGCAACCGCGTGAACGGGCGCCGCCTTTCCCCCCGGAAAGAGACGACGCGCTACAACCAGAGGCGTGACGATCTTGCTCCACGCCCCGCTCCAGGGGTCGCTCGACCTCCCGCAGGCGCGCGCGCGCCCGCCGCGCCGGGTCACGCTCGATGCGACGTCGTGGGTCGAGCATCATCCGCGTTGGCTCGAGGATGCCGACACGCTCTGCCAAACGCTCGCTGTCGAAGCTCGCTGGGAGCAGCGGAGCCGTTTCATGGTCGGCGAGCGGGTGGTCGAGCCGCGGCTCACGGCGGAGTACGACGACCTCGCCTCCTGTCCGATCGCTGCGCTCGCGGCCCTCGGAGTCCAGCTCTCCGATCTGCACGGCACCGCGTACGACCGTGCGTGGATCAACCTCTATCGCGACGAGCGTGACAGCACGAGCTGGCACGCCGACAAGCCCGCATCCCTCCAGCCGACGTCCCTGGTGCCGGTGCTGAGCCTTGGCGAGACGCGTCGTTTCCTGCTCCGGCGCGCAGCGGGCGGCGCAAGCGTCCCGTTCCACGTCGAGCACGGTGACCTCGTGGTGATGGGCGGCCGCTGCCAGCGCGACTGGGTGCACGCGGTCCCCAAGGAGCGAACCGCGCGCGGCTCACGCATGAGCATCAACTTCGCCGCGACGCTGCACCGCGACCGCTGAAGGGACGCGGACCTGTTGGTCGCTGCAGAAGGCAGCGATGCGATTCTGGCACGCCGTCTGGTTGTTCGAGCGAGATCGTCCGCAGGGTTCGCCCCTGAACGGTGACCTTCGCGACGGTGTCGCGCTGGACCACGGCGAAGCCGCCGCAGAGCTGCTGGCGAAAGGCCGCATCGCGCGTAGCGCTGACGCGGATGGAGAACGGACGACACGACGGGTCATGCGAGCCTACCGGAAGCGGCATCGGAGCGGACGCCCGCTTGACGCGACCGACGGCCTTCGCCAGCATCCTCGGATGACCGACCATGACGTCACCACGCTCGATCTCGCCGCCCTGCAAGGAGGTTGGCGGCAAGTCCGGTGCGAGGCTGACGGCGTCGTCGATCCCGTCGACGAGCTCTCCGGCGGCGTCTTCACGTTCATCGAGGGAACGCGGTTCTCGGTGCGCACGGTGGAAGGCGAGCTGCTGCTGGCCGGCAGCTTCGTGCTCGACGCGACGACGTCGCCAAAGTCGGTCACCTGGGTCGACTCGATGGGCCCGGATGCGGGCAAGCAGCTCCCTGCGATCTACGTCGTCGAAGGCGATGACTTCACGTTCATCGCGGCCTATGAAGGCGCCTCGCGTCCCACCGAGTTTCGTGCGGTGGAGGGCCTGACCATGCGGACGTTCGTTCGTGATCGGCACGCACCGCCGTCCCCCTGATCGACACGCGACGAGCCATCCCATGCGCAGTCGGTGCAGTCGCCGCGCGTGCCACCGCTGGAGGCCCCGCCGCTCGAGCCCCCGCACATGCGCTCGATGGTGCACACCGCCGTGGCGCAGTCGAGTTGCTGGACGTCGCTGAGCTGCTGCGCCGTGTAGCCCTGCGCCGCGCACACGTGATGCGCGCCCGCAGGTACGACGACGAGACGGACGGAGCGAGCGCGAGAACTGTCGATCTCGTCGTCGCGCCGGATGTCTCTGCGCTGGTCGTGAAGTCCGTCGTCCAGACGCTCGCGTTCGCCGGCTACGTCGACATGCGCTTCGTGGTGGTGGACGGCGGCACGGTCCGCGTGCCCTGACTGTGCCTTCGCCACGGCGGGGCCCTCTCGTTCCGGGCTCCGCAAGAAATGGCGACGCCACCGGCGCAGGACAAATTCTGGTATGCGGCGTCCACGCTGCCGCCATCGAGCTCCGCGCCGTCACTGGCGAGGCGCTGCGCGCGCAGTACGGCGGCCGCTGGTTCGCCTCAAAATCCTCCGCTGAGCACGAGGCCGGTTCCCGCCTGCCCCACCCGCGCCGGATCGAGCCGCACCTTTGCGAGGTCGGGCGTGAGCGCCTTCGTCGGCCACGCGACCCCAGCGATCGCCATCGCGGCCCCGGCCACCTGCGCGACGGCGTCGGCCGCGAAGATCACGTTGCCGGCGGGCGATAGCTCCGTCGCCGAAAGCTGGAGGAGCGGTCCGACGAACGGGATGTACAGGGTCTTCTTCGGATACGTGCCGACGGGATCGTAGGGATCGGTGCTTTCCGCCGTCGTCAACGCCGCGAACCCCACCGCCAGGCCGTAAGAGACACCGAAGGTCGTGAGCCCGGCGACGAGGAGCCCCGTTCTCGGTCGTGACTCGTAGTGGTAGCCCGCGGGAACATCGGCCGGATCGGCCGCCGCTCGCGAAGCGATCGACATCGTGAGCAGAGAGCCCGTGAAGAAACATAGTATTCTCATGTCGACCGCCCGAGCACATCACGAGCCACGCGCCGCCCCCCTGATACCGTCGCGAATCGAGCGCGTCGAGGTCTCGGGTAGCGACATGCGCGGTGCGAGAGCGACAGGGCGATCATGGGCGGGGGGCAATTGCGCAAAAAGCGCAGCAGCTCCGAGAAGACTCTTCACGGCGGGCTCCGACGAACGCGGCGCGCGTTCCCGAGAACGCGGCCGGGCCGTGCGATGTGCTTCGCGTGGTGACGAGCTCAGTACGTCGAAAGCCAGACCTTCTTCGTCTCGACGACGCGGCCGGGCGCGTACGCGCGTGTGAGGGTGGCATCGGCGAATCGAGTCCGCTGACTGGCGGTCTGGCGACGAGAACACCGGCTACGACCTCGAGCAGCCCCCCTGTCGCGGAGCGTTCGCACCCACCGTGTCACCTGATGATCTGCGGACGGCAGATCCTCGCTCGTTTCGAGCAGCAGAATCGCCTCGTCGAGGTGGGCCACGCTCGGTATTCGATCCCCGAGTGCGATCTGATCGATCACCTCGATACAGCCACCCCATGTTGGCCCCTCGACTACGCCGCGCCTACCTGCTTACGTCCACGATTCGGGCGGCTCAAGGATGCCGAATTCGTTCAGCGCCCGGGGATCGGTCCACGGCAAGCCGACGTCTTCGGACTCACCCGAGTCGGTGATCGCCAGGATCCCTCCATCGAGGAGTGCCGCGCGCAGCGAGGCGAGGTGGACAGAATCGAGATGAGGTCCGGGCCCGAGGTGCACCTCAGTTGTCGCCTCCCTAGTAACTGGGCGCGCCAAGACTCCAGAGGAGGTTGTGCACGTTGATGTTGTCGCTGTGGCCGAGAAAAGGTTTCGGATTGGTGGCGACCAGTTCTTTGTCGATGTGTGGGACCACGGTGGCCTGGTCGTCGCCGCCGAGTGTTGCAAGTACCGCTCGGATGGACGGATCGGCGAACGCTGCACCAAGGTGCGAGGCGTCATCCCGTCATTGAAGCATGTGCACTGTCAGCGACCGATCGACCGCCAGAGGTGCAGCCCCGCGTAACTGCGCCAGGGCGCCCACGCGGCACCGTACGCGGCCAGAGACTGTGCGGTGGCGGGAAGGCCGAGGGCTCTGGCGCTCTTGAGCATGATGAGGTCGCTCGAGAGGAGCACGTCGGGGGCTCCGAGCACGCGCATCGCGACGTAGCCGGCGGTCCACGGTCCGATGCCGGAAAGCGCGAGCAGCTGGGCCTCGAGGTCGGCGCGGGGCATGCCGACGTCCAGGATCAGCCGGCCGGAAGCCAGAGCCTCGGCCGCTCCGAGAAT
>JAYSYE010000114.1:0-6762 GCA_043716635.1 Deltaproteobacteria bacterium | reverse complement strand
ACAACCTGCTGGCGCAGTGCCTCGAGGAGCGCCTGGGGGAGAAGGTCGTCGTCGACAACCTGTACGTCGCGTTCCGCGGCGGGGCGGCCTCGTCGGCGGCTGCGGTCCGGGAGGCGCTCGCCGAGCTGCGACGGGATGGCCGCCCCAACGACGCGGATGCGCTGCGGCTGGCGGAGAAGTGCGCGCGCGGGCGGCTGTCGAAGTTCCAGACGTGCCTGCCGGCGCGGCTGGAGGCCGCCCTGCTGGCAGAGGTGCTGACGGATCCGGCGGGGGCGCGAGCGGCGCTGGCGGCGTCCGCCGGCGAATAACGACGGCTGTTCGGTTTCGCGGTGTGATGGCAACAGCCCCGCGGTACTGGGGCTATTCGCTGAGCACCCCACGTAGCGGCCGCGCTGGCGAAGGTCGCTCCAAGCCTGACGCGCCGCTCGATTTCTAACGTCCGAGAGCGAGATGCCAGCAGGAGCGACGCCGGTCATGGCCGTTCCGCTTCGCTGCCCTTCTACAAGAATCCGGTGATCGAGAACCGATCAATTTCGGGCGGTTACCACCCGTGAAGACTCTGAGGGAAAACTGGTTGCTCGTCGATCAGTTGCCCTGCTATCAAAGGTGTGTGGAGAAGGTTGGTACACAGCGCAAGTACACGATCTGGACGGCACCGGCGTCGCAAGACGTTCCGGCGCTTGTGCAGCTCGACATGCGTGCACCGATCGCGGGGGTGAACGTTGCGCGGAAGCGCGCGGCGGAGGCGAAGGTGCGCGCGAAGACGGCTCTCGGGTACTACGTGGCGCGCTCGTCGGCCGAGTCGCTGCGCAAGCTCGTCAAGTAGCGCTCGTGCACCGACCGCAACCCCTTGGGTTCAGCGCGTTCAGTGCTTCCGGTGATCCACTGGTTGCGATCGAGCGCGAGGTCGAATCGCGGCAGGCCAAGTACCTGCGCTGCTATCTGCACGATCTCGGCGCGCGTTCGGTCGTGATCGAGCCTAACTATTTCGACCGCGATTACCTGTCCGAGTTCGAAGCGTTCTACGCGACGAGCTCCGCGGGCTATCCAAACATCTGCAAACGCGCGCACTACTTTGGCGCACGCGTGACACGCGCGACCTTCGCGAAGGCGGCGGGTGGCGACGCGCGTGCACGAGCACTCGTCGAGGGCTCGTATCTTGGACACGTGATCGTTCGCCCGATTCCCGGCGCACCGATCGGCCGAACGGTCCTCAAGGTCTATCCCGACGCGGTTGGATTAGCAGACGGTACACCTCGCATCATGCAGCCGGCGCGCGAGTACGAGGCGCACGTCGCGGGGATGACGCTGAGCGTCTCGGGACTGGCGTGGCAACAGCAGGACTCCGCGGTCGGATCGTGCGCGACCGTAGCGCTATGGTCGATGCTGCATTCGAGCGCGTTCGACGACCATCACGCGATTCCGACGACTGCAACCATCACTTCGATGGCGCACTGGTCTGCGCCCACGGGAAATCGAATCTTTCCGGACTCTGGGCTGCACCTCGCGCAGATCCTTGAGGTCATCAAGGGGCACGGACTCGCGCCCGTCATGATCGCGGGCGAGGAAGAAGAGGACGAGTTCTCCCGCCAGCGGTTCTGCACGCTAATCGCGTCCTTCGTTCGCTCTGGCTATCCGGTCCTCGTGAACGGCTGGCTCGAAGAGGAGGAGAACAAGCGCGAGGCTCACACAGTCTGCATCGTCGGGTTCCGATCGTCGAAGGTGCCGGCGGTGAAAGCCGGTGAATACGCGCTCGCCGACGAGACCATCGATTTCGTCTACGTGCACGACGACAACCTCGGACCGAACACGCGCTTTCGCGTCAAGGTCACGGGGGGCGCGGTCTCCCTCGTCCCCGAGTCGCCGCAGCCGTTGAACGGCACCTGGCCCACCGAGAACCCGACAACGACCTACCACGAGATCATCCCGACCGAGATCGTGGTCGCGGTCCATCAGGAACTCCGAACCGACCCACTGGAGCTGCAGCGTGCGGCCGTGAAGTACGCGGCGTGGCTTCCGAATGCGCTCGACCACGAGATCAAGCAGCAGAAGCTTAAGTTCGCCACGGGCATGGTCGTCGGTAGCCGATTCATCCGGCTGCGCCATTACGTCGAGGATGAGCTCGCCTCGGCGTTGCGCGATCGAGATCGAACGGTGCTCGCCAACGCGAGACTCGCGCTCTGGGAAGAAGTCGCCCCGATGAGCCTCCACATCGGCCTGGTCCGTGTGAGCTTGGGTCTCGAGCCGATGATGGACATCCTGTTCGATACCTCGGACAGCGACCGGCACCTTCGCCCCACCGCATACGTCGCGTTCCAGCCGCACGTCCCATGGCTCCTCAAGCGATGGGCCAAGGCATCGGGCGAGGAGATCGAGCTCGGCAAGCTCGTCCGCGCTTGGTAGCCCACATACAGTACGGAACATGGCGCGACATACATGGCACGACTGGGAGATGCTCGAGACGCTCCGCATCGCACGCCTTCCACGGCAAGAGTGGTCGCGCGAGATCGGGGCGCTGACGCAGGCGATTCGAGAACGATCGGACCCGCAGATGGACGAAGGCCGCGTAAGGGTCGCGGTGCAAGCCGCAGACAACCTCATCGCCGGGCGTGACTGGGGACCGTCCGAACGGCTGCGGTTTCTGTACGAGCGTGAGAAGGAGAAGCCCAGCGACCGAACGCCACGTCCGGCCGCGGTCGTCCGACGTCGCCAACAGGGGAAGGAACAGGACATGTCGTCGTCAACGTGGAGTCCGACGCATGCGGATCGGACGCGCCTACTCGCCTTCGAGGGTTACGGAGTGGATGCACCAGATATCGTGTTTGTGGGCTTGGAGGAGTACTGCGATCGGGATCCAAGGTTGCAGCATGAAAACATCCGTCGTCGATGCACGGAACCAACCTACGACGGCACCCGCGTCGACAAGAACGGCGCGCTCGACGCACTCGCGGGGCTCGTGAAGACCGACGTTCCGGTCTGGGACGTGATGGCAAAGATCATGGCGAGCTTGACCGCAAGACCGTGGGAAACCGAGCGAGAGGCACTGGGATCAAGGCCCGCGGGTCATCGGCCGACCACCTTGCTCACCGAGCTCCGTCCCCTTCCGCGCCCCGGGACCGGATTCGAGTGGCGCGGTTCGTACCTGGAGAACTGGTTCTCCGCCGAGTTTTCCGGGAAGCAGGACTTCGAGCGGAAATCTGGAGAGATGTCCGGCCAGCGTGTGCTTCGGATGCTGGAACAACCGGACGGCCCGCTGATCGTGTTCTTCTACGGAGAGCCAACTCGTGCGTGGGCCAGCAAGCGGCTCGAGCTCACTTTGGGCACACGGTTCGAGGGAGATCCATGTTCGATCGCTCAGACCAAGAACGGAACGGTCCTCGTCTCCACCGGCTTCTACAACGGTCAGCACGCTGCTACTGCCTTCCGCGAACGGCACATCTCCGCTCTGAGTCAGCGGATTCTGGCCTTGGTCGGCGACACGATCCGTCAGCTTGTCCGCGCAGGTTCATAGCGCACAAGAAACACGCCGACTTTCCCGGCCGCATGTTCCGACGAGAAACCGTTCACACTCGAGTTCTACTTTCTTGCTACGAACAGGGATGCGCCGGCACACGTGGAAACACGTATGTCCCTGGAACGATACGCAAGTTAGTGTGTTGATTGGAGGGTTCCGTCAGGCCGTGCAAGCATGGTTCCGTCAGCCTGTCGCGACGGCATCGACCGTTAACGGACACAGCGCGCGGGGAAACGCGCGCGGCCCGAGCTTGCCGAAGTCACAGTCGAGCGTGTCATCCGCGATCGTGACGATGGTGCCGCTGCCGTAGCGAGCGTGGCGAACGCGCTGGCCGACGTGCCACGCGCCCGCGATGCGCGTCGTGGCGGGTGCGGGTGCGGGTGCGGGTGCGGGTGCAGGTGCGGGTGCGGGCCCCGGCGGCGGGACCGGGTCCTCGCGGGTCGCGACGTCTGCGAGCAACGGCAGGCACAGCGGACTGAGGACGCCGAAGGCGCCGTGCGTGTGAGGACGAAACTGATAGGAGACCTCGACCGCATCGCGCGCGCGGGTGAGCGCGACGAACAGCAGCCGGCGCTCCTCCGCGGGGTCGGCGTCTCGATCGCGATCGTCGTCGGGATCTCGTGACAGCAGCGGCAGCACGCCCACGTTGGCGCCCGAGAGGAACACGTGCGTGAACTCGAGACCCTTGGCGGCGTGGATCGTCAGGATGCGGACGGCCGGCGCCGTCGTCCCGGTGGGCTGCTCGGGCTGCTCGAGCCGCTCGTCGAGGTCGTGCACGCACGGTACGCCACGCGTCGCGAGCGCCGCCGCCAGCTCTGCCACCTGCACGCGCAGCCGACACAGCACGGCGAGCTCGCTCCATGCGACGCCCGTGGCGTGGAGCTCCGTCAGCCGCGCGGCGAGATAGGCCGCCTCGGCCGTCACGTCGTGATGCCGAACGATCGAGATCTTCGGGCCGGGGCCGCGCACCGGGACCAGCGTGCCGATCGCCGCCGGCTGCTCGCCGAGGATGGCACGCGCACCGACGAGCAAGGTCTGCGTGCTCCGGTAGCTGTTGGGCAGCGTGCGCACCTGACAGCGCAGCTGCGCCGCCGTCGTCGCGAACAGGATCGGAGCGGCTCCGCGCCAGCCGTAGATCGACTGCAACGGATCACCGACCGCGAAGAACTGCGTGCTGGCGGTCACCAGGCCTCGCACGAACGCGAGCTCGCGCGGCTCGCAGTCTTGCAGCTCGTCGACGAGCACGTGCGCGATGGCCGGCGTGGAGTCGCCGAGCAGCGTGGTCGCGTGCTCGATCAGATCGTCGAAGTCCATCGCGTCGCGTGCGCGTCGCTCGGCCATGACCGCCTCGGCGAGCGGCGCCAGCGCGGGGAGCGTGCGCAGACGGTCTCGCAACGTGGCACGTCGTCCGGGCCGGATGCGATCGCGGCGCGCGACCGCCACGGCGAGCTCGATCGCGGCTTCGTCGTCGAGGATCGAGAACGCTCGCGTGTGCCCGACGCGCCCGACGCGCCCGACGCGTTCGACGGGCAGCGCGCGGCGCAGCAGCACAGCGGCCACCGCGTGAAAGGTTCCGACGAGCCAGCGCTCGCGCTCCGTCGTCTCTCGTCCCAGCAGCGCGTCGAGACGAATTCGGAGCTCGCTCGCGGCGCGGTTGGTGAACGTCAGGATCGCGATCTGTTCGAGCGGCACGCCGTGCACGACATGGAGGTGCGCCGCGCGGTGAACGAGCACCGTCGTCTTTCCGCTGCCGACCTGCGCATGGACGAGCGTCGCGCGATCGCTCGATAGCACCGCGGCGCGCTGGTCCGGATCGAGCGCGCGGAGCGATGCGTGGAGCGCCGCGACGCTCACGGCAGCGGCTCCTTGGGAGCCGGTCCCCCGTCGGGAAGGACGTAACCGCTGGCGAGCCTGGAACTGGCGTTCGCCTCGCTCGTGGAGCGGCCCGCGATCAGATCGTCGTGACGACGTCGCAGCGCTCCCGCGATCCGGTGCGCGCGATCGCTGTGCGTGACCTCGATCGCGAGGGCGCCGGTGGGCGGAACCTCGACGGCGACCGCGATGGCTTGCCACAGCTCACGCTGCGCCGCATCTGCAGCGAGCCACGCGGCCAGACCCGCGCTCGCCACGGTGATGATCAGGCGCTCGCCGCGGCGCACCGGGACCGAGCGCGCGAGGAGCTCCGCGCCTTGCACGCGCTGGGTGACCAGACTCGCGGCGACCTCGGCCCACCGGGCCTCGACCTCCGCCCACGGGATGCGCGAGCATGCGGGCGCCATGGTCGCCATGGCCACCACGGGCTCCCGGGCGGACCGGACGCGCGCGGACGGAGCGGGCAGGTCCTCGCGCAACCGACGAAGGGCCCAGCCCGTGAGCGCAGGGTCACGCGTCCAGCTTCCGACGCAGGCGGGACATCCGCCCTCGCATCGGCATCCGGCGACGAGCGTGATCGCCTGGCCGAGAATCTCGTCGAGCTCGTCGTACGCCATCGCCGCGAAGCCCAGGCCTTGCGGATAGCTGTCGTAGAGGACGAGGGCGGTCGCGCTGTGACCCGTGTCCTCGTCGGTGAAATGAAAGCTCGAGCCGCATAGATCGGTTCGCTCCGCCATCGTGGCGAGGCGCGCGGCTGCGCCCAGCGCGTGCACCATGCCCGCGAGCGCATCTTCCCGCGCGCTCCCCAGCTCGGCGAGAACTGGCTCGGGGACCACCACCCACGTGGCTTCGGTGTCGAGCGAGAGGCGCAGGTGCTCGTGCAGCGCCTCGTAGCCGAGGTTCTGGTGGTTGTGGAACTCGAGCATCTTGTAGCCGACGACGACGTCGTCGACGCGAACGTCACCGAAGCGGGCGCGGGTCTGACCGATGGCGCGCGCCTGCTGGGTGAGCAGCACATCGATCGCGGTCCGCACGTCCGGCTGCGTGTAGAAATTCTGGTCGACCTCGACGACGGTGGCGACGTGCTGGACGAGATCGAGCGACTCGATCTGATACTGAACCCCATCGTGCAGGTAGATCGCGCGCGGATGAGCCTCGCGGTAGACCTGCGGCCGAGTCATCTCGGTGATCGTCGTGCTGGTTCCGCGATCGACGACCTTGAAGCGATCGTTGTGAATGGTGCGCAGGCTGAGGTCGCCCGCGGGGAATGCGCCGCCGGTCCAGTGCCAGCTGCCCATCACGTCGCGGAGCTCGCCGGCCCGCGCCAGGACCGCCGCGATCTCGCCGAGGTCGGGGAACATCACGGCGTCGTCGAG
>JAYSYE010000113.1:0-6785 GCA_043716635.1 Deltaproteobacteria bacterium | reverse complement strand
CTCGCGACGTGCCAGTACGGGTGGTGCTCCATCCCGCCGTAGAAGCCTTCGCCCCACACCACCGACACCGACGCGACGTCGTGGCCGAACGCGTATGGACCGATCGTGCGCTCGTACCAGTCGAAGATCTTGGTGAGGTGCTTCGTGCCGGCGAGCGCTGCCGGCTTGCCGTTCGGCAGCCAGTCGACGCTGACCGCGGTACCGGCTGTGGTGGTGCCGAGCGCCTGGTGGTCGTACGCGCCGACGGCCCACGCGAGCATGTAGGGCGGGGCATCGGCGCCGATCGCGGCGGGATACACAGCCGACTTGCCGCTCGCGATGCCATCGAGCTGCAGGGTGAACGTGGTGCCATCGGCGGGCTGCGAGTGGCAGGGGAACACGTTGCCGCAGAAGTACGGCCAGATCACGGTCGAGCCGCCGGGCAGGAGGCCGTCGGCGTTCATGTGGACGTCGAATCCGTACTCGACGATCAGATCGCCGCTCACGCGGCTGACGAGCAGCTTGCCGCCGGCGATCTTGAAGTGGCGGTTGCCGCGGTCGTCGCTGACGTTCGTGATGTGGAGGCCGCTCGCTTCGAGCGCGACGTTGCCGCTCCGCTCGAGCTCGAGTGTGGCGATGCCGGTGCGGGCCTCGAGGTCGATCTGCAGATGCGTGGACGCGACATCGGCGGTGCTGGCGCCATCCGCCTTGCCGTCCGCGTCGGCCCACGCGTAGTCGTCCTCCGCGCCATCGTCGAGCGTGCACGCCGGGAGCGCGCACGCCGCGAGCGCGCACGCCGCGAGCGATCCGACCCGTAGCGACCACTCGACCAGCCGGCTCGCAGACATGCGCGACGTGGCAGCAAGCGCGAGGCCACCCCGGGCCACTGCAAAGTTGTGGGGTTGAACGGCAGTGGCTACGCGAGTCGCCGGCTCGGCACCTCGGCGTCGACGGGTCAGCTCGGGTCGAGGGTCTCGATCACGCGCCGGAACGCCTCCACCGAGCTGGCGGTCGCGGCTGCGTCTTGCGACGCGCGCACGTGCTTCAACACGGCATCGATCGCATCGTCCATCTGCGTCCACTTCGCCGGGTTCATGCGCTGCAGCTTGGCCTGGGCGCTGTCCCAGTCGTGCTCGAGATCATCGGCCTTCGCCTTGGCCGCGGTCCAGTCACCGGCATGGACGGCGCTGGTCAGCTCGGTTGCGAGCGTCCGGAACGCGGACAGATTGCCCAGGGGACGAGTGGCCGTCGAAGCTGAAGTCGCCTGCCTCTGGAGCTGCGCGTTGCGCAGGTAGTAGCCCGCGATGCCGAGCGCGACGAGCACGGTCACCACGGCCACGACCTGGCGCACGACGCCCGGTCGTCGCGGCTGTGCGGGGGCCTCGGGCTCCGCGTTCTGATCCTTGCGCGTGACGGCGAGATAGATCACGACCGCGAGGATCGCGACGAGGAAGACCGCGCTGGTCACCGTCGCCCCGAGCCCGAGTCCACCATCTGCGCGCGCCTGCGAGAGGTAGTCGCCGAGCGAGGCGCCGAGCGGCCGCGTCAGGATGTAGGCGATCCAGAACGACAGCACGGGATCCATCCCGAGCCGCCACGCCACCGCGGTGGCGGCGATGATGCCGACGACAAGGATGCCGGTACCGAGGTACCCGACGCCGAGCTTCTCCGCGACGAGATCACCCGTGGCGGTACCGAGTGCGAAGGTGAACAGGATCGCCAGCCAGTAGAAGGCCTCGCGCTTGCGCGTGAAGATCGAGTGAATCGACAGCGTCTTCTCCGACGCGTACCAGGCCGCGAACGTGAGTCCGAGCGCGACGCTGAAGAGGATGGTGCTCGCCTCGAGCGGGAACTTGAGGCTGTCCGTCAGGATGTCCGTGATCAGCGTGCCGAACACACTGATGAGCACGACGGCGAGCCAGTAGACCGGGGGCGTGTAGCGCTTCAGGCCGAGCTGGACCACGAGCACGATCGCGAGGCAGACTCCCGCAGCGACGGCGGTGCCGGTCAATCCCAGCCCGACGTTCGTGTCGAGGAAGTCGGAGGCGGTCTCTCCGACCGTCGTGCAGAGGACCTTGATGACCCAGAAGAAGACGGTCACCTGAGGCACCTTGCTCAGCGCCGACGTGGACGGCCGCGATCCGGGCTCGGTCATGCCTCATCGTGGCACCGAACCAAAAGCCAGCGTCAGCCGGTCGGGCCCGCCAAAGGTTAAAGCTCGCCGCGTTTACACCCTAGAAGTAGTAGCGCGCACCGACGGAGGCATTGAGCGCCACACCGAGGCCCTCGTCCTTGTGGAACTTGTACTCGACGACGCCGGCGACCTCGACGAACGCATCGATCGGGATCTGGAAGTCGAACAGCAGCCCCGCGACCCCGCGCAGCCCGAGCCCGAGGAACTGGTCGCCATTCTTGCTGTAGTCGATCGCGCGGAGACCGGGGCCGACGTACGTCGCGATCACGTACTCGGGCTTGATCTGCAGGATGTAGGGATGGACGACATAGTCGGCCGTCACC
Organism: Deltaproteobacteria bacterium; assembly: GCA_043716635.1. Classification (GTDB taxonomy): domain Bacteria; phylum Myxococcota_A; class Polyangia; order Haliangiales; family Haliangiaceae; genus JABFXX01. The sequence goes on along the minus strand of JAYSYE010000113.1, from coordinate 4,289 downwards.
TGGAAGCCATTGCCGAAGAACGCGAACCCGACGCCCGCCTGGATCGCCTGATCGTCCGCGAGGTAGAGGCGCGCCGTGATCCCCGTGGGCTCCCCGAGCATGAGGCCGAGCCCGATCGTGCCCTTCTCGGTCCCGCGCTGCACGGTGGGCTCCTCGTGGGTCTCCTCGGTCGTCTCCTGGGTCGTGGTCACCGGGTCCGACGTCGTGGTCACGGTCGCGCCGACGTTGACGTCGACCACCGTGTCCGCGCGTGCGACCCCGACGAACGTCACGAGGACTGCGGCAACGACACCAGATCTGGTCACGCACCGACGCTACTGCCGGTGGATCCGAGGCGCAAAATTACGGCCGCCCCGGGGCGCCGACCTCACGGCGTCACGCTGTCACAGCGTGCGCGTGCGCCCGGTTCCAGGCATCATCGGGCCATGGGATGCAGAGCGCTGTCGACCGTGTGCGTGCTGGCGACCGCGGCCTGCGGTGGTGGCTCGGATCCCCACCCCGCTGAGCTCGACGCGCCGGGAGCAGCAGACGGGATGCAGCCCGGGGGCGATGCGCCGGCAGTGATGCTCGAGGACCTGCACTTCATCGGGCGCTTCGATGCGGACCGGCGGTTCGCGTGGCCGGGCTCGCAGATCGCGGCGACGTTCGACGGTACGGCGATCGGGATCGATCTCGAGGACACGGGCGGGGACTGGTTCGACGTCACGATCGATGGCGCGACGCAGGTGCTTCGTCCGTCTGCCGGACGTGGCACGTACGAGGTGGGAACCGCGCTGGCGGCGGGCGAGCACACCATCGCGCTCGTGAAGCGGACGGAGTCGTTCGTGGGAACCTCACGGTTCCACGGGTTCACCGGCGCGACGCTCGTGCCGTCGCCGCGGCCGACCCGCACGCTCGAGCTCATCGGTGACTCGATCACGTGCGGCTACGGTGTGCTCGGGGCCGGCCCGGCCTGCTCGTTCTCGGCGGACACGGAGGCCGAGACGCATGCGTGGGGCATGTTCGCCGCGACCGAGCTCGGTGCCGTTCATCATGCCATCGCGTACTCGGGCATCGGGATGGTGCGCAACAACGACGGCTCGACCGATGCCACGATGCCGCGGCGCTACGAGCGCATCGTCGCCGATGACCCGGGAAGCGTCTGGACGCCGGGCGATCCGCCCGCCGTCTTCGTCATCGATCTCGGCACCAACGACTTCGCAGCCGGCGACCCGGGCCAGCCGTACCGAGATGCCTACGTCGCGTTCGTGCGCGACCAGCTCCGGGCCCGCGCGCCGCAGGCCGAGATCTTGCTCGCGACGAGCCCCATGCTCTCCGACTCGTATCCGCAGGGCGCGCAGAACCGCACGAAGGCCCGTGCTCACCTCGACGCGATCGCAGCGACGCTCGCCGACGCGCGCGTGCACGTGGTCGACATCCCCGAGCAGCTCGGCTCCGACGGCCTCGGCTGCGACTACCACCCGAACGAGGTCACGCAGCACAAGATGGCGGCCGCCCTCGTCGCCGCGATCCGCCCGCTCACGGGCTGGTGATCGACCGCCCCGCCGTCGTCAGCCGGTGAGCTTGGCGAGGTCCGCGGCGACGCGGGCACGGCGATCGCGGGCCGTGGCGGCAAACGCGATGGCGACGAAGGAGCCGAGCCCGAGGCATCCGAGCCAGAGCGCAGGCGCGCCGAGGCGTCCGAGGATGATCGTCCCGAGCCGGGGGCCCAGAAGCTGGCCCGCACCCCAGGTCATCACGAACGCGCCCTGGTAACGGCCGCGCGCATCGGCGGGCGCCATGAGCGCGATGAGTGCCGTCCGCGTCGGCGATTCGAGGATCTCGGCGATGGTCCACACCGCGGCCGCGGCCATGTGGACGATCAGCAGCGACGCGAGGCCGTGCATCGCGAGGCCCCCGCCGTAGAGCAGGGCCGCCGCCACGAGGATCCGATTCGCATCGTAGCGATCGATGCGCGCGGTGAGCCACGGCTGGAACAGGACGATCAGGACGCCGTTGCACGCGAGCACGAGGCCATACTCCACGGGCGAGAAGCCCTGTGCCGTCATGTGGAGCGAGAGCGCCGCACCCGCCTGGTACGGCAACAGGACCATCAAGAAGTTGATCGCGACGAAGATCACGAAGACGCGGTCGCGCCACCACGCGGCCGACGGCGGCTGATCCGCCCGCACCGCGGCGGTCGGGCGCGTCTCGGGAATCGCGACCGCGACGAGCACACCGAACGCCGCCATGGTGATCGCATCGACGTAAAACAGGATGTGGAAGTCGTACGTGGCGATCGCGCCGCCGACGGCTGCCGCCACGGCCCAGCCAAGATTCACGGCCCAGTAGAGGAGTCCGTACGCGCGGCGGCGCTGCGCCTCGGGCGTGACGTCCGAGACGAACGCCGACACGGCAGGGCGGTACATCTCGCCGGCGAAGCCGAGCAGCCCAACGACGACCTCGATCGCGACGAGATCGTCGAGCCGCCCGAGCACGACCATCAGACCGGCGCCCGAGACCAGCGACAGCACCATCGTGAAGCGCCGCCCGACGTGATCCGCGAAGTAGCCGCCCACGAACGACGCGAGGATGCTGCCGAGCCCGTAGACCGAGACAATCGCGCCGGCCTCCTCGCCCGTGAGCCCGCGCTGCTGCGTCAGGTAGATCGTGAGCAGCGGGATCACGAACGTCCCGAGCCGGTTGATCAGCGTCCCCCACCACACGATCCAGTAGACGCGCGGGGCCGACGCCACGAGGTCGCGGTAGCGCGCCCGCAGATTCACATCGTGATCATACCGATGCCCGCGACGATCCGCTGTCGAGGGCGACGACCTGGCTCCGGAATCGCTCGCCCGCGGCGCGCGCGAGCATGCTCGCGATCATGGTGCCGGCGATCAGACCGGAGATCACGCCGACCACGAGGCTGCCGATGTCGGTCTCGTGATGGTTGACGTTGCGCGCGGTGGTCAGCGCGGCGGCCCCGAGGATCGCGGTCGCGAACCCGAGCCGCGGCCAGGTGCGCGCGATCCCCGCCGGCAACGCGGGCGACCGGCGGATCCAGTGGCGGGCCATGACCAGTCCGAGCGTGGCCAGGCCGACGACCGTGCTGAGGTGCTGCAGCAGGCGATGGAGCGCCATCGCGCCGAGCCCGGGGACGGCGTACACCGTGGTCAGGCCGGGGAGGTGGCGGACGAACCACCCGTTGGCGTGAGTGACGCCGTCCCAGATCAGGTGGGTGATCGAGCCCAGCGTCGCCGAGCCCACGAGCGTACCGATGCCCGCAGCGCTCAGCGGCCCCGGCCACGGGCGGCGCGCCGCAGCGACGGCCTGCCGCGCGAGGGGCGCCGGCGCGACGAGCAGCACCGGCCACTTGCACAGGAAGTGGACGAGCGCCGCGGTCAGCAGGGTGACCGGGATGCACCAGATCGCGAGCCCGGGGAGCGTGTGGCTGATCCGGCTGACCTCCTTGCCGCGCGCGAAGTACTCGAAGTCGGGCGCCATGCTGCCGATCACCAGGCAGGTCGCGTCGAGCCGGAGCCTCCCGCGCCAGCGCAGCAGCGGCAGCACCGCCATGGGGTGAGCTCCGGTGAACGGCACGGCGAGGTACTAGCATCAGCACGGCCGTGCTGGAACAACCCGCCGCTCACGGGATGGTTAGCAACCGCAACCGCACGGCGGCGGTGATACGACCGAGGACGATCTCGACGATCGTCGCAGGCTGGGTCATGCGACGGCTCCCGCGGTCACGAGCTCCGAGAACATCTTCGCCGCGAGGTTTCGCTCGCGCGCTCTCCCGCCTCGCAGTGCATCGATCAGCGCGAGCCCTCGGTAGAGCCTCGGATCGTGGTGCGCTGCGAGATGGGCGTTCTTGTACAGCGGCGAGAATGATTCGCCTCGAACATCGCCGCCGGGATGGGGCCAGACGGGTACGGGTTCGGATGAGCGAATGACGCTCTTCAGCGGTTCCGCACCGTGCGCCGTGGCGAAGCCGCGTGTCAGCGGTCCGCGTTCGACCAGGTAGACGTAGCGTGCACCATGCGTCACGAGCTCGATGAGCGCCATCCGGTCGGCGACCACGCGGGCCGTTCGCTCGTTGTCATGCAAGCGTGGTGCGAGTAAATGGGCAGTCGTCGCTCGCTGGACGGACGCGTGAACCTCGGACGCGGCGAGCCCCAGCACCGCCCCGATCGCTGCAAGCGACATCGGCGCCCCCGCGTGCAGAGCCGCGTGTAGAGCGACGACGAGGTCGTGTCCCTTGAGCACCATTACAGTATTCTATATTCGCGATTCCAGAATAGCGAACCAAA
>JAYSYE010000112.1:0-2181 GCA_043716635.1 Deltaproteobacteria bacterium | reverse complement strand
CGCCGGGGGCGCTGACGGTCAGCGTCGGCGGCATCGTTTCCACGGGACGTTTTCCGATCAGGGTGGACAAACGCACACCAGAGCTGGAGAGCTGGCCGGTCGCGCACGTGCAGTTGTTGGGGCCGTTGTTCGGCCCGTCACCGGGAACGGTGCCGCAACCCGAAGTGGCATCCACGAAGTCCTTGCAAGCCAGCCCGAGCGGAGCGGAGGTGCAGGTGCCGCCAGCCGATGGAGGTCCACCCGCGTTGATGTACACGTATGACATGTGCTCGTGCGGGCCCTGCAGGTGCTCGAGCCCAAGCACGTGACCGACCTCGTGCACCATCGTGTTGCACACCTCAGCATTGCGGTTCGCACCGGCCGGGAATGCGCCAACATGCGTGTCTTCGAAGATAAATGCGATCCCGTTTTTGTACAGGCTGCAGAATGAATCGGTTGTTGCGATGCCGAACAGTGCGCCATTATTTCCGCCAACCGGAAATCCAATTTCGGATCCATCTTTGCCGCCGAAGGTGGCTTCGATGAAGTCGCCCGAGGTCGGTTCGGTCTCGGTGACGAGAATGTTCCAGCGCTTGAAGTGCTCTTTGACGCAGCTAACGATCGTCGGCCAGTCCTGTCCCGTTAATGTTGCCGCAGGGATGACAACATTGCGAGAACCGAATTGCCAGTGCGAGGCGGAAATCGTGTTCGCACCGGCATTCGTGGGCGACCCGCCGGCAACGTACGTACCACCAGCCTTGTTGAGGTAGACGGTTTGCAGCGAGCCGCTCGCGTTCGCGGGAGAGGTCTCTCGCGCGGGGTCGAAGTTTGAAGGCGGGGTCTGTCGAGTTCCGCACGTCCCCTCGGCGCGAACCCACATGCCGTCCTTGAAAACGGCCATCGGCTTGGTGGGACGCGCCGACGGGTCGGCGTGGGCAACGGAGCCGGCCAACGCCAGGGCGGCGGTCAGCGAGGCAGCGAGCAGGGCGGTCGGGTGGTTCACTCGGCGGACTCCCAGGGGCAGGTAGAAGCTCGAACCCTAACACCGCGCGCCTGGGACCGAGCAGCGTTTTCTAGCTGGCATCTAACCTCAGTGGCGCGCACGCGGCGCCTCAGTATCCGGGTCGCCTCGTCGCGAGCGCTCCGCGCGGCGGCAGCATCGAAGCGCATGCCAGCATCTGCCGTATGAAGGGGCGCGGATCGACGGGGATCGTCCGGGACCGGCCTCGACGCGGCGCGTCTCAGAACTTCAACAGCTGCTGCGTGACCGTGATCGCGCGGCAGCGCTGGAGGCCCGGCGATTCGCGCGTCGACACGTACACGAAGCGCACGTCATCGCCCTTGGGCGCGTCCACGAGGACCGGCGCGCACTCGAAATAGCCGTCGCGGACCGCGAGCAGGTGCTTGCCGGGCGGAAGCGCGCTGCGCTTGCCGTCGAGAGCCGGGCCGTCGGGCGCGGCCTCGACCCGCAGTTCGGTGTCGGAGACGCTGATGACCACATTCCCCGGGACCAGCGCTGGCAACCACGGCAGGCACATCGTGCCGCGGCCGGGCGGGGCGTCGCAGCGGTCGTCGTGCCCGTACGTGACGGCCGACACGATATCCGCGGTGTGCTTGCCACCCGGGATCTTCACCTCGAAGCCGCTCCAGCTCGGGTTCGCGATCTTGCCGGGGGCCACGCCGAGCGGCTTCACGATCGCGCCGTCGACCAGGATGTACGCGTCGACCAGGTCGTGGAGGTCGCGGTCGCTCCGGTCCGCCGGCGGCTTCTCGGCGAACGTGAGCGTTGCCGGGACGGCGCGCAGCTTCGCGATGCGCGCGGTCACCGCCGCCCGGTCGGCCGCGTCCGGCGCGAGCACGAGGTACATCGTGAACGCGTGCATCGCGTCGTCGGCTTGACCGTCACGAGCGAGCACGTCGCCGAGGTTGAACGCGATGTTCGGATGTGGCGCGAGCTCGAATGCGTGCTCGTACAGCTTGACCGCGCCGCGCAGATCGCCCGCCTCGTCCGCGGTGACGGCCGCCGTGAATGCCTGGCCAGCGGCCTTCACGACCTTCGGCGGTGGCGCCTTGCGACCCGCCGCTGGCGGCGCGGCTGGCGGGGTGGTGCCGGGCGCGGCGCGTACGGGGACCGCGAGCGCCGCGACCGCGACCGCAACCGCGACCGACCGGAGCGCGCTCACTTCACCACCCCATCGACGA
>JAYSYE010000111.1:0-20511 GCA_043716635.1 Deltaproteobacteria bacterium | reverse complement strand
CCTCCAGCTTTTCCCACCACTGACACCACCAGTCGCCACCCACGAGGATGCGCAACTTCGGGTGCCAGCAGTACGCCAGCTTGTCGTCGGGGTTCAGGTAGTAGAGACAGTTGTCGCAGCGCTCGTCGCCGTACGGCTGTCCCTTCAACACGTTGTCTTCGATCAGGTGCTTCAGCTGAAGCGCCATCTTCTCGTCGACAGGTTTCGGTTCGGGCTTGGGCAATCCGTCGTCGTCGGCCATCTCGGTCGGCGAGCGTATCACCCGGGCCTGCCGGTGGAAGCCCTCCGGCCAGGCGTCAGGCGCGCGGGAGTCGCTGCGCGAACCAGGCGACCGTCTCGGCCATGCCGTCCGCCACCTGGTGCGTCGGCACGTAGCCGAGCGCCCCGGTGATCTTGTCGATCGACGCCTGCGAGTGCGCGATGTCGCCCGAGCGCGGCCCCTCGAACACGGCCTTCGCGCTCGCCGCAGCCGGGTGCGTCTTCGCGAGCCCCGCGCGGATCATCTCGTGAAGCTCGACGAGATCCGTGCGTCCGTTGCATCCGCAGTTGTAGACGGTGCCGGTCACGGCTGCGTCCGGGTGCGTACCGGCGAGGATGTTCGCCTGCACGATGTTGTCGACGTAGCAGAAGTCGCGACTGTTCGTGCCGTCACCGAAGATCACGCACGGCTCGCCCTTCGCCATCGACCGGATCCAGCGCGGGATCACGGCCGCGTACGGACCATCGGGATCCTGGCGACGACCGAACACGTTGAAGTAGCGCAGCCCGACGATCTGCATGCCGTACGCCGTCTGGAACGTCTGGGCGTAGATCTCGTCAGTCCGCTTCGTTGCCGCGTAGGGCGACAGCAGCTTGCCGATCTTGTCCTCGACCTTCGGCAGCGCCGGGTGGTCGCCGTACACCGACGAGCTCGACGCGAACACGATGCGCCCGACCTGCGCATCCTTCGCCGCGACGAGCACGTTCAGATAGCCATCGACGTTGTGCTGGTGCGACGCGATCGGATCCTTCAGCGACCGCGGTACCGAGCCGAGCGCCGCCTCGTGGAGCACGATGTCCACGTCCTTCGCAGCCGCGGCCGCGACCTTCGGATCGCGCAGGTCGCCCTCGACGAAGCGAAACTGCAGGCGATAGTCGGGATTGATCGCGAGGACGTCGTCGAGGTTACGCTGGTGGCCCGTGATGAAGCTATCCACGCCCACGACCGACTGGCCGAGATCGAGGAGCCGCTCGAGCAGCGCCGAACCGATGAAGCCGGCGACGCCCGTGACGAGCCACCGGCGCGGCGAGTTCACCAGGTCCTCGCAGACCTGCTCGTAACGGTTGCCCTTCATAGGCTCCAGACGCGGATCCCGCGGGGCGGCTTGTCGTAGAGCGCCGACGGCAGCAAGCTCTTCACGTCGATCAGCACGCCGCCGTCGCGCACGCGCTCGTACAGCGACGCGGGCGCCTTCAGGTACTCGTCGTGAGCGACCGCGAGGATCAGCGCGTCGAGCTGCTGGAACTTGTCGAGCGACGAGAGCGTGATCCCGTACTCCTCGTGCGCCTGATGCGCGTCGCCGAGGGGGTCGTGCACGATCGCCTCGATCCCGAACGTCCGCAGCTCCGTCAGGATGTCGGGGATCTTCGAGTTGCGCAGGTCGGGCACGTTCTCCTTGAACGTGAGCCCGAGGATGCCGACCTTCGCCTTCTTCAGCGGCACGTCGGACTGCGTGAGCATCTTCACGGTCTTCTGCGCGAGGAACGGCCCGACGTTGTTGTTGATGCGGCGCCCGGCGAGGATCACCTCGGGCAGGTAGCCGAGCTCCTGCGCCTTCGTGGTCAGATAGTACGGATCCACGCCGATGCAGTGACCACCGACGAGGCCGGGCGAGAACCGGAGGAAGTTCCACTTCGTCCCGGCTGCCTTCAGCACGTCGGCGGTGCGGATGCCCATGCGGTCGAAGATCAGCGCGAGCTCGTTCATGAGCGCGATGTTGAGATCGCGCTGCGTGTTCTCGATCACCTTCGCCGCCTCGGCGACCTTGATCGACGGGGCGCGGTGGACGCCGGCCGTGACGACCGCGCCGTACACGCTCGCGACGCGCTCGAGCGCCTCGGGAGTCTGGCCCGAGACGACCTTCATGATCTTCTCGAACGTGTGCTCCTTGTCGCCGGGATTGATGCGCTCGGGCGAGTAGCCGAGGAAGAAGTCGACCCCGTTCTTGAGGCCGCTCAGCTGATCGAGGATCGGCCCGCAGACGTCCTCGGTGACGCCCGGATAGACGGTCGACTCGTACACGACGATGTCGCCCTTCTTCAGGTGCGGTCCGATCGTCTTGCTCGCGCCGATCATCGGGCCGAGGTCGGGTCGGTTGTTGTTATCGATCGGCGTCGGTACCGCCACGATATAGAAGGTGCAGTCCGCGAGGAGCGCGGGGTCGGCCGTCATCACGAGGTGCTTGCTCGCGGCAAGCTGGCCCGCATCGACCTCCATGGTCTCGTCGAGGCCCTTCTTCAGCTCCTCGACTCGCTTGGCGCGAATGTCGAAGCCGACCGTGGGCACCTTCTTGCCGAAGCTGATCGCGACGGGAAGCCCGACGTAACCAAGTCCGATCACCGCAATCTTTTCCGCTTCGAAAGCAGGCATCGGCGTCACCTCACCACGTCTGGGTGCGCCACGTAAAGCGCGGCTCAGTTTGGCCGTGGTGAGTCTGGCCGAGTCTGGCCGAGTCTGGCCGCTACGAGCCGATCAAGATCACACCCAGGAACCGGTCGCGGCGCACGAAGGCCGCGAGCTCGGCAAGGCCGCGCTCGTGGGTGTGATGCGTGCGGGCGACGATGGCGGCACCATCCAGCGCGGCGGCCGCGGCCGTGTGCTCGCCGAGCCGATCGAAGCCCGTGAGATCGACCAGCATGTGACCGAATCGCTGCGCTTCGGTGCGCAGCAGCCGCACGAGCTGAGGGCCGACCTGGCCGGGCGGCGCGGCGTGCTGGGCCGTGAACACGACCAGGCGACCGCGCACGATCCGCTCGGCGTACACGGCATCGGCGGCGGTCACGGTGGTGCCCTCGACCAGGGCGGACAGCCCGCCGTGGCGGATGTTCGCGTCGACGAGCGCGACGGGCAAGTCGGTCAGCTCGGCGAGCGCGAGCCCCAGGTGGACGAGCACCGGGAGCACGGCCGTCTCGTCATCCGCGGGCAGGAACCCGACGAGCCGGCGGCGATCGTCGCGGAGCTTGCGAGCGATCCGGGCGCAGGCGCCGGCCAGCTCGCCATCGATTGGCGTCGTTGGTGCGGTGCCGGCGGGCCGGATGGGAATCCCGAGATCGGCGAGCACCGCTTCCGCGTCCGCGGGTGCGATCAGGTCGGGCTGATCCGCTTGACCAGGCACGCGCGCACCCTAGCGTGGTAGTGGACGGAGCGTGTGGTCGATCGTTCACGTCTTGTCGTCTTACGGTGTCGGCGGACAGGAGCGCGTCGCGCTCGATCTCGCGATCGGGCAGCTCGCCCGGGGCCATCGCGTGAGCGTGGTTTCGCTGGCTGCGCCGCCCGATGGCGCGATGGCCGCGGAGTTTCGCGACGCGGGCGTCGCCGTGCGCCGGGTGCCGAAGCGCGGCGGCATCGATCCGACGCTCGTCCCGCGGCTCGCGCTCGAGCTGCGCACCTTGCAGGCGGATGTCGTCCACACCCACAACCCGCTGCCGCTGATCTACGGCGCGCCCGCGGCTCGCATCGTGCGGGCCGCGTCGATCCACACGAAACACGGCAGGAACCCGGGGACGATCGCGCAGCGCGTGCTCCGGCGTGCGGCCGCGACCTGCGTGCACGCGTACGTCGCGGTGTCGAAGACCACGGCCGAGCAGGCGCTCGCGGGTCACGACTGCGCGCCGGGCAAGCTGCACACCATCGCGAACGGGATCCGGCTCGATCGCTACGCTCCCGATCCGGTGGCGCGCGCGGCGGTGCGGGCGGAGCTCGGGCTCGGCGACGCGTGGGTGGTCGGCACCGTCGGTCGGCTCGACGCGTTCAAGAACCAGGCGCTGCTCGTGCGCGCGATGGCGCCGCTCCTGTCCGAGCGCGTGCGGCTCGTGATCGTCGGCGAGGGGGACGCTCGGCCCGAGGTCGAAGCAGCGATCTCGGCCCTGCCGGAGCCGCGCTGGGTCACGCTCACGGGCCGGCGCATGGATGTGCCGCGCGTGGTGCATGCGTTCGACGTGTTCGCGCTGTCGTCGAGCTCCGAGGGCCTGCCGCTGGTCGTGCCCGAGGCGATGGCGGCCGGGCTCCCCGTCGTGACCACGGCGGTCGGTGGGCTCGCGACGGTCGTCGACGAGGGCGAGACGGGCTTCCTCGTCCCGGTCGAGGCCGCCGCACTCACCGCAGCGCTGCGAGGTCTCGAGCAGGATCGTGGGCGCGGCGTGACGATGGGTGCGCGAGGCCGCGTCGTCGCGCTCGACCGGTACAGCCACGACCGGATGGTCGATGAGTACCTCGCGCTCTATCGCGTAGCGCTGGGGTAGCGCGCTCCGGCCTTGTCGCCAGGCCAGGCCCCGGATCAGCCGTGGCGGCCGAAGTACCCGAACTGCGGGACCGCGACCTGCGTCAGGAACATCGCATCGCTCATGCGGCGGTCCGTCGAGAGCCGGTGCACGTCCAACGGGTCCATCGGCATCATGCCGCGCAGCGCGATCGGCCAGAGCCGGTTGCCTCCGCTCGCGTTCGAGAGCCCGATGCGATAGCCGGCCGCCTTGATGGCGACGCGAATCCGGGCCCACCGGGCGACGCTGCGCCCGACGGGATAGGCGATCGCGCGCACGGGGCGACCGAGCTGGTGCTCGAGCTCGACGCGGGATCCGCGCAGCTCGTGATCGAGCTCCGCGTCGTCGAGTGTCTGCAGCACGCGATGCTGTCGGCCGTGGGACTCGACGTCCATGCCCGCGCGCGCCAGCGCCCGCACCTGGTCCCAGGACATGATCAGCTCGTCGGCCACGCCGGCCTCGATCGCCGTGGACCACTCCACGCCGAAGGCAACCGAGAGCTCCTCGAGGAACCGCTCGATGTCGAGCGCCGGTGTGTTCTTGATCAGGGTGACCAGGCGGTTGCGGAGCTCGGGGTCTTGGCGGTCGAGCGCCTCGTCCGGAGCGCTCGGGAGTCGGGTCGTCTCGCGTGAGGCGCGCGAGAGAATCACGGCGATCCGCTCCCACCAGTAGAGCCGCCGATCGCTCACGAACGAGGTCGAAATGAAGAACGTCGCGCGCACGCCGACCGCGCGCAGGATCGGCAGCGCGACGTCGTGGCACGACCGGTAGCCGTCATCGAACGTGACCATCACGGGATTCGGCGGGAGGGCCGCGCCGTCTACCGCCGCCACCAGTTCGTCGACGCCAATCGGCGTGCAGTACCGCGCGAGCAGCTCGATCTGCCGGCGGAACTGCTCCGGCGTCGCGTCCGCGACATCGGGGTCGAACGGATAGCCCGCCGCCTGCGGGTCCACGTGGTGGTACGTGACGATCGAGAGGTTGGGTACGAGCGCGTGGCGCCGCACCTTCATCAAGGCACCGAGCGCTCCCGCACGGTGCAGGAGGCTGGCAACCCGTTCGCGCATCGAGCTAAAGCTATACGGCATGTTTGCGATTCCAGGAATCGCTTGCCTCGTGGTGTTCATCCTGGCCCGCCCGCAGGAGTTCCTACCGCTGCTGCAGCGCGTTCCGTTCCTGCATCTCTTCACGGTCCTGGCGGTCCTGGGGTGGGTCATCGACGTCCGCCTCCGTCGCCTGCAGCCGATCGCCACGCCCGCGCTCCCCTGGGTGCTCGGGTTCCTGGGGTGGGCGCTGGTGTGCACGGCGATCGTCGTCCCCGAGCAACTACCGAGCAAGGGCGTCGAGCTCGCGATCCTGTTCGCGCTGTACGGAACGATCGCACATGGGGTGCAGCGCTTCCGGACACTGCAGGCCGTGGCGTCGGTGCTGGTGGCGACCTGCGTCTTCATCGCGTTCGTGTGCTTCCACCAGGGGCTGGCGCCGACCCAGTGCGTCGGCGGCGAGGAATCGTCCAACGAGCTGAGGGGGAAGCCCGATGGGCGCCTGTGCGAGACGAGCGAGCAGTGCTTGGGGCCCGACGCGGAGCCGGGGCTCGAGTATCGCTGCGAGCACGTCGGCCTGGTCGGCACGTACAGCGTCGAGAAGCGCGTGCGCTATCGCGGGGAGCTGCAGGACCCGAACGAGGTGGCGCTCACGATCTCGGCAGGCGCGCTGTCGCTGCTCGTGGCGTTCATCCGCCGCAAGAAGGGCGTGGTCGCGAAGGTCGGGCTCGGGGTCGTTTGCGTGATGGTGATCGCGATGCTCTGGATGACGGAGTCGCGAGGCGGGCAGGTCGCGGCGCTGCTCGTGTTCTTCGTGTACCTCGTGAAACGCTACCGGTGGCTCGCCGTGATCCCCGCGGGACTGCTCGCCCTCCCCGTGATGCTGCTCGGCGGCCGTGGAGGCGCCGATGCCGAGCAATCGACGATGGAGCGCTACGAGGCCTGGGCCACGGGGCTCAAGCTGTTCCAGCACAGTCCGATCTGGGGCGTGGGCGCGGGGCAGTTCACCGAGCATCACTACCTGACGGCGCACAACTCGTTCGTGCTCGCGCTCGCGGAGCTGGGCTTCCCGGGCCTGTTTCTGTTCGTGTGCGTGATCTACGTATCGATGAAGACGCTCGTCGTGGGCGTCCGTCGGCTGTCGAAGATCCCGGGCGCGGACGTCGCGGAGGCCTGGGGCGTGGCCCTGCTCGCGTCGTTCGCGGGCATCGTCTTCCAGATCAACACGCTGTCGTTCACGTACCACTCCGTGCTGTGGATCTTCCTCGGCCTCATCGGAGCGTGGGCGGGCGCGGTTCGCTTCCACCGGCCGGACTTCCGCGTGACGCTCGGCTGGAAAGACCTGCTCGGAATCTTCGGGGGCTGCGTGGCCTACGTCGGCATCCTCTTGCCGGCGCTGCTGAAGGCGAAAGGGGAGCTCTGAGCGAGCTCCCCGACGGTCAGCGTCGGGCGGCCGTCGCCCGCTAGCGCGCTCGACGCCGTTACTTCTTCTTCGGTGCGGCGGGCTTCTTGTCGGCCTTGTCCGCCTTCGGGGCCTTCTCCTTCGCGGGCGCCTTCTCCTTCGCGGGAGCCTTCTCCTTCGCAGGCGCGGGCGCAGGCGTGGCCGCGGGTGCCTTGGCCGCGGGACGTGCGGGCGCCTCCACTGGACCCGAATCGTCGTCCTCGACCGGGCGAGGCACCGGCGACGGCATCGGCTTCGGCAGGTTGAACGCCGGCCGCGGCCGCGGGGCGGGGCGCACCGGTACCGGCGTCGGCTTCACGGGCGGCAGTGGCTTGCCGACGGGCAGCGGCTTGGGCGGGCGGGGCATGATCGGCCCGCGGCTCGGCCGGTCCTCGAGATCGGGCTTCTCGTAGTCCACGTCGTCGTCTGACGACGGGCTGTCATCGTCGTCGTCGTCGTCGTTCAGGATGCCGCGAGGCACGACGGGGCGGACCGGCCGGACCGGGCGGACGGGACGCACGATGCGGCCGGCGAGCGGCTTCGCCTTGTCGTCGTCCTCGTCTTCTTCCTCGTCGTCCTCGTCGTCCTCGTCGTCATCGTCCTCGTCGTCGTCCTCCTCGTCCTCGTCTTCCTCCTCGTCCTCGTCCTTGGCCTTCTCCTCCTCCTCGTCCTTGCCCCACGGCGGATCGTCGCCGTCACGCCAGCCGCCGGTGCTGTCGTCCTCTTCCTCGGGCTTCTCTTCCTTCCACTCCTCCTCCTCCACCTCCTCGGCGACGTAATCGCCCCCCGCGGCCGGCACGGGGGTGACCACGGCTCCATCGACCTCGTCGACCTCGTCGACTTCATCGACCTCCTCGGCCGCCGCCTCGGCGTCGTCCGCCTCCTCGTCGTCGTCGTCATCAGCAGCTTCATCAGCATCGTCCGCCTCGTCTTCGTCGTCGGCGGCGGGAGAAAGGGTCCACGGGAGCAGGGCAGGTTCGGAGGACAGGTCACTACGCATGGCGCCGCGCAAGTCTAAGCATGCTGGCCGTCGTGGGTGTCAACTCGGTGAGCCTGCTTTAGCTCGACCGTTGCGACAGACGACGCGTGCTAACAATCCTGGCGTGCGGTTGTCGGTCGCGTTCATTGCCGTCCTGGGTGCGGTCCCGCTGGGGCTGATCGCGGCCTCCGCGACACGGGCGCACGCGCAAGCCCAGAGCTGGCACGCCACGATCAACGCGGAGGGCGCCGTCACGGACAACGTGTTCGCGGCGCCGAACGATGGCAGCCGGCAAGCGGACCTGTTCTTCCAGGTCCGCCCGGGCTTCCTCTACACGCGTGGCTCGCCGCGCGCGATCCAGGAGCTCGCGGCCGAGGCGGAGATCATCCACTACGTCTTGAACGGCAAGTACCCGTCCGTCACGGGGCGGGGCAGCTGGCGATCGTTCTACCTGCCGAGCCCCCGTACCGAGGTCATCACCGGCTTCGGAGGCGGGACCGGTGTCCTGACCGCACTCTCCACGCAGGCGCCCGCGGACCAGACCCAGGTGCAGCTGCAGCCGATCGGTCGCGTGACGCTCGTCCAGGGCGATGCGAACGAGTACCTGTCCTACGTGGTCTCGCGCGAGTACCGCGCGTACCAGTCGCTGTTCGCCCGCTTCGACCAGACCAACGATCATGCCGACGAGCGCGGCACCGTCGACATGCCGATGGACCCGACCATCCTCACGTCCGCGGAGGCCGGCTTCGGCGTCGGGGCCGAGCGCACGTGGGTCAACGATGCCATCGCGTTCGAGGTCGGGGGCTCGGTGCAGCGCTTCCAGCGCAACGCGCCCGACGGTGCGTTCCAGGGCGACCGGCTCGACCGCCAGCTCGCGCCTCGCATCCGGGGCCAGTACCGCCACGACCTCTCGCGGCGCAAGAGCCTCGCGGCCGATGCCGGCATCGTGATGATCATCCCGTACGGGACGGATCCCGATCACCCCGACGAGGTGCGCAAGCGCGGGATCTTCCCCGTCGCGGGCGTCACGTATGCGCTGTCGGAGTACTGGGGGCGCGCCGGACTTCAGGTGCGTCGCGACGTCACCCCCAGCACGTTCATCGCGCAGAACACGGTGAACAACAGCGCCACCGTGTCGGCGGCGATCCCATTGACGCAGATCGACGGATCGAGCCGGCGCGCGCCGCACTACGTGCTGCTCGGGACGGCCGCGCTCCAGCGCACGCAGATCATCGATCCGGTGTCGTCGAAGCTCCTGAGCTCGGTCACCGCGGGGCGCCTCGATCTCGGCATCCTGTACACGCCGCGCGCGGGACTCTCGTACGGGCTCCGCTACGAGCTGCTGATCCAGACGGGCGACGCGCAGGCCGAACAGCCGGTGACGGGCTTCTATCGCAACACGCTCTACCTCACGTTCGGGTACCGGTACCCGGAGAAGGTCGTGGCTCGCGTCCCGAAGAAGCGGGCGGGCGGGGCCGTGCGTGCGGATCGCAAGGACATGCAGCCGGTCGGTGCGGAGCCCGTGATTCCGGACGTGACCGAGCAGTCCGACACCGGCGACGCCGAAGAAGATCGGTAGGCGGGCTCAGTCCACCGCCACGACGCTGGCGGCCGGTACGCCCCCGAACGGCGCGTTCCAGGCGAGCGCGTAGCCGCTCACGTCGCGCAGCGTGATGCGCGCGCCCACGGCCAGGAGCAGCGGGTCGATCGTCCACTCGCCGAGCACGTCCTCCTCGAAGCACGTGGGCCCCACGACGACTACGCGGTGCCCGGTGCCAGGGTGAGGCGCGGGACCCACCAGGTCGATCGTACTCCAGCGCAGGTGGCAGATTCGCGAGACGTCGGTGATGCGCAGCGCGCGATCGTCGAGCTCGCGCGCGACGATCACGCGGCCGGTGGCGAACCCCGCCCCGCGGGTGACCGCACGCCCCGGTTCGACGAGGATCTCCGTGGCGGGCGGCACGGCGGCACGCAGCTCCGCGAACGCAGCGGCGAGATCGGCGACCGCGTGCCACGCGCCACCGGCATTCACGAACGCCGGCTCGAGCCCCGCGGCACGGGCGGCGGCGAGGGCCGCATGCGCGCTGGCCGCGAAGCGCTCACCGGTCGTGGCGGAGACCGCCCCGTGGTGCACGTGAACGCCGACGGCGCGACCGTCCGCCGCCCGGACCATCGCCGCGATCACGTCGCGCTGGCGCCCGGGCTCGAGGTCGAGCCCGAAGCGCGAGCGCCGGTGCCCGCTGCCATCCTGCACGGCGCCGACGGCCGGATCGCGGGGCACGATCGAGGCCGACAGCCGG
The DNA here is from genome assembly GCA_043716635.1 of Deltaproteobacteria bacterium. Taxonomy (GTDB): domain Bacteria; phylum Myxococcota_A; class Polyangia; order Haliangiales; family Haliangiaceae; genus JABFXX01. The sequence continues at coordinate 10,230 of JAYSYE010000111.1, read as the reverse complement.
ATCGCGATGGCGGCGCGCAGGGGAGCGGCGCTGACTTGCGCCACGGTCTCGCAGCCGACGATGATGCGCGTTGCGCGGGCGTGGTCGGCGGTGGCGCCGGCGCGCCCACCGGGATCGACGATCGAGAGCGTGCCGATGGTGAAGGCGGCGAGCTCGGCGACCTCGCCGCTCGAGGCGGCGTCGAAGCCGGAGAGGACGCGCGCTGCGATCGCGCGCACCGCCGGATGGGGACACGACTTCGCGGCGAACAGCGGGGTGATGCCGTGCGCGCGGGCCGCCGCTGCGATCGCGAGCGCGTTGGCCTCCACGCGCGCGAGGTCGAACACGAGGCTCGGGCCCTCGCAACGCTCGATCGCCGCGGCGACCCGGGCTGGCAGATCCGCGCGCACGTCGCAGGCTAGGCGCGGCCGTACACGGGCACGAGCGCGCCCGAGGTCAGCGCGTTCTGGGGCGACACGAGGAACGCGATCGCCTCGGCGAGCTGCGCGGGCGTCGGCCAGGTCGCGTGATCCGCGGCCGGCATCGACGTGCGATTCATCGGCGTGTCGATGATCGATGGCAGCACCGCGTTCACGAGGATCTGCTCGCCGGCGAGCTCGGCCGCGAGGGTCTGCGTGATCGACGCGACGCCGGCCTTGGCCGCCGCGTAGGCCGTCATGCTCGCGGCGGGGACGGTCACGGGCCGGGCGGCGACGTTCACGATCCGGCCGCCGACACCCCCGACGCCGCCGGTGGCGCCGCGTCGGCGGAACGACTTCACGGCCTCTCGGCACGCCAGGAAGCACGTCGCGGTGTTGATCCGCCACTGGGCCTCGAACATGGCCAGTGTCGTCTCCGCGATCGGCGCCATCGCGAATCCGCCGACGAGATGCACCGATGCCCACAGCGGCGGCAGCGCCGCGAAGTAGGCGACGGCGGCGGCCTCGTCATCGAGCCGAGGGCCCGCGGGCGGCGCCGGCGGAACGTGCACGGTTGCGCCGCGCGCCTGCAGCACCGCGACCACGCCACCACCCAGCGCCCCCGTCCCACCCGTCACGCACACATGAAGACCTTGCATGCCCGCGACCCTACCCCCAGGTGCATCCCGGCCCGACCGCTCGCGCCCGCGAACGGCGGCGGCTCGTCGCGCGCGGTCGGTGTCCGTGCGCCGCCGACATCGGATCGGTTCGCCCACGCGGCGGGTCGGCGCCAGTGTTATGAGCGACGCATGGGCGCGCAATGGAAGACCGCCGGCAAGCTGAAGTCGTCCGCCGCGAAGGGGAAGATCTTCAACAAGCTCGCGAAGGACCTGATCATGGCCGCGAAGGGCGGCGCGGACCCCTCGATGAACGCGCGCCTGCGAGCCGCCGTCGAGGCCGCGAAGAAGGCGTCGATGCCACGCGAGACGCTCGAGCGGTCGATCAAGCGCGGCGCGGGCCTGCTCGACGATGCGGCGTCATTCGAGACGGTGACGTACGAGGGGTTTGGCCCGCATCGGGTGCCGGTGATCGTCGAGTGCCTGACGGACAACAAGAACCGCACCACGACCAGCGTGCGCGTGCTGTTCCGCAAGGGGCAGCTCGGCACGTCGGGCTCCGTCTCGTGGGATTTCACGCATGTCGGGCTGGTCGATGCGACGCCGCCCGTCGGCGCGGATCCCGAGGAGGCCGCGATCGAGAGCGGCGCCCAGGACTTCGAGGCGGATGGCGAAGGTGGGTTTCGCTTCTACACCGAGCCCACCGATGTCGACACCGTGGCCAAGTCCCTCGGAACGCACGACTGGACGGTGGCCACGCTGCGACTGGGCTGGCGAGCCAAGAATCCCGTCACGCTGGACGATGCGGCCCGGGCCGAGGTGGAGCAGTTCCTCGCCGACCTCGATGAAGACGACGACGTCCAGCATCTCTACGTCGGGCTGAATTCTTAGCTATCCTGTCCAGGTGGCGGACGCGCACGACGGGGCAGGCGAGCGCACGCTCGTACTCCCGACCGCAGGCGGATCCGGGGGCGCAGGACCGGACGCGGTTCCCGGGGTGTCCAGCACGGAAGTCACGGGACCGATGCCCGCGCTCCCGGTCCTGCCGTTGATCGCCGGGCCGCCGGCCGGCCCCACGCCCGCTCCGAGCACGGCCGCCGGCTCGGTCTCCACGGCGCAAGCGCAGGTGTCCGACGACCGGACAGCGAGACCAGCGCTGGCAGCCGGTTCGGACGGTCGCGTCGTGGTCGATCCCGATCTCGATGTCGACCCGCCACTCGCTGCCGAGGACGGGCCGGGGACGATCGCCGCATCGCCGCACGCGATGGCGTCGCACGCGCCCCCGACCGCAGCCTCCCCGACAGGGTCCCTGCCGACCGCGTCGCTACGCCCCGCGTACACCGGCGCGCAGGCACTCGACCGCGGCGCGTTGCCGCGGATGAAGATGTTCCACGTGTTCGGCGTGACGGCCCCGCTCGGCGCGGTCGCTCTGTCGATCGCGCTCGGTGGCGACCGGCTGGCGATGCATCTGTTCTGGGCCGGCGCCGCGTTGCTCGCGCTCTGCAACGTGGGATTGCTGTGGCTCGCTGCCAGCCCATCGCGCTGGCACCCGCGGCCGGTCGGCATCCTGTGGATCGTGTCCACGGTGGGAACCGTCCCGATGCTCTATTACTTCGGTCCGTACTCGGCCGTCGCGATGGTGCACGTGCTCGGCGTTGTCTTCATCTCGCTCGGGAAATCGCGGTGGACCTCGCTCGCCGTGATGGGCGTGTGCTTACTCGGACATGTCGGGTTCACGGTGCCGATGATGCTGGGCTGGCTCGATGACGTCGGCGTCATCTCGAGCAAGCTCGTTTCGCCCGAGCAACGCGCGGTCGCCGAAGCCTTGATCATCGGCTTCGTCATCTGCGCGTATGCCCTCGGTCGCTGGGCGCGCCGCACGAACGCGACGGCGCTCGCGGAGCTCCAGAGCGCGATCCGCGTGATCGGCGATCAGCAGCAGGCGCTCATCGAGGTGAAGGACGACGTGGCGCGACAGGCCGGCGTGAACGAGGGCCGCTGGACCGGGCATCAGATGGGATCGTGGAAGCTCGGCCTGGTGCTGGGGCGCGGCGCGATGGGCGAGGTGTACGAGGGGTACGCGGCCGACGGCCGGGTCGCGGCCGTGAAGCTGCTGAACGCACGCTCGACGAGCAGCGAGTCGCTGGTCGGGCGCTTCCATCGCGAGATGGACATCGCGGCGCGCCTCGTGTCGCCTCACATCGTGCGCGTGTACGAGCTGTCGCCCACGACCTCGGTGTTGCCGTACATCGCGATGGAGCGCCTGGTCGGCGTCGACCTCGCAACTCGATTGCGCTCGGAGGTCCGGTTGCCGCTCGACGAGCTCGCCGTGATGATCGATCACGTCGCGCGCGGCCTCGAGGTCGCGCGCCTCGCCGGCGTCGTTCACCGCGATCTCAAGCCGCACAACGTGTTCCTCGACCACGGCGTGTGGAAGATTCTCGACTTCGGCGTCTCGAAGCTCGCGGGCAGCGAGGGCACGTTGACCGGAGAGGGCATCGTCGGCACGCCGCAGTACATGGCCTCCGAGCAGGCCTCGGGCGGCGCGGTGACTCATCTCGCCGACGTGTATGCGCTCGGCGCGATCGCCTACCGCTGTCTCACGGGCCGGACGCCGTTCCGCGGCAACGACATCGCGGAGCTCGTCTACCAGGTCGTCCACGCCGCGCCGCCACGCCCGTCGTCGCTCGGGCGAATCTCATCCGCGATCGATGACGTCCTCGCCGTGGCGATGGCAAAGGATCCGCGTCGTCGCTTCCCCTCGGCGCTCGCCTTCGCTGCCGCCTTCGTCGTCGCCCGCCGCGGCACGCCCGTCGCTCTGAGCGTGCCCGCCGACGCCTGGGCTCCCACGCCCGCCGCCTGACCGCCGGGCTGGCTGTCCGCTGGCTGTCCGCTAAGCAGCGCGCAGGGTCTCGCGGTCGTGCACGGCCAGTTTTCCCATCGCCTCGTACTCGAGGTGCGCGGCCTGCCACAGATGCGCGGTCTCGATGCGCGACTGATCGTTCGCGGCGAGGAAGGCGGCGCGCACGACCGCGTTCTTGATGTGCCCGCCGCTCATCACGAACTTCGAGGCGAGCGCGGCGAAGCTCACGTCCGGTGCCATCTCGGCCGTCGCGGGGATCAGCGCTTCCCAGAGCGCCAGGCGCTGCTGCCCGTCGGGCATCGGCACCCGCACGTGCATCGACAGGCGGCGCATGAATGCGGGATCGATCGCGCTCTCGTGGTTCGTGGTCAGGAGCGTGATCCCCGAGAAGGTCTCCATCCGCTGGAGCAGGTAGTTCACGGAGAGATTCGAGTACCGATCGTTGCTGGACTTCACGTCGGTGCGCTTGCCGAAGATCGAGTCGGCCTCGTCGAACAGCAGGATCGCATGGCCCGTCTCGGCCGCATCGAAGAGCGCGCCGAGCTGCTTCTCGGTCTCGCCGATGTACTTCGACATGATCTTCGAGAGGTCGACGCGATAGAGGTCCAGGCCGAGCTCGTTGGCGATGAGGCCTGCGAGCATCGTCTTGCCGGTTCCGGGCGGACCCGAGAACAGCGCCGCCACCCCACCCGCGTCGCCGACCTTCGCGCCGAAGCCCCACGTGTTCATCACGCCGTCCCGATACTGCACCCGCGAGAGCAGCTCGAGGATGCGGTCGAACTCGTCGGCGGGGAGCACGCGGTCCTGCCACCGCTGCTTCGTCTCGATGCGATCTGCGAGCCCGGAGATCCGGCGCTGCACGTGCTCGCCGATCGCGGCGTGGACGTGCGCGACGGTGACCTCGTCTGCGGATCCTGCCGCCTGGATCGCCGTGGTGGCCGCCTGCGCGATGGCGCCGGGCACGAGCGTGTACCGAGCCGCGCACGTCCGCGCGACCTCCGGCAGCGCTCCCGCCAGTGCACCGCTCCACAGGCGCTCGCTCCGCTCGATGGTGGGCGTCTCGAGCCGGTGCGTCACGACGGGGCACGAGACCGTCCAGTCGCAGGCCTCCTCGGCGGTCGCGAGCACGGGACCGCTCCACGACTGCAGGAGCTCGCGCTCGAGGACGCGCCACCGGTCGCGCAGACCTTCGAGCCCGACGAAGATCGGCGTCGCACCGTAGAGCCGGCACTCGCGGGCCGTAACGCGCAGCTGCCGTGCCAGCGCGGTCGCGTCGGTCGCGAGCGCCTCCACGCTGACTACGAGTGCCGGCCGCCCTGCAGTCCCGAGTGCCTGCTTCAGCAGCGTCGTCCGCCCGCTCCCCTTCGCGCCCCGCACGACGACGAGCACGTGCTGCTCCCCGGCGACCGCCTGCGAGATCACGGTCGGAACCGGCTCGTCACCACCGCCAGCGGCGGTCCGCGTATCGGCCAGCGCCGCGACGTCCGCGATCTCGCGGTCGAGCTCGAAGGAGCCCCTCACGAGATCGAGCACCCGGTCCGCGATCCGCACCGGCCGCCGCTGCATCGACACCCTGGCGTCGCTCGCGTACTCCACCAGCGCCAGCCCGGCGAGCCGCTCCAGCGCCTTCGTCGCATGCACGCCCGGCTTGCCGACCGTGACGCACACCTCGAGCACCTGAGCGCTGATCGTTCCCAGGTTCGCCGTCGTCAGCAGCTGTGCAACGCGCGCGACGCCCGGATCGAGCTCGATGCACGCGAGCAACCACAGGATGTCGACCTCGACCTCGCCCAGTCCACACGCCGCCGCGAGCATTCGCATCGGTGTCACGCGCCCCTCGATCGCCTTCGCGTGCTTCCGGAGCAGCGCCCCGGCGTCCTCCACCTCGAGCGGCTCGCCCGCCGCAGCCCACCCCGCCTTGCGCGCCACGTTCACGACGCCTCCCACGAGGTTCAGGCTCCAGCCCGTGCGAACTGCCAGCTCGAAGTCTCCCGCCGTGGTGTCGTTCATTCCGAGCACTTCGACCGCCCGCCGTCGCGGTTGCGATGTCGCGAGATAAATCTGCTAAGTTACTGAAACTCGTACAGAGTATTGATGGTCACGCCGGCCTCACGGGCCTGCTTCGCAAGGAGGTTTACGCGCTCGGCGAGGTAGCGCCACTCCCAGCGACAGAACGTCGCGCAGCGGGTAGTGGCCCAATCGTCGGTGCTGGTGAGGCAGCTCGCCTTGCGGTCTTGCTGCAGCAAAAATACTGCTTTCCCGATCGAGATGACCCCGCTCGGCGCGTCGACGTCAGCGAGCTGATCGATGACGTGATCCTCGCTTTTGCATCGCGCGGCGACCTCGGCATCCGAGCGCGACGGTGGCGCGAGCATCCAGGTCGCAAGCGGGCGTAGCTCGACGATCACCGGGTTGATCTTCGCGGCAATCGCCGCGTAGCGCCGATGGGACGGACTCTCCGAACACCCACTGACCAGCAGCAAGATCACCGCTCCCGCCTTCGCGAATGGGATCAACACAGGATCTCCGATGGAACGATGTCTTCGAGAAGGGCACGAAATCCGACGACGACCCGCTCATGATACCCGAGGTCCGTATTCTCGGGGTGCCCCACGATGGCCCTGGAGTGCAGCCATTCGTTTGCGGCGTGCCCGGCCGGACCGACAAGCGCGTTGTCTTCGTCGACGCGGAGCTGGAACACGGTCCCGTCGGCAGCGACCGCGTCGATCACGCGCGCGATCGTGGCCGTCGCGAGCGGCTTGCCTTCAAATTGCGCACCGATCTTCTTGTTCACTCCATTGAGAAACGCGCGTTCGACGACGGGTGGGCCGCTCATGGAATTCAGGAAGATACCAGGAAGCCTCACCTGCATCACGAGCACGCCGGGCGCCTCGCTCATGAACGCCATGTACTGCGATGGCGGTTCCGGCGGCTCGAAGCCGGGTGCATGCGCATTGCTCGCGGCCCGGTGGCTGGCATCGGTGAGATTTGTGCGCCCATTATTGGAACCGAACTTCTGTCGGGACATGTAACTGAGCCATGCGTTGCGTGCGACGTCATGATGAAGCGCTCCAGCTGCCTCCACTTTCTCCTGCGAGCACGCGTTGCTGAGCGTCTCCGCGGCGGCGACGGTGGTGATCCGGTACCGGCCGTCTGTGATGAAGTGGGTCTGGCTGTTCATGTGAGTATATTTCGCGCCATCCCGCTGCGCGTCGATGAACGCTGACCGCACATCGTTTGGTTCGCCCTTGAGCAGCTCTCCGCCTCTCCTGACGCCTTCGCCGGTTCCCTCCTCGAAGATCGCCTTCACGAACTCCTTGTGGACTTCGTTCACCTCGCCAGCGACGGGCAACACGAGGCCGGATGCGATCTTCTCGCCTACGGCAGCGGCACCGGCACCGATGGCCAACTCGAGAGCCGCCATGGCCAGCGCCCCGGCCCAGAACGGCTCGTCGGTCTCTGCCAGCTCGGCCCTCAACGCGTTGACCGACTCGTTCGCGGCGCTTGCGAGCCAGATGAAGCTGTTCGTCGTGACGGTATTCGCACTGTCGATCTTTTGCGCCTCGGTGAGCATCAAGGGCGCTTCGCGTGCAGCGCTCGGCGCGGTTTGCGGTCCCGTCGGAGACGCCACTTGCATCGGTTCTGGTGTTGCCATGCGACTCCATCGGCCACCAGGCGAACGGGTTGCGGGCTATTCGTCCGCGTCGACGTGGAGTGAAACGTGACGCGTGGGGGCGACCTCGCGGTAAGCGGCTTAGCGGGTGGCTCGGGGTCGGGCTCGCGGGCCGCGACGCCGGCGACGTCGATCAGCTTGCCGGGGCGGAGGACCGCCTCGATGACGACGAGCACCTGGGGGCGCGGCCGGGGAGCGTCAGAGCTGAGGCTTACGCGCCACTGCCGTCGCGGCCGTTGCCGCCTTCCTCCGGGTCAGGCGTGGCCGTCGAGTGAAACGCGACGCGCGTCGAGGCGCCGTCGCGGTACCCCGACTCGCGCGCGGACTCGGGATCCGGCTCGCGCGCCGCCGTCCCGAGGACATCGATCACCGTGCCGGGGAGCAGCACGGCCTCGATGAAAACGAGGTTCCGCGTACGGTGGCGCAGGAGATCTGGCAGCTTGGCACCGCGGACGAGGATGGCCTCCTGCGCGGGGCTGAGCGAACGTCGGAGTGACACCAGCTGTTCCCGATCTGCGGTGAGCGTGATGTTCACCCCGTCCATCTCGATCAGCGCGCGGCCCGACGGGTCGTGAACCGCGAAGCGGACGCCCGCCTGCGCCTTGACAATGATCGGCCCGAAGTAACTGTCGAGCCGTACGAGTACCGCATACGAGACACACGGGCGACCCGTCAGCGGGCTCGAGAGCACGTCTCGCAGCAGCACGACCTCTCCTTGCACGCGCGCGACCGTGCCGCCGGGCAAGTAGCCGATCGCGTCGCGCCGCGCCTCGTTCAGATACGCCTGACGCTCGGCGCGCCCCCGGCGCCACAGCCCGAACGAGATGGCACCGCCCGCCGTCACGAAGGCGATCGCACCCATCAGGATGATCAACATCGCAACCTCACCGATCGAGGCTCACGGCTCACGAATCGGCCCGTCCCCGCGCGCCCGCCGCACCCGGTACGCCGAACGCGGTCGTGCGCGGATCGTCGCTGATGCGCAGCGTGAACGCGGCCGTGCTGGCCAGCCGCACCCGCTTCTGCGCATCGCGAGACCCACCCGGCGCATCCGGATCCGTCTCGAGCGTGCCGTGACCGAGTACCGCGACCGGCTCGCCGACCTCCAGCACCGACTCGAGGTAGGTGAGCCGGTCGTCCGCGTGCGTCCGCGCCCCCACCACCCGCGCAGCAAGCCACCGGTGCTCCGCGAGCTCCGCGCTGTCCCGACGACCCGCGACCCGGCAGTGATCGAACGCCATCTGCACCTCCGCGTCGCGCGGGTCGACGATCGCGCGTCCACTGGCACCCTCCATCACGAACGGCACCGCTTCGAGCTCCGCGGCCACGATGCGCTCGTACTTCCTGTCGCGATGGCTCTTCGCCTCCACGCGGTACGCGACACAGAGCCGCCCCGTCAGCGGCGCGCGCAGCGGCTCGCCCACCGCGCGTACCGTCCCGACGAACCGCGCGACCTCGCCGTCGAGCCACGCCGACGCCTCGCGGCCCTGTGCCTTCCGCATGGTCCTGACGAGCACCCGCTCCGGCGTCGCGTACAGCGCGTAGCTGAAGCCCACGATCCCGACCGCGAGCAACGCCGTGGCCGTCACGATCTCGATCATCCCGGCCCATACGGTAGCAGCCCGCGACACGCCGCGGACTCCATGGACCCGCGCCACGCGCTGGGCTACAGAGCGGCGTGCCGAACCGCGAGCCCACCTATCAGATGCCCGCCGAGTGGGCGCCGCATGACGCCGTGTGGACGGCCTGGCCCCACGACCCCGAGCAGTGGTCCGAGGGCCTCGACGCCCCCCGCCGCGCGCTCATGGCGATGGTCACCGCCATCGTCGACCTCCATCCCGCCGGCATCCCGCGCGGTGAGCGCGTCGAGCTCCTCGTCCGTCACGCCGCCGACGAGACCGCCGCCCGCGCGCTGCTCGGACCGGCGGCAGCGGGCGTGCGCTTCCACGCCACGACCTACGGCGACATCTGGCTGCGCGACACCGGCCCGATCTGGCTGCGTCGCGCCGATACCCGCGAGCTCACCGCGTCGCGGTTCCGCTTCGACGGCTGGGGCGGCAAGTACCTCATGCCGGGCGACACCGAGGTCGCCGCCCGCATTCTCGACTGGACCCACACGCGCGGCGCCGCGTTCGATTTCGTCCTCGAGGGTGGCGCCGTCGAGGTCGATGGCGCGGGCACCGTGCTCACCACGAAGCAGTGCCTCCTCGGTGGCGCGCGCAACCCCGGCCTCGATGCCGCGGCGCTCGAGTCGCGCCTCCGCTGGTCGCTCGGCGTGGAGCACGTCGTGTGGCTCGACCGCGGGCTCCAGAACGACCACACCGACGGCCACATCGACACGATCGCGCGCTTCGTCGCGCCCGGCGTGGTCGCGTGCATGGAGCCGGCGGCGGATGATCCGAACCGCGACGCGATGCTCGGCATCCTCGCGGACCTCCGCGCCGCGCGCACCGCGACCGGCGCCCGGCTCGAGGTCGTCACCGTGCCCTCGCCCGGCGCCGTCCTCGACGCGAGCGGCTTGCTCACCCCCGCGTCGTACATGAACTTCTACCTCGCGAACACGACGGTCGTGATTCCCACGTACGGCATGCCTGCCGACGACCGAGCCGTCGCCGCGATCGGCGCGCTGTTCCCGACGCTCCGCGCCGTGGGCCTCGACGGCAAGTCCGTCGTCGTCGG
>JAYSYE010000012.1:0-2601 GCA_043716635.1 Deltaproteobacteria bacterium | reverse complement strand
CCGCGATCGGTTTGATGATCATCGGGTAGCCGAGCATCGACGCCGCCTCGCGCGCCTCCGTGGTCGTTCGCACGCGCATCGAGCGCGCCACCCGCAGGCCCGCGGCCGCGACGCGCTCCTTCATCACCTGCTTGTCGCGAAAGCCGTTGACGGTATCGACGCTCATCCCGGGGACACCCCAGCGCTCGCGCAGCCGAGCCGCCGTCGAGACCATCACCTCCCAGTTCGAGGCCACGCGATCGACCGTGCGCCCGCGCATCCACGCGTGGACGCGCGCCACGACGTCATCCTCGTCCAGCAAGCGCGGAACTTGTAGGTATCCCGCGAGGTGCTGCTTCAGCGAGGGCGGCAGCTGGCTGACGTGCGTATCGCCGACGCCAAAGACCGACGCTCCGACCTCCGCGAGGCCGCGCGTGTACTGCTGCATCTCGGGCGGGTACGAGGGGGCGAGGAAGACGACCTTCAAGAGCGCCATGATACAACGCGCGTCATGCGCAACGTCCTGTTCGTCGCACCGTTCCCGCTCGAGACCACGATGCGGTTCGCTCGCGCGGCGGCACGGCTGGACGACGTCCGGCTGCTCCTGATCGGCCAGGAGTTTCCGAAGGGCACCGACGCGAAGCTGTTCGGGGGCGCCGCTCGCGTCTCGAAGGGCCTCGACACGCAGCAGCTGATCGGGGCCGCGCGCGAGCTGGAGGCGAAGTACGGGCCGATCCACCGCGTGCTCGGGATTCTCGAGCCGCTGCAGGTGCAGCTCGGCGAGATCCGGCGCGCGCTCGGGGTGCGGGGCACGTCGCCCGAGACCGCGGACCTGTTCCGCGACAAGCCGCGCATGAAGGACGAGCTGCGGCGCCACGGTCTGCCGTGCGCCCGCCACAAGCTGATCCGCGAGTGGAGCGATGCGATCGCCTTCGTCGCGGAGGTGGGCCTGCCGATCGTGCTCAAGCCGCCCGCGGGCATGGGCGCGAAGGCGACCTGGCGCATCAGCAACCTCGACGAGCTGCGCGGCGCGCTCACGGCGCTGTCGGCGAGCCCGGAGAACCCGGCACTCGCCGAGGAGTTCCTGCGCGGCCGCGAGCACAGCTTCGAGACGATCACGATCGCGGGCGAGGTGAAGTTCCAGTCGGTCACGCGCTACTACCCGACGCCGCTGGAGGTCGTGGAGTCGCCGTGGATCCAGTGGGTGGTGGTGCTTCCGCGGGAGTTCGACGGGCCCGATTACAGCGATGCTCGCGAGCTGGGCGTGCGCACGATCGAGGCGCTCGGGCTCGAGACCGGCATGACGCACATGGAGTGGTTCCGGCGCGACGACGGCTCGCTCGCGATCGGCGAGATCGCGGCGCGGCCGCCGGGTGCGCACATCGTGCTCGCGAACAGCTACGCGCACGACGCGGACATGTACCGCGCGTGGGCTCGCGCGACGGTCGACGACGCGTTCGACGGGCCGTACGAGCGCAAGTACGCGGTCGGGGTGGCGTACCTGCGCGGCATCGGCACGGGCCGGGTCTCGAAGGTGGCGGGGGCAGAGGCGCTCCAGCGGGCCATCGGCCACCTCGTGGTGGAGTCGCGGCTCCCCAAGCTGGGCGCGCCGCGCGCCGACAGCTACGAGGGCGACGGCTATCTCATCGTCCGGCATCCGGACGTCGAGATCGTCAAGCAGGCGATGACCACGACGATCGAGACGATCAAGATCGAGTACTCGTGATCTGTACGAAGTAGGCGAGCCGGGCGCGTACCCCCCCGCTGGAGGCAACGCCGACGGTCAACGAGATCGCGAAGATAGCGAGCTCGATGCGCATGTGCCCCCGAGGTCAGCAATCGGCGGGCCAGGGTCGTGCATCATCGGGCCATGCAGGCACCGCCCGCGGCGCAGTCCGTCCCGAAGGCGCCGTTCCATCGCACCCTGTACTTCCGGGTGCTGGTCGCGATCGCGCTCGGGATCCTCGTCGGGGTGGTGGCGCCGGATCATGCCAAGGCGCTCAAGCCCCTCGGCGACGCGTTCATCGCGCTCGTCAAGATGACGATCGCGCCGCTCATCTTCTGCACGATCGTCCCGGGGATCGGGAACATGAAGAGCATGCGCGCGGTGGGCCGGTCCGGGGGGCTCGCGCTCGTCTACTTCCTCGTCGCGAGCATCGTCGCGCTGCTCGTCGGCCTGCTGGTCGTGAACCTCGTGAAGCCGGGCTCGGGTCTGCACCTCGTGCCCACGCCCCACGACCTCGAGGAGCTGAAGAAGTACACGGACAAGCCCGCGCTCACGATCACGCGCTTCATCCTCGACATCATCCCCGACACGTTCGTCGGCGCCTTCACGAAGGGCGATCTGCTACCCGTGCTGCTCGTCGCGGTGCTGTTTGGCTTCGCCGTGCAGAGCATCGGCGAGCGCGGCGCGCCCGTGCTCGATCTCGTGGAGCGCGTCGGCCAGGTGGTGTTTGCCATCATCGGCATGTTGATGAAGCTCGCACCGATCGGCGCGTTCGGCGCGATGGCCTACACGATCGGCGCGTACGGCCTCGGCACGCTGAAGTCGCTGGGCCTCCTGATGGCGTGCTTCTACGGCACGTGTCTGCTGTTCGTGTTCGGCGTGCTCGGGCTCGTCGC
>JAYSYE010000110.1:0-2191 GCA_043716635.1 Deltaproteobacteria bacterium | reverse complement strand
ACCGCGACGAGCTGCTCGCGAAGAACCTCAACACCGATATCTACGTCGATCCGACGGCGCGACCGGTGCTACTCGCGGAGTTCCTCGACCGGGGCGAGCTCGACGGCGCACGCACGCAGTGGCGCCACCGGGACGGGCACACGCTCCTGGTCCGGGTGTACTGCCACGTCGTCGAGCGAGGCGGTGACGGCGAGTCGAGCTTCGACGCCTCGGTCGTCGACGTGACGGAGCTCGAGGCAGCGAACCAGCTGTTGTACGCCCAGCGCGACGAGCTGGAGCACACCGCCGCGACCCTCGACCAGGTCGTCCGCCAGATGCCGGCCGTGTGGTGGCTGATGGATCGCGACCTCCGCATCCTCCGCAACGGCGGCGACATCTTCGGGCTCATGGGCCACTCGGCCGAACGCTTCCGCGGCAAGACGCTCTACGACTCGATGGCCGCGGGCGAGGCACCGCAGTCCGCGATCGAGCAGCACGAGCGCGTGCTCGCGGGCGAAGTGATGACGTTCCAGGGCGAGCACGCCGGGAAGCAGCTCTCCACGACGATGGCCCCGATCTTCCGCGACGGAGCGATCATCGGCCTTATCGGCACGTCGATCGACGTCACCTCGCAGCGCGCGCTCGAGCGGCGCATGGTGGATGCCCAGCGTGCAGAGAGCCTCGGCGTGCTCGCTGGTGGCCTCGCCCACGACTTCAACAATCTCCTGGTCGCGATCCTCGGCAATGCCGACCTCGGCCTCCGCGATGTCGCGGCCGGGCAGCCGGGTCATGCCGCGCTCGAGAACGTGCGGATCGCGAGCCTGCGCGCGGCGGAGCTCACCGATCAGCTGCTCGCCTACGCCGGCCGGGGCGGGATGCCGCCCTCGCGCGTCGTGGCGCGCACCGTGATCGATGAGCTCGTCCGCATCACGAGCCCCACAATGCCCGCGGGGGTTCGGGTCACCGTCGAGATCGATCGGGCACTCACCGTGCGCGGCGACGCGGGCCAGCTCCGCCAGGTGTTCCTGAACTTCATCACGAACGCGCGCGATGCCCTCGACCGGCAGCCGGGGTCGATCGCGATCCGCGGCCAGCTCGCGCGCCACGACGGTGCCCCCGATCCCGACGACATCGTCGCCACCGGTGCGGGCTCGTACGTCCGCTTCGAGATCGAGGACTCGGGCCCGGGGATCAGTGACGACCAGCGCCGCCGGATCTTCGAGCCGTTCTTCACGACGAAGCCCACCGGCCACGGCCTCGGTCTCGCGGCCGTGCTGGGCATTGTCCGCTCGCACGGCGGCGGCCTGAGGCTCCACTCCGAGCCCGGGCGCGGGGCGCGCTTCGTGGTGCTCTGGCCCGCCGCGACCACGCCGCAGGAGATGGTCGTCGCGGTGCCCATCGCGTCCCACGCCACGCGCACCGTGCTCGTGATCGACGACGAGGACCTCGTCCGCGAGGTCGTTGCGCGGATGATCGAAGATCTCGGTTACTCCGCCGTCACGGCGGCGGACGGCATCGCTGGGCTCGCGATGCTCGACGCGGGCCATATCGACGCCGTGCTGGTGGATCTCACGATGCCGCGGATGAACGGGGCGGACGTGGTGGCCGAGCTACGACGCAAGCAGCCGCACCTGCCCGTGGTGCTCTGCACGGGCTACGACCGCGATCGCCGTGGTCCGGTGCAGGCCGACGCGTATCTGCCGAAGCCGTTTCGCCTCGAAGCGCTCGAGTCGACGCTGGCGAAGCTCCTGCCCTGAGCTACCGCCGGCGGGTCGGCCGCCCCACCGGTTGCGGCGCCTGATCCCGGTCAGCGCGGGCTCGGCCGGCGCCAACGCTCCGCGAGCGCGCACCAGGTCCCGTGCGCGAGCCCTGCACTCACCGCGGCGAGCATGCCGGCGTACAGTCCCGCCAGGATTCCCACCGACGGGACGCCGCCGGCGACTGCGATCGAGAAGGCGATGGCCGCAACCGCCAGGCTGTTCGAGAATGGCGAGACGCGCGGGCGGCGAGGCAAGGAGTAGATGAGGCCGCTCCACGATGCGGCGTTCATCGGCCGCCCGTGACCCACTTGCCCAGGCGACCACCGAGATCCCATCCAGCCGCGCCGCCGACCGCGCCGCCGGCACCGGCGCCGGCGATCCCTCCGACCGCGGTGCCGACCACGGGCACCGCCGACCCCACCGCCCAGCCCGCGGCCGCGCCGCCGACCGCG
>JAYSYE010000109.1:0-2195 GCA_043716635.1 Deltaproteobacteria bacterium | reverse complement strand
ACCCCGCCGTCTGGCAGGTCGAATGCGCCCGCGATGTGGAATGCGAACCCGGGCGGGCCGGGAATGCAGATCGGGGCCCCACCGTCGCGCGGGATCAGCCAGACGGCGAGCGGCTCGCCATCGCGCGAGTGCAAGCCGCGGAGCGGTGAAGCCATCCCGAGCAACATCTTGACGACATCGAAGCGGACCGCGGGTGCAGCGATCACGACGAACCTCGACGTCAGCGCCATGTCGTGGATGAAGGACAGCTCGCGGAGCGGATGCTCGGCGACGACGCGCGCGTGGCCCGCCGGGTCGAGCGCATAGATCACCAGCGACTGGCCGAGTCCCCACCGGAGCCCGAAGTTCCACAGCTCACCGGTGATCGCGTCGTGCCGTGGGTGCGCGGAGAACGTCTGCGACACGCCGAGCGCCCGCAGCGCGCCGCGCGATGCAAGCAACCCGGAGAGGTCATCTTCGCCGAGGGTAGCGAGCGAACGAGCATCGAGCAGGTGAGGGGATCCGCCCTCCCACAGCGCACGCAGCTGCCCCGCGTGAAAGACGATGTTGGTGTTCGCCGCGTTGCGGAACCGCATGCGGAATGCGTTCGCCAGGAGGCCCCCGGGACGCTGCGTGCCAAACCCTCGGTACAGCATCCGGCCCGCAGACTGCTCTGCGGCGAGCTCGCGGGTGGCCACGAACCGACTGCGCACCGAAGCTCGACCGTCCGCGAACCGGACCGCCACGACATGGCCATCGCCATCGAACGGGTGACCGAACGGAACCCCGCCACGCGCGAACCGGCCCGGACCGTTGCGGTACAGCGTGCCGTCCAGCCCCTGCGGCAGCTCGCCCTCGACCACGTGGAGCGGCTCGTCGTCGAGCTCGCGCTCGACGTCGACGAGCTGGAGTGCGACGAGCGCGCGGAGGTCGAGGGGAGGAGCCATGACGATTGGATGCGCGCCGGCGTGCGGCCAGCACATCGAGACATGCGACATGTTGCCACACCTTCACGGCCGGCGAAACGCTGTGGTGCCCGCGGCCATCCATACATCAACGGGCCCACGGCCCTGGAGGACCCCCATGTCACATGTAGCTACACTGTCATCTAGCGAATACTCGCTCGTCTACAACATGCTCAGCCTGGCCATCGCTGCCATGCTGGGCTCGTTCCTGTTCTTCGTGCAGGCGCAGCGCCAGCTCCACCCGAAGTATCGGCCCGCGATGGTGCTGTCGTCGCTGGTCGTCGCGATCGCCGGCTATCACTACTTCCGCATCTTCGAGGGCTGGCAGGCGGCGCACGTGCTCAAGAACGGCGTCTACGAGTCATCGGGTGTGCCGTTCAACGATGCCTATCGATACGTCGATTGGCTGCTGACGGTGCCGCTGCTGTGCGCCGAGCTGATCGCGGTCCTCGCACTCGCTTCGGGGGTGCGCGGCAAGATGATGGCCAAGCTGGTGATCGCCGCGGTCCTGATGATCGCGCTGGGTTACCCGGGCGAGGTTTCGGGTGAATCCGGCCCGCGGGTGATGTGGGCCGCGCTCAGCACGGTGCCCTTCGCGTACATCCTGTACGTGCTGTGGGTGGAGCTGAGCCGGGTCTCGAGGGACCAGGATCCGAAGGTGCGTGACCGGCTCACCGAGACTCGCTGGCTGTTGCTCGCGACCTGGGGCTTCTACCCGATCGCGTATGCACTCCCGCTACTCGGGATCGGCGGAGCGAGCGCGACGGTCGGCGTTCAGGTCGGGTACTCCATCGCGGACATCCTCGCGAAGTGCGGCTACGGCTTCATGATCTTCGCGATCGCTCGCGCGAAGATGGCCGCCGCCGGGGAGACTGCGACCGACGGTACCGCGACCGTGACCGTCGAGCGGGTCGCTGCGTGACCGAGCTCGCCGAGACGCGCGGACACTACATCGCTGCGGGTAACGCGGTGCTCGGCCTCGGAGTGCTCGCCCTCGTACTGACGGTCGTGGCGATGCTCGCCGGTCGCGAGGCGGCGGCTCCTCCAGGGCTCGCAGGTACCGGCGCGCTGTTCGTGGTCGTCGGAGCCGCGCTTCGCTACCAGCGCGGTCAGCGCACGTAGTCCCTGGCGATCGACCGCAGGCGTGCCGACGAGAACGGCTTGGTGATCGTCTGGTTGGGCACGCTATCGATGAACTCGGTGGCCCGCGGGGAGAATGCGCCGCCGGTCAAGAAGACCATGCGCCGCGCC
>JAYSYE010000108.1:0-2199 GCA_043716635.1 Deltaproteobacteria bacterium | reverse complement strand
CGTCGATCATGACCCGAACCGATGTCTGAGTGAGTCCGTGTATGGCTGCATTGCCGACCAGGTTCGATACCACCTGGAGCAGGCGATCTTCATCGATCTCCGCGACCGTGTCTCCTTGCTGCTCGATCGAAACACGAGCACCTGGCACGGCGGCCTCGATTTCCTCTCGCGTTCGTTCGCACAAGGTTGCAACGTCCGTCGGGACGGGGGTGAGTGGAATTCCGCCGCCCGTACGTATGCGAGTGAAATCGAGGAGCTGATCGATCATGCGGGCCATCCGGCTCCCGCTGGAAACGATGCGGCGCGACGCCCGAACGATCTTGTCCTTCGGGCAGTCGGGGTGAGCGATGAGGTCCGCAGCAGTCATGATCGCGCTCAGCGGATTCCGCAGGTCATGTCCCAGCATGCCGGTGAACATTTCATTGAATCGCACGTGCTGCTGGGCAGCCTCGCGCGCCTCCCGCTCGGCCTTCACTACGCGACGGAGCTCTTCGATGTCGACGGCCGCGCCGACCAGCCGCGCAGGTCGGTCGTCGACGTAGAACAATCGATGGGAGATACGCACCGTGCGGAGGCTGGCATCGGGCTGTACGAGTCGAATCTCGACCTCGTACGTCTCGCGTTTCTCCGCGCAAGCATCTCGGAACACCGCCCAGGTGGTTGCACGATCAGCTTCCAGCACGCGCGCGGTCCAGGCATCGCTCGACGGCGGGATCTCGCCAACCCCGAGGCCGAGCAATGCATACAGTTCCGGCGACCAGTACAGCTCGTCGGACTCGAGCTTCCATTCGAAGATCCCGATGTTGGCAGCACGCTGCGCGGTCCCCAGCCGCTCGGCGACGATCGACAACTCGGCCTGGGCCGCCTGCAGCAGCGCGGCAGTCCGCTCGCTGTCCTGCCGTGCGACCACCTGCGAGGTCACCTCGAACGCGCTCACGAGGACGCCCTCGATCGCACCGTCGGCTGCACGCAGCGGTGCGTACGCGTACGTGAAATAGATATCGCGAAGAGCGCCGTCAAGGCCGGACGGAAGCCGCGCGAGCTCGGCTTCCCCATTGTAAGGAATGCCGGTCCGGTACACCTCGTCGAGCTGTCCCGGGAATGGTTGACCGAGGATCTCGGGAAGCGCGGTCAACAGGGGCAGTCCGACGACCGCAGGGGTGCGGCCCCAGCCGGCGAGCAGCGCGGTGTTTGCGAGCTCGATGACGTGCTCGGGCCCGCGGAAAATCGCGATCGGAAATACCGCCTGCATGAAGTGCCTGTACAGATCGTCGCGCTGTGCGTCGCGCGCCTTCTGCCGCGCGAGCTCGGTGGCGCGGTCCTCTCGGTCCCGGAACAGGCGAGCGTTTTCGAGCGAGATGGCAAGCTGGGTGCCGATCACCTCGAGCAGCGCGAGCCGATCGACCGAAAAGGCGCCGGTCACACGCGAATTTTCCAGGTAGAGCACCGCGATCAGCTGGCCCCGCAGGACGATCGGCAGACACAGCACCGAGCGCGATTGCATGCCGAGGATGTGCGGGTCGCGACCGAAGGTCGTGTCTTCGACTGCGTTCACGAGCACCACGTGGGTGCGCGTACGCTCGACGTAGCGCACGATCGAGTGCGGCAGGGCCGCGGTGCCTTCGTCGCTGCCATGTACGCTCGCCGCGCCCGCCACCGCGAGAGACCCGTTGGTGGAGATCATCAACACCGCGCGTTCGGCCCCGGCGTTCTCCAGCACGATTTTCAGCGCCGTCTGCGTCAGCCCTTCAACGAGGAACTCGCGCGACAGCGCCTGCGAGAGCTTGACCGCCGTGAGTGCATCGAGCTGATCCGGCGGGCCGTGGAACAGGGCGCCGTCCTGCCCTGCTTCCGCGCCGCTGCGCCGTGGAGGGTGCGCCGCCTCGTGCATCTGGAACAGCGAGGTCGCACCCCACTGACGCAGAACGTCGCCATAGTCCTCGATCCATCCGCGCGCTGCACGGGTGAGCTGGTCGGCGCCCACGAAGCGAATCGCAGCCTGCATGACCGCAGCCTCAGTCGACAGTAGACCACTGCGCCTGGCTTCGCTCGCCGCTACCTCGTAGCCCCGAAGAGCGTCGAGCGGTCGGCTATCCAGTCGTGCGCACTCCGCAACAAGGAGCGCATGTTTTGCCGCAAAATTAGCAGGACTGCTTTGCGCGACGTCGCGGAGCCG
Source organism: Deltaproteobacteria bacterium (assembly GCA_043716635.1). GTDB lineage: Bacteria > Myxococcota_A > Polyangia > Haliangiales > Haliangiaceae > JABFXX01. Next base: position 23 of record JAYSYE010000108.1, on the reverse strand, counting down.
CAGCTCGGCGGCTCTCACGCGCG
>JAYSYE010000107.1:0-2203 GCA_043716635.1 Deltaproteobacteria bacterium | reverse complement strand
CCGGAACCGTTGCGGTGCCCGGCGGCGGGAATCTCGTCAGCGGGGGAGGCACCGACGCGCTCGTGGTCGGCCTCGACGCCGCGGGCGCCGTGCGCTGGCAGCGCCAGCTCGGCGGCACCGGCGATGTCGACACGGGGCAGGGCGGCCTCGCCCTGTCGCCGGACGGCGGTGTGGTCGCGCTGCCGGTCACGTACCGGGGCGAGCTCGAGGTGCCGGGCATCCCGGGCATCGCCGCCATCGGGCCGGCCACCGGTGACGGCGCGGTCGTGCTGCTCCCGATCCCGTGATCCGAGAGCGGCGAGTGATCGTGACCCGGGTCAGCGCACCGAGTGGCCGTCGACGCGGACCTGGAAGATGAAGTACGGCGGCATGCAGGCGCCGACGCCGGTCGGCGATCCGGCCACGCCCGCGCACACGTAGTCGTCGCCGCATGGCGTCTTCGAGTCGCAGCGGCGGCGTAGCTCGGGGGTCGCGTTCGCGAGGCACTCGGCGAATGGCGTCCCCGCGGCAAGACACTCGTTGAAGCCCGACGGCGGCTGGGCGCCACAGATGGTCGCGCCGCTGCGCTTGCCCATCGTGAGGCACGGGCTCGAGCAGGACCCGTTCGGGAAGCCTCCGAACTTGCTCGTCGTGAACGGCTTCGTGCCGGAGTGGTTGCAGTACGCGCGACGCCCCGTCGGCATCACGCCACATTGCTGCGTCGCGAAGTCGGTGACGTGGTCCGCCGTCGGGTCGGGATCGAAGGTGACGGTCGAGGTCTCGCACGTGTCACCGGCGCCGGGCTCGCCGGCGGCGACGCACATCCCGATCTCGTCGCCCGACAGGTCCTTGCACGTGAAGCCGGCGGCGCACGTCCAGGTGTCGAAGCTCGGGTCGCCTGCGAGCCCGCAGTGCGCGCCGTACGTGCCTCCGGAGGCGCCGGAGCGCTCCGCGAACGGACGGGGATGGCTGGCCGCGCGCCCGGCCGCGACATCCTCGAGCGCGAGCTTGCGCCACGGGAGCTCTTCGTTCAGGTGCGGCGAGCTCCCCACCTCGATCGCGTTTGCGGGCGTGGTGCCTGCCGCCTCCTCGCCGAGCACGTGGAAGCCCGCGAGGGCGCGGCTCTGGTGGCAGCCCTGGCAGCTCATCGTATCGAGCCTGCGCAGGAGGCCGCCCGGCGACTTCACGAGGGCGAGGCTCGCGTAATCGATGCCGGCGAACGTCTGCTCGGGCTCCGGGAAGGCAGCGAGGTACGGGCGGTTGGCGCCACGCGCGAGCCCGCGCGGTGATACGGAGATCACGCGGGTCGCGAGATACTCGGCGGGGACGTTGGCGGTGCCCTGGTCGATCGCGCCGGCGTTCGCCGCGATCCAGCGGGCGAGGGCCAGCTTCTGTGCGGCGGTGAGGTCCGGTCGGATGGTGTCGGGTAGCGGTTGGGCCACGACCGTCGTGCCGCTCACCGTGAACACGCGCATGAGGTACTCGGCGTAGCCACCCATGTCCGCGCGCGTGACGGCGGGCCAGCGGACCGCTTGCAGGTTGATCTCGAGTCGCTGCGGCGTCCGGTAGGTGCCGAGCATGCGGGTCAGCGCCAGGGCCTCGCCGCGTGCGTCGATCCATGCCCGCGCGACGCCCGCGCAGCTGCCCGCGAGCTCCGGCTGCTCGTAGACCGCGTTCAGCGTCATCGGCAGCCGGGACGAGCCCTGGGCGGTCGTGTACCCGAGCCGGTAGATGAACCGCACCTCGCCACACGCACCCGGCGTGCGATGTGCGAGATCGGTGCGGTTCACGACTGCCACGAGCCGGAACGTCGCCGAAGGCGATGTCAGCCACGCGACATCGAACTGGCGGTGCGCGAACGCCACGCCCACGCCCGCGAGCGGGTCCGCTGCCTTGAACCCGGCGAGGTCATCCCGGATCGCCGCGACCAGCGCGCCGTACCGCGGCGACGAGGTCGCGAGCGCGGCGGTCGTCGAGGCGTCGCCACCGGTGGCGCGGGACAGCGCAAAGCCGCCACTCGCCAGCTGCGCCAGGATCGCCGGGTCGTTGATCAGCAGCGCCGGCTCGGTCACGCGGCTCACGGCGCCGACGTCATCGCACTTGCCGCCCTCGCACGTGCCGCCCGCCTCCGCCCAGTCGTCCGTCAGCGGCGCCTCGGCATCGGCGCACGCGGCCAGCCCGGTCGCCCCGGCGAGCACGAGCGCGAGCGCGAGCGCGGGCGCGC
>JAYSYE010000106.1:0-6871 GCA_043716635.1 Deltaproteobacteria bacterium | reverse complement strand
CTTCCGCGAGCGCGGTCTTGCCCACGCCCGGCTCGCCGATGAGCAGCGGGTTGTTCTTCCGGCGTCGCGACAGCACCTGGATCATCCGCTCGAGCTCGTCGGCGCGGCCAATCAGGGGATCGATCTTACCGTCGCGCGCGCGCTGGGTGAGATCCACGCAGAAGCTCTCGAGCGGGTTCGCCACCTTGCCGTCCTCCTCGCCGGTGTCCTCGACACCCTTCGAGCGCGGCACGACCGGCCCGCCACCCGTGGCGACCTTGGACACGCCGTGCGAGATGAAGTTGATGACATCGAACCGCGTCACACCCTGCTTCTCGAGCAGGTAGACCGCGTGCGAGTCGCGCTCGCGGAACATCGATGCGATCACGTTGCCCGTCGTCATCTGCTGACGGCCGGCGGCCTGCACGTGCATCGCCGCGCGCTGCAGCACCCGCTGGAACGCCAGCGTCTGGTCCGGGCCGGACTCCTCGTCCTCGGGCAGCGCGTCGACCTCCTCGGTGAGGAAGCGCTCGAGCTCGCCGCGGAGCTTCTCGATGTCGCCGCCGCACTTGGTGATGGTGTCGGCTCCGCTCGGGTCATCGAGGATCGCGAGCAGCAGGTGCTCGAGCGTCAGGTACTCGTGGCGGCGCGCGCGGGTGTCCTCGACGGCGCGCTGGAGCGTCGCCTGCAGCTCGGGTGACAGCATGGGGTTTCCTCCGGTGCTCATGTCAGGTCCTCACTCCTCTGAATCCGCGGGCTCGATCGAGAGCTGGAGCGGGTACTGCTGGGCCTTGGCCAGGTGCAGCGTCTTCGTGACCTTGGTCTCGGCGACCTCGAAGGTGTAGACGCCGGCGATCCCGACCCCGTTGTTGTGCACGTGACTCATGACGGCGATCGCCTCGCCCTCGGTCTTGTGGAACACGCTCTGGAGGACCCACACCACGAACTCGCGCGTCGTGTAGTCGTCGTTGTGAAGCAGCACCTTGTACATGGGTGGCTTCTTCGTCCGCGTACGCTCTTCGAGGACGAGGCCGGTGTTGCCCTCGCGTCCCCGCTTCGTCGCGGGCGGTTTCTTCTCGTCGTCTGACATCTGCGACATCTGCGACATCCGTGACATCCGCGCGACCATGGCTCCAAGCATACGAGACCGCAGGCATGTGTGTAGGGCCCCGGGACGGGTAACGCACCCCACGATTTCGGGCAGGCGGCGTTCGTGCGGCGACCGGAGCCGGCCCCGTGGTTTGTGAGTACAGTGCGCGCATGCCCGTCGCTGACAGCACCACCCAGTGGGTCGAGGACCTGTTCGAGTCGTCGATCGTCCCCACGCTCGTCGAGTACATCAAGATCCCGAACAAGTCGGCCATGTTCGATCCCGAGTGGCGGACGACCGGCCACATGGCGAAGGCGGTCGACCTGCTCGCGGGCTGGGCCAGGGCGCGCCTCCCCGAGGGCGCGACCCTCGAGGTCGTCCAGCTCGGCGACCGCTCGCCCGTGATCTACATCGAAATCCCCGGCACCGGCGGCCGCGCCGGCGACACGGTGATGCTGTACGGCCACCTCGACAAGCAGCCGGAGATGGCCGGCTGGCGCGAGGGCCTCGGCCCGTGGACGCCGGTGCTCGAGGGCGACAAGCTCTATGGTCGCGGCGGCGCCGACGACGGCTACGCGATCTTCGCGTCGCTCACGGCGGTCAACGCGCTCCGCAAAGACAAGATCCCGCACGCGCGGTGCGTGGTCCTGATCGAGGCGTGCGAGGAGAGCGGCAGCTACGACCTGCCCGCATACATCGAGCACCTGGCCCCCCGGATCGGTCAGCTCTCGCTCGTGGTGTGCCTCGACTCGGGGTGCGCGAACTACGACCAGCTGTGGTCGACGACGTCGCTGCGCGGCCTCGTGATCGGGAATCTCGAGGTCTCGCTGCTCTCCGAAGGCGTCCACTCGGGCGACGGCACGGGCGTGATCGCAGCCAGCGAGCGCGTGGTGCGCCAGCTGCTCGATCGGATCGACGATGCGTACACCGGTGTCGTGAAGCTCCCCGAGCTCGCGACGCAGATCCCGCGCCAGCGCATCGCGCAGGCCGAGCGCACCGCGGCGGTGATCGGCGACGAGGTGTGGAACAAGTTCCCGCTGCAGCCGGGCGTGTCACCGGTCGTCACGAACAACGTCGAGCTCATCCTGAACCGCACGTGGCGGCCGGGGCTCGCGATCACCGGCGCCGATGGCTGGCCGCCGATCGGCAACGCGGGCAACGTGCTGCGCCCGTTCACGAAGCTGAAGCTGTCGATCCGGATCCCGCCGCGCGTCGACCCGGCGGCGGCGCAGGCAGCGGTGAAGGCAGCGCTCGAGAAGGACCCGCCCTACGGCGCGAAGGTCACCTTCGAGGCCGGGACCGCGAGCGCCGGCTGGGACGCGCCCGAGATGGCGCCGTGGCTCGAGAAGGCGCTCGAGACCGCATCGCTGCGGCACTTCGGGAAGCCGTCGATGTTCATGGGCGAAGGCGGGACGATCCCGTTCATGTACATGCTCGGCGAGAAGTTCCCGAAGGCGCAGTTCTGCATCACGGGGGTGCTCGGCCCGCTGTCGAACGCGCACGGACCCAACGAGTTCCTGCACATCCCGACGGCGAAGCGCCTCACGCTCTGCGTCGCGGACGTGCTCGCCGCGCACGCGCAGCAGTAGCGACGGGCGGTTCCGCCACAGCGCTGGGTCCCGGAGGAGTCAGCCGCGGGAGTTTTGCCTACCCGGCGCTGGCACGCGCCACGCACCACATCAGGTCATGCTCGACTCGATTACTGCACAGGAACTGATCAAGCCACACATGCCGGTCGTGTGCTCGGAGGACGGTCAGTTCGCCGTCGTCGACCATGTCGAGGGTACGAACTTCATCAAGCTGGCGAAGGACAAGTCCGGCCAGCACCACTTCATCCCGCTCACGTGGGTCACGGCGGTGGACGACAAGGTCCACATCGATCGTCCCGGCGATCAAGCGATGAGGGACTGGACCACTCAACCGACCGCCAAGGCTTGATCTCGAAGCGTCAGCGAAAGGACTCCCCGACATGAGCGCCCTGTTGAATGGATGCATCGAAAACTCCACCGATGCCACGCGCGGCCAGCCGCTCGCGGTGCGCGTCCTCGCCCGCAAGGACGAGCTCGAGTCCGCGCTCGCGAACTGCGGGACGCACGAGACTCTGATGAAGCAAGCGATCGAGACGGCGCTCGCAACGGTGTACTCGCTGATGACCGGAGACCTCGCGCATCCGTGCGACGTGGTCGCTCGCGGCCTCAACCGGTGGCTCGAGCGCAACAAGCACCTCGCCGAAGACCTCAGGGCGTAGCGCGCAGCGCGGCCGGAGCGACGAGCTGGGTCGCCAGACGCGCGCCTCGCTCGGTCGCCGCAGTGTGGGATCCGATCGGCGTCACCATTCCGGGAGCGCCGGTGAACGCGATGTACGTGACCGGGCCGTCGGAGCCGCCTGTGTTCGGATCCGGGTCGATGCCGAGCGTGACCGCCATCGCGTGCGACGCTTCGCCGATGATCTCCTCGGGGCCTTCATCCGCGAAGACGCCGTACCGGACCCGGTTGCCGTACACCACCGCGACCACGGTGCCGAGTGCGATGCCGGCGCTCGGATAGTCGAACCGCTGGCTCGGCAGCGGAATCACGACATATGGCAGCGTGACGGCATCGAGGGGCCGGTCCTGCGCGTCGGTCGCGCTCGTCTGGTTCTGAAACGCATCGTCGGTCATGTGGTTGCAGATCGCCGATTCGCGGCCATCGCAATCCACGTCGAGGTCTGCGGTCCAGAACACGGCGCCCCGAAGGCCGCACATCGAGACCGTCGGCGAGAGCTCGATGTCGGTGGCGAACGGCCCGCCGACGGGAGTCCCGCAGGTCGCCGTCGCCGCCCGGAGCTGGTCCGGCGTGGGACTCCCCACCGGAACGTCGGGCTCGTCGGGCGGACCGGGCGGAATCACCGTGCTCGTCTCGTCACCGCACCCGGCAAGCGCAGCGCCACTCGCGAGCGTGGCCACGAGCGCCACGAGCAATCGTCGATGAACCATCTCGTCGACGTTACCCGAGCGCAGGATGCTATGAAGCCGCCCGTGGCAGTAGATGACGATCGGCTTGCCGCGTCGATCGCGGTGCACGATGCGCTGCTCGAGCGGCGCGGCGTCGAGATCTGGGTGGGCGCCGAGCCGACGTTCACGCGGGCGGACTCGGTCGAGCCGGCGTGGCTCGCGGCGTCGGAGGGTGACGACAAGCTCGAGCGCGCGTATGCCGTTGCGGTGCATCTCGCGGATGCGATCGGCGATGCCTCGTGCCTGCGCGTGCTGGGCCGGAAGTACGATGGCGAGTCGACCGCTCGCTTTGCGTTCGGCGTGCGCTGGCCGGCGCAGCCCACCCGCGGCGAGATGGACGCCGAGCCCGCGGAGCCGCCGGAGACGATCGGCGACGACCACTGGGTCACCGTCGCGCCGGACCCAGGCGTGGTGGAGGTGCACCTCGCGCCGTGCTCGACGGCGGCCGCGCTGTCCACCCAGGCACGCCAGGTCTGGGCGGCGGCGGCCCGGGCCGGGCTCTCGCCGGTGCGCTACCGGTTCAACGGCGACACCGCGGACTCCGGCGGCGGCGGGCAGATCACCATCGGCGGACCGTCCCCGATGGCGAGCCCGTTCGTCCGCTACCCGCACGTGCTGCCGGCACTCGTCCGGTACTTCAACAATCACCCGTCGCTGTCGTACTGGTTCGCGGGCGAGCACGCGGGTTCGTCCTCGCAGGCGCCCCGGCCGGATGAGGGGACGCGCGAGCGGTGGGACGAGCTCGGCGTGGCGCTCGGGTGGCTCGAGTCGCGAGCGGACCGCAGCCGGCTGAAGCCGGATCTGCTGTGGCAGACGCTGTCGCCCGTGCTCGTGGATGCCGCTGGCAACTCCCACCGCACGGAGCTCAACATCGAGAAGCTGTGGAACCCGTACGTGACGCGGCACGGGCTCCGCCACGGGAAGATGGGGCTCGTGGAGCTGCGCGCGATCCGGATGCCGGAGCGGCCCGGCATGATGGTCGCGCTCGCGGTGCTCGTGCGATCGATCGTGGCGCGGCTCGTCGTCGACGAGTATCGGGCGCCGCTGATCGACTGGCACGACGAGCTCCACGACCAGTTCGCGCTCCCGAGCGCCCTGGCGCGCGACCTTCGCCTGGTGCTCGGTGATCTCGACGAGCACTCGCTCGGGCTGCCGGCCGCGCTGCGGCACGAGCTCGATGCCTGGCGAACGCCCGGGGTCGCGTGTCACCTCGGCGATGCCACCCTCACGATCCGCCCCGCGCTGGAGTTCTGGCCGCTGCTCGGCGACGTGGCCTCGCAGGAGCGCTCGACCGCGAGGATCGTCGACGCGTCCACCAGCCGGGTCGAGCTCGCGTTCGACGGCGCGGGCCCCGCACGCATCGCGGTCGCGGGCCGCTGGGTCATCCCGCGGCCGCTCGGCGGCGGACCCGGCAGCGCTCTCGACGACAACTGCCGGGCCATCGGCGTCCGCCGGCGCGTGTTCACCCCGTCGCCGGGACTGCACCCCGAGCTCCCGCCGACCGATCCGCTCGTGATCGAGTGGGCCTGGGCCGGCCGCACCCAGCGGATCGAGCTCTGGGGCTGGAAGCCCGATGGCAGCGATTACGCAGGTGTCCCCGTCGATGCGAGCGACGCCCTCGCCCGCCGGCAGGCGCGCATCCACATCACGACCACGGCCGGCGAGACCGTCGCTGCCGAGGGCCACTGGCCCGAGCTGCGCCCGTTCACCGTCGACCTGCGCCGCGGCTGATCACGGCCCGGGCGAATTCGACATGGGCGATCCGCTCGTGCTGCAAGGTGATCCTCGACGTCGGCCGCCGCGTGACGGCGCCGATCACTTCGGGCGTGGGTTCTTCAAGGTAGCGCCCGGGCGCGGCACGCCGCTCCGGCGTTCGGCCACGCGCTCGGCGACGCACCGCGCGACATTCCTCGCCTCCTCGACCACGGCGGCGTCGTCGTCGAGCGCGTCGTGGCTCGTCGCGTACGGTTCCATGTAGCCGATGTAGCGGTCGAGCTCCCCGGAGCCGCCCGCGAGCTCGAGCTCGCTCTCGCTCAACCAGTCGACGAGGTTACGGCGCAGCGTCTCGGCTCCGCCGGCGTCGCCGTGCACGACCACGCCGAACACGCGCCCCGCGAGGTGGCGCGGATAGGGCCAGCTCGCAAGCTCGAGAGCCTTCGCGAGCTTCGCGTCTTTGCCCTGCGTGCTGCTCGGATCGGGGTTGCCACCGTCGGAACACACGAGCCGATCGATCATCAGCTTCAGCACGGCCGGCGCCTGGTACCAGTATACGGGCGTGACGATGACGATTCCGTGAGCCTCGACCCACAGCGGATAGATGTCGGCCATCCAGTCGCGGGTCTGCCCGAGCGAGTGATTCGGGTAGCACGAGCACGGCCAGTGACAGAGCGGCATCGCCGTCGAGACGCAGCCCTTGCACGGATAAATCGTCTTCCCGTACTCGGCCGTCATGCGCGAGAGGTCGAGCTCGTCGGTCAAGCAGCCCGCAGCATGAAGCGCTTCGACGACGGCAGCCGCGAGACGCGACGTCTTGGAGTACTCACCAGGACACGTATGCTCGTTGCGCGCGCTCGCGCTGACCACGAGGATGCGCGGCGAGCCGGCGGCGTCGTGGCGGACCTGGGCGTCCCGGATCGCAGCCCTCGTGGCGATCCAGTCGTTCGACAGCCCGTAATCCGGGTCCGCGTGCCCGGGCCCGGCCAGCGTGGTGCGAGGCGCCTTGCGGTGGTGGTCATACGCGTCCCACGCCGCGTCCTCGAGCTGCGCGATCTGCAGTTGCAGCGGGTCGAACGCCGGATCGACGAACTGC
>JAYSYE010000105.1:0-6871 GCA_043716635.1 Deltaproteobacteria bacterium | reverse complement strand
CCGATGCCGGCAAGGCTTTTGCCGCCGGTCAGGCCGCTGACCAGCGGGGTGAGTACGACGAGGCGGTGGGCGACTACCTGAAGGCGTACGGCGTCGGCGAGTACCACGGGGCCTTCGCGTTCGACATTTTGTCCCGCTACCCGATCGGCAAGCAGCGGTTGAAGCCTGTCATCGGTGTCGGCTACGGCTACGCCGGTGGGCCCGGCTACGAGCTCATCGCCGGCCTGCACTTCGACCTCCGCATGCATGGCGATACCCGCTTCGCGGTGGTGGCCGAGAGCGGGTTTCGCGTGGGCGGGGTGAAGCCCGTGATGACCGGCGCCGACCCGTCGAGCGACGTCGCGACGGTGCCGCGTGCCTTCGTGCCCGTGATGCTCACCGTCGAGGTCGCGCGTTGATCAAGAAACCGATCGCGATCATCGCGCTCCTCACCGCGCTGAACTTCATCAACTATCTCGATCGCTACATCGTGGCCGCCGTGCTGCCGCGCATCAAGGCCGAGCTCGGCCTCGCAGGCTGGCAAGAGGGCCTCCTCGCGACGGTCTTCCTCCTCGGCTACTTCCTGACCGCGCCGCTCTTCGGTGCCCTTGGCGACCGCGCCTCGCGCAAGCGCCTCATCGCGTTCGGCGTGATGGTGTGGAGCGTCGCCACGATCGCGTCGGGCCTATCGTCCAGCTTCGCGACGCTGCTCCTCGCGCGCGTGTTCGTCGGCGTCGGAGAGGCCAGCTACGCCACGCTCGCCCCGACGATCATCGACGACATCACGCCGCCCGAGAAGAAGGGCAAGATGCTCGCGATCTTCTTTCTGGCCGTGCCGCTCGGCTCGGCGCTCGGCTACATGGTCGGCGGCAAGGTGCAGGAGATCTGGGGCTGGCGCCACGCGTTCTACGTCGGGGGCATTCCCGGCGTGGCGCTCGCGCTCGTGGTGCTGGTCATCGAGGAGCCCGCTCGCAAGGCGCACGCGATCAAGAACTCCATACTCGCGGGCGCGAAGAAGCTGTTCGCGATTCCGCTGTATCGCCGCGCCGTGCTCGGCTACTCCGCGCACACCGGCGCGATCGGCGCGTTCTCGTTCTGGGCGCCGAGCTTTCTCGTGGCGAGCTTTCCGCACGTGGGCGTCACCGACAAGGCCGCGCTCGCCAGCGCCTCGTTCCTGTTCGGGGCCGTCACCGTGGTCGCCGGCGCCATCGGCACGATCCTGGGCGGCCGGTTGACGGACCGCGCCCTCGCGCGCCTGCCGCCGGTCCCGGTCGATGCGCCCCACGACGACCCGCGCAACCGCGCCGCCGCGATCGCGCAGCTCCGGATCTGCGCGGTCGGTGTGGCGATCGCATTCCCGCTCGCAACGGCCGCGTTCCTGGCGCCGAGCAAGCCCGTGTTCTACGCGCTGTGCGGGATCGCGGAGGTCGGGCTGTTCCTGTCCACGTCGCCCATCAATGCCATCCTGCTGCGCACGTCGCCGGTGTGGATGCGCGCGAGCGCGATGGCCGTGGGCATCTTCGCGATCCACCTGCTCGGCGACCTGTGGTCACCGACAGCACTCGGCATCCTGATCGACCACCTGCCCGGTGCGCTCGCGATGATGATCGTGCCGCTCGGGTTCGCGATCGCCACGTACACCTGGTGGCCGCGCCCCCGCGAAGCCTGACGTGATACACGGATCGCGTGAAGATCCACGAGTACCAGGGCAAGCAGCTCTTGCGAAACTACGGCGTTCCCGTACCGGTCGGGATCGCAGCGATGAGCGTCGAGGAGGCGCTCGCCGCCATCCCGAAGGTCCAGGAGCAGAGTGGCTCCGAGGTGGTCGTCGTCAAGGCGCAGATCCACGCGGGCGGACGCGGCAAGGGCGGCGGCGTGAAGGTCGCGAAGACCCGCGCGGATGCCGAGGCAGCCGTGAAGAAGATCTTCGGGATGCAGCTCGTCACGCACCAGACCGGTCCCGAGGGCAAGAAGGTCCAGCGCCTCCTCGTCGAGCAGGGGCTGCCGATCGAGCACGAGTACTACATCGGCATGCTGCTCGACCGCGCCACCGGGCGCGTCACGATGATGGCGTCCGCCGAGGGCGGCATGGACATCGAGGAGGTCGCTGACAAGCACCCCGAGAAGATCGTCCGCGAGTCGGTGGATCCGGCGATGGGCTGGCAGGACTGGCAGTCGCGCTCGATCGCGAAGCAGCTCGGCATCACGGGCAAGCCCGCGCTGGCGCTCGGCGGCTTCCTGAAGTCGCTCGCGAAGGCCTACGACGAGGCGGACTGCTCGATGCTCGAGATCAACCCGATGGTGACGACCACGGACGGCCGCGTGCTCGCGCTCGACGCGAAGGTGAGCTTCGACGACAACGCGATGTACCGCCACAAGGAGTTCGAGGAGTGGCGCGACCCCAGCGAGGAGGACGCGGCCGAGATCGAGGCGAAGAAGTGGGACCTCTCGTTCATCACGCTCGAGGGCAACATCGGCTGCATGGTGAACGGCGCCGGCCTCGCGATGTCGACGATGGACATCATCAAGTACTACGGCGGGGCGCCCGCGAATTTCCTCGATGTCGGCGGCGGCGCCACGGCCGAGAAGGTCACGGCGGCGTTCAAGATCATCACGGCCGAGCCGGAGGTGAAGGCGATCTTCGTGAACATCTTCGGCGGCATCATGAAGTGCGACACGATCGCGCAGGGCGTGATCACGGCGGTGAAGGAGGTGGGGCTGAAGGTCCCGCTCGTCGTGCGCCTCGAGGGCACGAACGTCGAGCTCGGGAAGAAGATGCTCGCGGAGAGCGGGCTCGATATCGTCGCCGCGGCCGACATGGCCGATGGCGCGCAGAAGGCCGTCGCAGCCGCGAAGGCCGCGACCAAGGGAGCGAAGTAGTCATGTCCGTCCTCGTCGGTTACGACACGCGACTCGTGGTGCACGGCATGTCCGGCTCCGCGGGCTCGTTTCACGCGAAGCAGATGGTCGAGTACGGCACGAAGGTCGTCGCCGGGATGACGCCCGGCAAGGGCGGCGCGAAGGTCGCGGGCCTCGAGCAGGTCCCGATGTTCGACACCGTCGCCGAGGCCGTGGAGAAGGCGGGCGCGAACACTTCCGTCATCTACGTGCCGCCGCCGGCCGCCGCGGACTCGATCCTCGAGGCCGCTGCCGCGGGCATCGAGGTGATCATCGCGATCACCGAGGGCATCCCGGCGCGCGACATGATCAAGGTCAAGTACGTGCTCGAGCGGGACTACCCGTACGTCACGCTCGTGGGGCCGAACTGCCCGGGCGTGATCACGCCGGGCCAGTGCAAGGTCGGCATCATGCCGGGCTACATCCACAAGCCGGGCGGCATCGGCGTGGTGTCGCGCTCCGGCACGCTGACTTACGAGGTCGTGCACCAGCTCACGACGCTCGGACTCGGCCAGTCGACGGCGATCGGCATCGGCGGCGATCCGGTGAAGGGCATGGACTTCATCGATGCGCTCGCGCTGTTCGCGGAGGACAGCGGCACGTCGGCGATCTTCATGATCGGCGAGATCGGTGGCGACTCCGAGGAGCGCGCCGCGCAGTTCATCAAGGAGAACATCAAGAAGCCGGTCGCCGCGTTCATCGGCGGGCAGACGGCGCCTCCGGGCAAGCGCATGGGGCACGCGGGCGCGATCATCTCGGGCGGCAAGGGTGCCGCTGCCGACAAGATCGCCGCGCTCCAGGATGCCGGGATTGCCGTCGCGCCGACCCCGGCCGAAATGGGCAAGACGCTCGCGAAGCTGCTCTCCTGAGCGGCGGCGGACGTCCGCTGCGGAACGATTGACTCTGTAGGTCCCCCACGGTACCGAGCGGGACCATGCGTTGGCTCGTCACTGGCGGATCCGGCTTCCTCGGCATCAACCTCGTTCGCTACCTGCTCGCGAAGGGCGAGCAGGTGACGTCGCTCGATCGCGAGCCGTTCGACTACCCCGAGCGCTCGCAGGTGACCGAGGTCCGCGGCGACATTCGCAATCGCGCGGACGTCGAGCGCGCTGTCGCCGGCTGCGACGTGGTCGTGCACGGAGCCGCGGCGCTGCCGCTGTACGCGCCCGCGGAGATCATGTCGATCGACGTGGATGGCACGCGCACGGTGCTCGAGTGCACCGGCGATCGCCGCTTCATCCACATCTCGTCGACGGCGGTGTACGGCGTCCCCGACCATCACCCGCTCGTCGAGAGCGACCCGATGACGGGCGTCGGGCCGTACGGCATCGCGAAGGTCGAGGCGGAGCACGTGTGCCTGAAGGCTCGGGCGGCCGGCCGGGTCGTGCCGATCCTGCGGCCGAAGAGCTTCGTCGGCCCGGAGCGCCTCGGCGTGTTCGCGCTCATGTACGACTGGGCCCGCGAGGGCCGCGATTTCCCGATCCTCGGCAAGGGGACGAACCGCTACCAGCTGCTCGACGTCGAGGATCTGGCGCAGGCGATCTGGCTCGCAGGCACGCTGCCCGCCGTGCAGGCGAACGACACGTTCAACGTGGGCGCCGCCGAGTTCACGACGCTGCGCCAGGACTTCCAGTCGGTGCTGGACGCCGCGGGCCACGGCGGCAAGATGCGCGGGCTCCCGGTCGCGCCGGCGTTGTGGGCGCTGCGGGCGCTGGAGCGCGTGAAGCTCTCGCCGCTGTATCCGTGGATCTACGAGACCGTGACGGAGGACTCGTTCGTGTCGATCGACAAGGCGCGCACCCAGCTCGGGTGGACTCCGAAGTTCTCGAACCAGGACGCGCTCGTACGTAACTACGAGTGGTACCTCGCGAACGTCGACACGCTCGGAGCGGCCGGCGTGACTCACCGCGTGCCGTGGAAACAGGGTGCGCTCGCGCTCGCGAAGCTCGCGTTTCCGCGAAAGCGCTCGGCGCGCGACAAGGCTGCGCGCGGAGCCGCGCGCGCCTGATATCGTGGGCGCGATGAGATCGCGTCACGTGCTCCTGGTTGTAACGGCGCTCGCGGCCTCCGCCTGGCAGGCCCGGCCTGCGCTCGCTGCGCCGTGCGCGGCCACCGGCGCCGACCTCGTGATCGATGGCATCACCTGCCAGCTCTCGGGCATCCACACGTACAACACCGTTACGGTCACGAACGGCGGCATCATCCAGGTCGCCGCGTTCGACGGGACGGACAAGATCGGGACCGGGAACCTCGAGCTGCGCGCGAAGTCGATCAGCGTCGACGCGACCTCGAAGATCACGGCGCGCGGCGATGGCTACTTTACTCGCGTCTGCGGCGACGGCGCCTCGCCGACGGCCGACGGCGGTGGGCAGGGCGGCTGCTCCGTGCGCGACTCGGGCGGCGGTGGCGCGCACTTCGGACGCGGTGGCCGCGGCACCAAGGACATCACGCCGCCGCAGACGTTCCCGCGCGACTTCGAGGAGGACTGCGGCAACGGCGTCACGTACAGCGGCACGGGCGTCGCCGCATGTCCGTCGTTCACGAACTGCCGCGACAACGACGGCCTGCCCACCGTGGCGGGCCAGCCGTACAGCCACTCGATCTACGTCTCGGAGTTCGGCGGCTCGGGCGGCGACAAGGGCTGCCGTGACGGCGACGGGACCACGCTCGTCACCGCCGGCAAGGGCGGCGGGCGCATCGTGCTGGCGGGCCTGAACGGCGGCGCGGGCACGGTCACGCTGAACGGCACGCTCGACGCATCGGGCACGCGCGGCTGCGGCGACGGCAACGACTCCGCGGGCGGTGGCGCGGGCGGCACGGTGCTCGTGGTCGGCGACCAGGTCACGATCGGCGCGACCGCCGTCGTCACCTCGCAGGGCGGCCTCGGCGGTGACACGCAGGGCTCCATCTCGGGTGGCGAGTGCCCCGCGCCGTACCAGCAGAGCGGCACCTGCGACGACTGCGGCGGCGGTGGCGGAGGTGGCATCGTCAACGTGCTCTCCGGCGTGTCCGCGACGATCAGCGACGACGCGGTGTTCAACGTGAGCGGCGCACTCGGCGGCGTGTGCCCGATCTGCCGCGGCGAGGCCGGCGGCGGCGTGGGCGAGCTCCAGATCTCCGGCGGCTACGTCGGCGAGCTGTGCGACGGCTACGACAACGACTTCGACTCGTCGATCGACGAGGGCTTCGGCGACCTCGCCTGCCCCGGCATGACCGTGCCCGCGTGCATGAACGGCGTGCCGCAGCAGTGCCCGGCCGACGTCCCGGCGTGTCAGCTCCCCGTGACCGATAGCCGCGCGCGCTTCGCCGTGATCGTCGACACCTCGGGCTCGATGCTCGGCAACCTCGCCGGCACCCCGACGTTCGGCGACGGATCCGTCGATCACCCCGGGCGTCCCCAGGGTGCCGATGGCCTCGCGAACGACTCGCGACTGTTCCAGGCGAAGTCGGCGCTGCGGCAGGTGATCTCCGCGTACCCCGACATCGACTTCTCGCTCGCGCGCTACCACCAGGACGAGTCGCTGAACCGCAGCTGCCAGCTCGCGCACACGTTCGAGTGCCAGAACATCTGCTGCAGCTACGACAACCCCGCGAACAACACGGGCCCCGCGCCCACGCCGGCGTGCACCGTCGATGGCGGCAACGGCACCACGCTCGCCGTACTGAAAGATTCGCCCGGCGACGAGTGCATCAACTACTCGGGCACGTGCGGGCCGCCGCGGCGGGGCGCCGACGTGATCGTGGGGTTCGGCGCGGACATCAACAACTACCTGATGTGGCTCGATGGCCGCGAGACCAGCTTCGACGCGACCATCAACACCGGCGCCTACTGCAACTTCGCCGGCGGCGGCGACTGCGAGCTGCGCGGCACGGGCCCGACGCCGCTCGCGAGCTCGCTCAATGCCGTCGAGGATTACCTGACGCCGATCAAGGCATGTGACACGGCCGCGTCGGGCGGCTGCCGCAAGTACAACGTGATCCTCCTCACCGACGG
>JAYSYE010000104.1:0-2211 GCA_043716635.1 Deltaproteobacteria bacterium | reverse complement strand
TTCACGCTGGTCGGGTCGAACACCATGCCGTCGGGCACGACCTCCGCGGCGCACAGCTCGCGGACGACGCGCTCGAGGTTCTCGAGGGAGTTGCCCAGGCGGCCGAGGAGATCGACGTCCTTGGTCGCGCGCGCGAGCGGTGCATCCCAGACGTGCAGCATCAGCGCGCCCTTGAGGATGAAGCTCGTGCGGTGCGGTGACTGCGACAGCCGATAGAGGAAGCGCTCCATCGCGTAATACTGGAGCAGCTCCTGGAAGGGCCGATTCGTCGCGCGGGCGCGGTTCTGAAGGCGCGCATGCACGGATGCAACGAGGTTCGTGACGGTCATGTCATCCCCTCGAGATACGGACGCATGGCGCGCTCGACGCGGCGCATGCGGGCGTACTTCAGCAGCGCATCGAGCTTCCGGCGGCGGCGATCGCGCCAGAGCCGCATTGCCTCGAGCACCACGTCCATGCCGATTCGATTCCGGTAGCGGAAGCAGTCGGCGACGGTCTTCTCCGCGTCGTAGATCCGGACGTGCGTCCCATCGAGCTCGTGCGTCTCGATGCCGGTGTGGAAGGCAGGGCCGGAGAACCAGTAGAAGTGCGTCGGCGGATACTCGAGGCGCGGCTTCCGGGCTCCGCGCTCGAGGGCCACGTCGACGGCATGAGGCACCTGCGTCGTGAGGTCGTGGAACGAGAGCGCGGAGACGAGACAGAGGACACCGCTCGGGACGCGGCTCGCGACGGTGACGAGGTCGGGGTGCGCGAGCGGCTCGAGCGACGTGAGCCGGTACATGCCTCGCGTGACGGCCTCGACGACGCCCATGTCTCGCATGGCGTAGAGCGTCGTCCGACTGATGCCGAGCCGCAGTGCTTCGGCCATCCGGAGGCAACCGCCATGCTGGCGGAACAGCCGGTCTTCGCGCTCGAATACCTTCGCGCGCACGAAGACATAATGCCTTCACACAGGTCGCAAGTGAAGGCGTTTTGTTCTCGCACGCCCGACCACTGCAACGAGGGTTCTGACGAGCCCTCGATGAGTTCCGGAGCGACGACAAAAACCCTGTCCGTGTCCTGGGCTCGCACTCGAGCGCCGTGGACGCTGCTCTCACCTCGCGCGTGGCGCGAAGGAAACGTTGGCTCCGGAGGTAGGGATTGAACCTACGACCCGGCGGTTAACAGCCGCCTGCTCTACCACTGAGCTACTCCGGAAGAAGCGGTCGTAGTGATGAACGATCGGGGCACCTCCTGTCAAGACGGATGGGGGGCCATCCCACCGCGGCCCGCCGCGTGTGTACGTTGTGGGACGCATGAGCGCCTCGCCAACGGCCACGACCCCGAAGCTGCCCCGCTCGTTCCCGTGGCGCCTCGTCGTGCTGGTCGGGCTCGCGGTGGTCGCGGCGATCGCATTTGCGAAGGTCGCCGAGGAGGTGGTGGAGGGCGACGCGGATCCGATGGACCGCTCGATCTCGCTCGCGATCCACAGCATCGACACGCCCACGCTCGACCGGGTGATGGCGGCCGTGACGCGGCTGGGCGCCGCGGTGACCCTCGTGATCCTGGTCGCGGTGCTCGCGGGCTATTGTCTGTATCGCCGCGAGCGCCGGCTGGCCCTGGTGCTGGCCGCGAACGCGGCGGCCGAGCTGCTCGTGAACGCCGTGCTCAAGCACATCGTCGCGAGACCGCGACCGACCCTGTTCGACGAGATCGAGCGGCCGCTCAGCTACAGCTTTCCGAGCGGTCACTCGATGGCCTCGATGGCGATCTACGGGACCATCGCGGCGATCCTGGTCGTGCGACGGCCGTGGTGGCGTCCGGTCGCGATCCCGACAGCCGCGCTCCTCGTCCTCGCCATCGGATTCTCGCGCGTGTATCTCGGCGTGCACTGGGCCACCGACGTCCTGGCCGGGTTCGTCGCTGGCAGCCCATTCGTGATCGTGGCGGCTCATCTCGCCCGCCGCGCCCCCGAGCCCGCGCCCGGCGAGACCGCCCGCGTGACCGGTCCAGCGAGCGCCTGAGCGCGTCCTCCCACGATTCGTGATGGATGGACTCGCGGGGGCATGTCACCCCGGCGAACGCCGGGGTCCAGAGGAGAATGCCTGGACCCCGGCCTTCGCCGGGGTGACATTGCATTGCTGGGGTCCCGGGTGCGTGTGCCTGCCTGAACCCAGAGATGTGGCGAATCATGACAGCGCCCGGCGAGACCGCCCAGTGACCGGCCCGGCG
>JAYSYE010000103.1:0-2212 GCA_043716635.1 Deltaproteobacteria bacterium | reverse complement strand
GCACGTAGTTCAGCACCACGAACGGGACGACCGGCGAGAGCCGCAGCAGCGTCACGATGAGGGCACCGCGCGTCTCGATGACGGCATCGATCGCGCGGAACTGGGCGCCCTCGCCGAAGCGCCGCGCGAGCGGGGCGCGGGCGACGGCTCGACCGGCGAGGAACGCGACGGTCGCCGCAACGGTGGCGGTCGGCGCCGCGAGCAGCGTGCCCCACCCGACCCCGTAGATGAACCCGGCGGCGATCGTGAGGATCGAGCCCGGCAGGAACAGCACCGTCGCGACGATGTAAGCGGCCACGAACGCGACCACCGCGATCGCACCGGCCTCCCGGGCCCACGTCTGGGCGCTCGCGACCGCACCCGCGACGGTCGACGACCGTGCGAGCACGGCACCGGCCACGCCGATCGCCACCACGATGCCGATGCCTATCGCGACCTGCTTCTTCATCGGGCCGGGACCTCCGCCCGGAACGACAGCGCGAGGGTCGCGGCGACGCCGAGCACGCGCGGGTCCTCGCCCGGAATGCCAATCTCGATCGAGGCCTGATCGACCTCCGTCACGCGGAGGCGGTGCAGGCGATCCCAGACCGACGAGAGGGTGCCGAAGTTGCTGTGGAGCTCGCGCGGGCGCCGCGAGTGGTGGATGCCGTGGACCCGCGGCGTGATCATGACCGCTCCGAGCACGCGCTCGAACCGGGAGCCGAGGCGCAGGTTCGAGTGGTGGAACATCGTGAACACGAGGACCAGGGTCTCCCACGCCGCGAGCGCGTCGAGCGAGACGCCGATCGCGATCACCTGGAGCGCGCGATACAGCACCGAGATCACGAGCTCGCCGGGATGGAACCGGAGCGCCGTGGAGGCATCGAGATCGACATCGGCATGGTGAGCGGCGTGAAAGCGCCAGAGCACGCCGACGCGATGGTTGAGCCAGTGCCAGTGCCACAGGGTGTAGTCGAGCAAGACCACGGCGAGCACACTCGCGATCGTCGACGGCACGCCGAGCCAGCGCACCAGGCCGACCCCGTGGCGCTCCGCCCAGGCGATGGCGCCGACCACGACCGTTCCGTACACGAGCGCGACCGCGCCGAACGCGAGCGCGGCGACGGCGAGGTTCACGGCGAGCCGGCGCCACGCCGAACCCACCGGCCGGCGGAGCGGCCGCAGCCGTTCGCCGAGGGTCAGGCTCGCGAGGGTCACCGCGCCGAGCACGAGCCGCACCGGCATCATCGCGGGCTCCGGCGCAGCGCGCTCATCGGACGCTCCGGTAGAGGCGCGCGAGCCGCTCCGGCGAGACCCCGAGTCGATACAGCGCCGGGAACGTGTTCATCACAACCGTATAAAACACGGGCCTCGCGACCAGGCGTCGCGCGGACACGCGGACGCGCGCGGGCACCGTGACGATGCGTCCCCGGCGCCGCAGGCGGCGCGCGAGCTCGAGGTCCTCCATGAGCGGCTGGTCCGCGAAGCCGCCGACGGCGCGGAACGCGTCGGCACGCACGAACAGGGCCTGATCTCCGTACGGCAACGACGTGTAGCGCGACCGCAGATCGGCGACGTGCAGGAGCGGGGCGAACCACGGCACGTCGGGCGGGTCGGCGACGGTCCAGGTCCGGAACGCACCGGCGACCACGGCGGGATCCGCGAGCGCGGTCTGCGCGCGGGCGAGGGCGTCGGCCGGCAGCGTCGTGTCCGCGTGCAGGAACAGGAGCACGGCCCCGGCGGCGACCTCGGCGCCCGCGTTCATCTGGCGAGCGCGACCGCGCGCGGACTCCAGGACGCGGACGGGTCGAGTGCGCGCGAGCGCGAGCGTGTCGTCGCGACTGCCGCCATCGACCACGATGACCTCCTTCCGGCCGGCGATGGCGAGCACGTCGTCGATCGCACCGCAGACGCGCCGCGCCTCGTCGAGGACGGGCATGACGATCGAGACCGGCGGTACGCCGAGCACGCGTCGCGTGGCCGGGGCCGCGATCGCGCCGGTGTCGAGCAGGCCGTGCAGGCGCGCGAGGTCGTCGCCACGGTCGACATCGAACCAGGGCGCGAGCTCGACCACGGTGAGGCCGTGGTCCCGCAACCGCGCGACGGTGCGCGCGCACGTCTCCGGCACGCTCCAGGGGATCCCCGCCAGCACGCCCGCCGGGCAGCGCCGGAGCCCGAGCAGATAGAACCCGCCGTCGTCGGCCGGTCCGATCACGGCGTCGGCCGTGGCGAG
>JAYSYE010000102.1:0-6890 GCA_043716635.1 Deltaproteobacteria bacterium | reverse complement strand
CCTTCTGCGCGATCTCGATCTCCGCGGCGACCAGCTGCGCCTTCAGATCGTCCTTGTCGAGTGCGACCGCCTTGCCGATCTCCTCGGCCGCCGCTTCGAGCTTGCCGTCCCGCAGATCGACCCCTGCGAGCCCCGTCCAGGCCGCGCCGATGCTCGCCGAGACCTTCAGCGCACCGCGGTACCGCTCGCGCGCATCGGACAGCCGCCCGCTGCGCGTGGCGGCGTCGCCTGCCAGCACCCAGGCCTCGGTGACCGCACGTGGGTCCGCGGCGTCGAGGTCCTTCCGCTGCAGGATCGCGAGCAGATCGCTCTCCTGCTGCGCAGCCTGCGACGCCGGCAGGGCCGCCGCCAGCCCGACCTGCGCACCGACGTGATCCTTCGCGATCGCGAGGACCGCGTTGAAGTCCATGCGTGCTCCGTCGAGGTTGCCGGCGGCGAGCAGAGCCCGCCCGCGGCCGTACAGCCCGGGGGTCTCGAGCCCCTTCGTCGTCGCAGCCTTGCCGAACGCGGCGCTCGCGGCCGCGCTGTCCCCGGCGGCAGCCTCCGCCCACCCGAGGTACAGCTGGAGCCTTCCGTCGTTCGGCGCAGCCTTCACGAGCGCCGCGAGCTTGGTCACGGCGACATCGCTGTGATTGTCGGCGAGTGCTTGCAGCGCCTGCGCTCGCAGGATCTCGGGCCCGGTGATCGACGCCTGCGCTGCCGCCGTGAGCGTGGTCGATGCACTCGCCATGCGGCGCGTGGCATCGGTGCCATCGGCAAAGGCCGATGCGTACTGCGCCTCGGCGCGCAGGCCGAGCGCCGCGGGGTTCGTCTTGTCGAGCTCGACCGCGCGGCCGGCGGCGGCGGCGGCGCGCTGCCAGTGCTTTGGATCGGAGCCGTCGAGGGCCCGGCGCGCGTCAGCGATGTTCGCATCGATCTCGGTCGCGCGCGCGACCGTGGCCGCGTGGCGGCGATACATCACGAATCCGCCCGCGCCGAGCGCGAGTACGCCGGCTGCCGCGATCGCGGCGAGCTTCATCCGCCGGGCGCGGCGCTGCTTCGCGATCGCTTCGTTCGCCGGCGCGACCCTCGCCTGCTTCGGCGCGAGTGCCGGGGTGGCGCCGAGGCGTGGCTCCTCGAGCTCGAGCGACCCGGGCGCTGGCCTTCCGAACGAGACCGGGGGCAGCGGCTCGCGCTGCGCGACCGGCTCCGGCATGCGCTCGAGCGCGCGCTGCCGCGTGGTCTCCGAACGACCCGACTGTGCGGTCGGCGTGCTGAGGTCGAGGTCGTCGAACTGGCCTTTGACGGGGACCTCGGGCTCCGGCGTCCGCAGCTGGAGGTCGAGCGCAGGACCGCTCGCACCCTCGAGTGCGAGGTCGAGCGGTGCACTCGCATCGTGGGCGGCGAGATCGCTCGCGAGAGAGCTGCCGAGCTCCCCATCCAGATCGATCGGTGCGGGTCCGGTGGGCGCGGCCTTGGTCGCGTCCCTGGCCGCATCTCTGATCGCATCCGGTCGACCCTTGCTCGGCTGCGGGAGATCGTCGAATAACCCCTGCGCCGGTGGCGTGCTCGAGCCGCCGCCCGGGCCGCGGCTCGGGTCGTCGAAGAATCCCCGGGGAGCGGGGAGCGCGGGCTGGTTTGGCGACGCCTTGCCGGGCAGGTCCTCGAAGAATCCCTTCGGCGCGGGCAGGTCTGAGGATCCGGGCGTACCGGTAGCCGCGCCACTCCGGGCGCCGGGGGTGGGCTTCGCGGGAGGCGCGGGCTTCGCCGGCTGCGGCAGGTCGTCGAAGAATCCCTTCGGTGCAGGGAGCTCGTGCTTGCGGGCCGCACCGCCGCCCGGCGCGGGCTGCGGCAGGTCGTCGAAGAATCCCTTCGGGGCGGGCAGGTCCTGCAGCCCCTTGAGGCCCTCCAGCTTCGGGGTCAGACCGCTCTCGGCGAGCATCTCTCCGGCCCTGGGCGTCGGCAGGTCGCCGAGCTCCATCGCGGAAGCGACGGAGGCCACCGCCCCGCCGCTCGCTGCTCCCGTCGGCGGAATCGCGGGCGGTGCCTTGGGCATGGGGAGGTCGGCGAATGCAGAGGGCGCACCCGCTCTGGCCACGGGAGCCTTGGGCGCCGGCAGGTCGAGCGGGGGGCGGGCCTTCGGCGCCGGCAGATCGGAGATTTCGCCCGGGGGCATCATCGAGACCTTCGCCTCGGGGTGGCGAGGCGGTACGGCCGGGGGGATTGCGCCGGTGCCCGGCATCGACGGCAGTCGTGGCTTGGGCGCCGGCAGGTCGCCGCCCGCGGGCCCTCCGCGGTCGGCGATGGACCCGCGCTGCCCTGCGGCAGCGCTGCCGCCCGCGGGCGCGCCGCGGTCGGCGAGTGCAGTCCCCGCATCCGTCGGCGGCTTGGGGCGCTTCGGCGCCGGTAGCTCCGGCTCCAGATCGATCGGCGCAGGTCCGCTGGCGGGTGCAGCCGGCGGGCGGACGCTGGACTTCGGCGCGGGGAGATCCGCCGGTCCGGTGGCGGCGCCGCCACTGGGACCGAGAAACTCGTCATCGAAGTCAGTGGGCTCCGCGGGCCGTAGTGCGGACGCCGGCGGCGGTCGCGGCGTCGACGCGGTGCCGGCGAGCGCGCTCGCGCGACGCGGTGCCGGCAGGTCTGCGAGCTCGAGCCCCGCATCGGCGGCCGAGGCCGCGGGTAGTGCCACGCGTGCGCGGCAATTCGAGCAGGACACGTATCGCGCGCCGGCCGGGACATCAGCCTCGGCGATGCGGTTGTTGGTCCCGCACGCCGTGCAGGTCGCCTCGATCATCGAGCCCGGAGCATACTCTGTACTGGCACCCCTTCACCAACTCGCGGACCGCCCGTAGAGTCCGGCCATGCTGGATCCCACCCGCGTCGACGACGTTCTCCGCCGCGGTGCCGGCGTGGCCGAGGCGATCGCGGAGTGGCGACAGCTCGACGACCGTCGCAAGAAGCTCCAGGCGGACCTCGATGGGAGCCGGGCCGGCCGTAATGCCGCGAACGAGCGGATGTCGAAGCTGGACAAGAAGGCTCCCGAGTTCGCCGCGGCACGCGACGAGCTGAAGACGCTCTCGACGAAGATCAAGGAGGGCGAGACGCAGCTGACGGCGCTGGAGGCCGAGAGCACCGAGCGCCTGATGAACATCCCGAACGCGCCGCACGCGAGCGTCCCCGACGGCACCTCGGAGGCGGACAACGTCGTCCTGCATACGTGGGGCGCGAAGCCCGTGCTCGCGTTCCCGCCGAAGCAGCACTTCGAGCTGGGCGAGGCCCTCGGGATCCTGGACTTCGAGGCCGGCGTCCGCATCTCGGGCTCGCGCTTCACCGTCCTGCGCGGCGCGGCATCGCGGCTGACGAGGGCCCTCATCAACTTCATGCTCGACCTGCATACCGCCCACGGCTACGAGGAGGTCTGGCCGCCCGCGATCGTGCGGCGGGCGGCGATGCGCGGCACCGGGCAGCTCCCGAAGTTCGAGGCGGACGCGTTCCGCCTCGCGCTCCCGACGGGACCCGACCACGTCGCGGACAACGATCTGTTCCTCTCGCCGACCGCCGAGGTCCAGGTGACGAACCTGTTCGCGGACCAGATCCTCGATGGCGACTCGCTGCCACGCAAGCATTGCGCGTACTCGGCGTGCTTTCGCGCCGAGGCGGGATCCGCGGGCAAGGACACGCGCGGCCTCATCCGCCAGCACCAGTTCGACAAGGTCGAGATCGTGAAGCTCACGACGCCCGAGACGAGCTACGACGAGCTCGAGGCCCTGCGTGGTGACGCGGAGCGGGTGCTGCAGCAGCTCGGCCTTCACTATCGTGTGATGACCCTGTGCACCGGCGACATCAGCTTCGGTGCCGCGAAGACGTACGACCTCGAGGTGTGGCTGCCGGGCCAGGACGCGTACCGCGAGATCTCGTCGTGCTCGAACTTCGAAGCGTTCCAGGCGCGGCGGGCGAAGATCCGCTACCGGCCGGCCGCGGGCGACAAGCCGCGCGCGCTCCACACGCTGAACGGCTCCGGGGTGGCGGTCGGCCGCACCGTGGTCGCGATCCTCGAGCAGTATCAACAGGCGGACGGATCGGTGGTGGTCCCCGACGTCCTCCGGACCTACATGGGCGGCATGGAGCGGATCACGAAGCGGTAGGAGGGCGCTCGCGTCGGGAGCGGAGTCGGGTCGCCGGGCGCAGAACGAATCCGGGCGAGGATCCCCCGCCTCGGGCTTTACAACGATTTCGAGATCCGTATAGTGCCGCTCGCGCCTCCCGGACAGCCTGGAGGAGTGGCCGAGTGGTTGAAGGCAGCGGTCTTGAAAACCGCCGAGCGCGAGCTCCGGGGGTTCGAATCCCTCCTCCTCCGCACTCTTGATAATCGAATAGTGTCACGCAGGTGGTCATGGGCGGGACGTCGTGCTTTCGCGCTGGTTTCGCAGCGCGCGGCGTCCCGACCCCATTAGGTTTTTGGTGGTTTTGATGGTTTTGGTGGTTTTGGTTGTTTGGCAAGGCCAACCGGGAGAGATGGCCGAGTGGCTGAAGGCACCGGTTTGCTAAACCGGCGTATGGGTTTTTTCCTGTACCGAGGGTTCGAATCCCTCTCTCTCCGCTGGAAGTAGTTGATATTCGGTAGGCAGCAGGCAGAAGGCACTGATCGGGATCCGTAGCTCAATGGATAGAGCACCGGCCTACGGAGCCGGGGGTTAGAGGTTCGACCCCTCTCGGATCCGCGAACACGTCGGACTGGATGGCGTAGACGACATGGCAGCAGGAATGACGGACGACGACATGATGGGCCTCGCACTCGAGGAGGCCCGGCTCGCGGGCCTGGCTGGCGACGTTCCCGTCGGGTGTGCGATCGTGGGTCCCGCCGGGATTCTCGGCCGCGGCCGGAATCGTCGGGAGACGGATGGTGATCCGACCGCACATGCCGAGATCGTCGCGCTGCGCGAAGCGGCGCGCGGGATCGGGCACTGGCGAGTGGAGGCGACGCTGGTCGTCACGCAGGAGCCCTGTCCGATGTGTGCGGGTGCCCTCGTCAACGCGCGGGTGGCGCGGCTGGTGTACGGATGCGCGAACCCGAAGGCGGGCGCGGTCCACACGCTCTTCACGATTCCGACGGATCCGCGGCTCAATCATCGGGTCGAGGTCGTCGCAGGCGTGCGCGCCTCCGAGTGCGCAGCCCTCCTCAGCGAATTCTTCGCGACGCTCCGCCGAGGTCCGTCGTACCGTTAAGCTTCTGGAGAAGTGTCCGAGTGGCCGATGGTGTCTGATTCGAAATCAGATGTACGAAAGTACCGGGGGTTCAAATCCCTCCTTCTCCGCGTTTTGGAACGCCTCACGAGGGCGGTGCTCGCTTGGGGGTTCATCCAAAGGGATCCGGCTCTCGGACCCGAAGGGATCCGGGCTTTGAAGTCGTTAAAATTGCTCGAAGAATTCGATTGAACCAGTTTGAGGTCTCGGAGCGAGGCCAAGCGATCTGGCGCCAGATTGGGCGCACGCCCGAAGCGCAGCGAGGAGCGGGGCTTTCCCCGTGACGAGCGAGCATCGGACGTACGCCCAAGCTGGCCCAGAGCGCGCCGGCCGCAGCCCGAGACCTGGAGGAGTGACCGAGTGGCCGAAGGTGCACGATTGGAAATCGTGTGTACTGAAAGGTACCAAGGGTTCGAATCCCTTCTCCTCCGCCATCGTTTCTACCTGCGTGACACACACCCAACTGTTTATGGTCCCGGGTGACGCGACGGCTGTGAACCCCGCCAGGTCCGGAAGGAAGCAACGGTAGCGGACATAGCGGGTGCTCGGGGCCACCTTTTCGCGAGCGACGATTTCATCCGAAATCGTCGCTCGCAGCTTTTTCGGGTTAGGACTGAGCGATGGTTCGAAGCGTCGCCTGCGCGTTGCTCGTGATCGCAGCCGGTTGCAGCAAGAGCACGGTGGATCCGGGGCCGGTACCGGCACCGGTGAAGACGCGCAACGCGAAGAGCGGGTTCTCCGCGGACCTCGCGACGGAGCTGGCCGACGAGCCCGGTTCAGCGGCCGGTCCACGCACCAACGCGAACAGCACGGCCGGCGCGCAGCAGCAGGCCGAGACGCCCGGCGCGGGCGGTGCCATGGTCGTGGCACCCGACGCGGCCAAGGCGGTGGTCGCGGCCGTGTCGCCGGAGCCGCCGCCCGAGCGGCCGCAGCCCGCGACGCCCGTGCCCGTGCCAGTCTCACCAGTGGCAGTGGCTGTGGCAATGGCGTCGAAGCCCGTGCCGACGCCGACGGGACCTCCGGCGAGCCCCGTCGCCGTGATGTCTCCCGAGCTCCAGGCCATCAAGCTGACGCTCGCGCCGAACTGGGACCGGGACAAGGACGCGCCGGCGACGTTCTCGCTGTTCGTGAAGGCGACCGGCGCGACCCCGGCGGCGACGTTCCTGTTTCACTACGGCTACGAGGATCCTCGCGCCCCGACCGAGCGCGAGGCGTACAAGAAGTGGCTCACCGATCAAAACGTCCTCACGGTGCTCCAGGACCGGCAGGCCGGCGCGTCCTGGTACCTGCAGGGCACGGACGCGCACGGGCCCGCGTTCCGGATCGTCGTGGCCTACGGCGGCAAGAAGCTCGTCTGCTACGGCTCGCTCTATCACGACGCAGCGTCCGACAAGCTCGGCGATCTGCGCGACGACGTGGTCGTGGACGCGAAGAAGATCTGCGAGACGATCACGTTGTAGGCCGGGACCCGGCGGGTATAGTCCCCAGCGCGCGATGTCGTACCTCGTCCTCGCACGTAAGTACCGCCCGACGACATTCGGCGAGGTTGTCGGGCAGGAGCACGTCACGCGCACGCTCGGCAACGCGTTCGCGGCGGGGCGCGTCCACCACGCGTTCCTGTTCTGCGGCCCCCGCGGCTGCGGCAAGACCACGCTCGCGCGGATCGT
>JAYSYE010000101.1:0-6891 GCA_043716635.1 Deltaproteobacteria bacterium | reverse complement strand
CCAGGAGGCCACGCGGGCGCTGGAGGCGACCCGCGCGATCGAGGCCGAGCTCGGCGCGGGTCCGAAGGTCATCCGCATGCCGGCGATCGAAGCGCGCGACCGCATGACGCTCGTCACGGAGATCGCGAGCCACCTCGGCTCCGACTTCCGCGGCCGCGCCGCGCCGCGCTGATCCGGTGGTGCCGGCGGGAGGCCGGGCACCGCTCGGGGCGAGAACCGAGCTTAGCCCTTGGGCATGATCACGGTGTCGATCACGTGAATCACGCCGTTCGTGCACGCGATGTCGGCGGCGACGACCTTCGCGCCGTTGACCGTGACGCCCGACGTGCCGTCGACGGTGAGGGCCTCACCCTGAACCGACTTCGGCGACAGCTTCTTGCCGGTCACGTCGGCGGCCATCACCTTGCCGGAGAGCACGTGGAACGTGAGGATTGCCGCGAGCTTGGCCTTGTTCTCGGGCTTGACGAGCGACTCGACGGTGCCCGGCGGGAGCTTCGCGAACGCGGCATCGTTCGGCGCGAACACGGTGAAGGGGCCGGCGCCCTTGAGGGTGTCGCCGAGGCCGGCGGCGGTGACGGCTGCCACCAGCGTCTTGAAGGTTCCAGCGGCAACGGCGGTATCGACGATATCGTGAAGGTTTGACATGGTGATTGGAGCACCGTCGCGCCTTCACGATACGTGGATTTGCGAGATTGTCGTCGAGCGCGACGATGTGGTGCAGCACCTGCCCGATCAGGCGGGACGAGGCCCGGATCCGTCAATCCAGCGGTGCGTTGCCGTCGGTCCGCGATGCGATCAGGAAGTACGCGATGTCCACGCACAGCCCGATGCCGGCGCCGACGAGCATCGGGACGGTGTAATGCCAGTCGCTGCGGTCGTCGGTGAAGGTGTTGTGGGTGGCCACGATCGAGGCGGCGGTGCTGGCGGCGAGCACGGTGCAGCCGGCGGTGGGCGCGAGGGCGAGTGCGACCGCGAGCGCACGCGCGATCCGGCTCATCGCGGGCACGGATCAACGGTGCCGGACACGGTGAAGGTGACCGAGCGCAGGACGCTCACGTACTGGAGCAGCGCGTCGTCGAGCTCGGAGGTTCGCGCGCCGAACGGGTACGCAAACGCGACCACGGGGTAGCCATCGGCGCGGAGGAGGTCGATCGAGGGCAGGGCCTCGTCGGCGAGGTACGCGGCGAGGCCGCGCGCGTCGACGATGTCGGGCGCGCGGAGGTGCGCGACGCTGTGGGCCTCGATGTCGTTGCCATCGTTGGCGAGCAGGCGCAGCCCTGCGCGGCGCGTGGCATTCATGCGCGCGTAGCGGGTGACGAAGAAAGTGATGCGCGCGCCGTACTCGAGAAACAGCGCTCGTGCGGCGAGCCAGCTGTCGACGCCAGAGTCGTCGAGCGAGAGTGCGATGCCGGGGCCATGTGCCGCGCCGGTGGCAAAGTCCGCGTACGTGACGAACGGCAGCCCGCGCGCCTGGGCCCCCGCGAGGACGTGCTCGAGCTTCGCCATCGAGACGGTGTCGCCGGGCTTGTGGGCGTACAGCTCCACGACCTCGCCGCGGTCGCGGGCGCGATCGAGCGCCGAGTCGACGCTGGCGAGATCGTTGTGCGTGGAGTCATCGAGGTTGACCGCGCAGTGCACGGCGCGGCCGTCACCGTTGTAGAACGCACTATCGTGATCGTCGATCGAAGTGAAGCACCCCGGCAGGAGCAGCAGGGCCGCCGCCAGCGCTGCGGCCGCATCGCCACGCGGGTGCTGGGCACGCTGGCCGCGCTCGCCGGCGCGGCGCACGCCGATGCGACCGACCTCGTGACGAGGGCGCTGGTGCTCCCCGAGCACGCACTCGCCGCCAGCCTCACCGTCGAGCTCGGGATCGATCGTCTGGTCCCTGACAACCCGCTCGCACTCGCGCCTTCGGCGTGGTTCGGCGTGACCTCGCGCCTGACCGTCGGTGTCATCCATGGCAACGCGAGCGTAGACCGGATCGCGGCCGGCGCGGGGGTCTGCGTCCTCGGCGAGGCTTGTCTGCATCCGTACACGGGCGGGGGCTTCGACGGGCGGTATGCCGTGATCACCGGGCGCGGGCACGTCGCGGTCGCCGCGCACGGCCGCGTGCTCGTGCGCGACGTCCACCCCGGCAAGCCCGCGGTCACCGTCGGCGCGGTGGTCCGGTATCAGCGTGGCCGCTTCGCGGTGATGTCCGACCCGTATGTCGAGCTCGGGCTCGCGAATCGCGACCGCGGGAACCGCGCCGCGCTCGTCGTGCCGATCTGGCTCGCGGTGCAGCCGTCGCGTCGCACGCTCGTCGCGTTGCACACCGGATACCATTCGGATCTCGCGGTGTGGCGGGACGGCTATCACGTTCCCATTGCGGTCGGCGTCACCGTCGCGGCCTCCAGGCACCTCGACGTCGGGCTCGAGGTCGGATTCGCGTCGCTGCTCGGACCGCAGGTCAACTACCAGTCGGGCGCAGCGCAGCTCACGTTCGGCGTGCGGTAGCGGGTCCACGCGCCCGGCGTGCGAGTCGGGTTCCACGCGTGACCAGCGCGCCGAGTGCCCCGAGTGCGCCGAGTGCGCCGAGTGCGCCGAGCACCAGCAGCTCGCCGAGCACGGTGCCCACGCCGAAGGCAGCGACCGCACCGGGGCTCGGCCCGGTCGGGATCTTCTGCGCCAGCACCGCGGCGAGCGCGAAGCCGTGCACCAGACCCAGCTCGAGGACGAGACTGCCGGATCGTCGCGCGCATGAGCAGCACGTCGGCGGGGATCCGACAGCGTGCGCGAGCGCTGGATGTCCGTGCGGGCGAGCTGCACGGCGAGGTCGACCCGCGCGGGCTGAGAGTGGAGCTCGTGCCGCATCGCGACCTCGCGCGGATCGCGCTTCGCCACCTGCGCCACCACGGTCGCTCCATTCGCGGGCGTGTAGCTCGGGTACTGGCGGGCGGCCACCGCGGTGTGGTGCACGGGCGCGGCCGCCATCGCGATTGCCCCTGCGAGCAGGAGTGCCCCCGCGGCGAGCGGCGCGTGGAGATCCGGCGACGGGCTACGCACGCCGGCGTCGCAGGTGGCCGAGCGGCAGCGTCAGGAAGAAGCACACCGAGAGCGCGAGCACGATCGCCCCGCCGGTCGGGACGCGCCAGATCGTCGAGACGAACAGGCCGGTGAGCCCAGCGATCGCCGCGATCACGATGCTCCACACGAGGTAGCCGCGCACGCTGCGCGCGAGGTTGCGCGCCGCCGCCGCCGGCACCACGACCATGGCCTCGACGAGCAGCGCGCCGATGACCTTGAGGCTCACGGTGATCGCGATCGTGATCACGACGACGAATCCGTAGTCGATCAGCGTGGTGGGGGCGCCGCGCGCGCGCGCGATCGCGGGGCTCAGGCTGTCCGCGAGCAGGTGGTTGTACGCGAACGCGACCACCACCCCCAGCAGCCCGCCGAGCACGATGATCAGCAGCAGGTCGCGGTCGGTGATCGTGAGCACGCTGCCGAACATCACGGCTTCGATCTGGTGAATGTTGAAGCGCCGCGTGGCCGCGACGAGCAGGCAGATCCCGAGTCCGAGCGTGAACGCCATGAACACGCCGATCACGGTGTCGGGCGGCAGCGTGGTCTGCCGGCGGACGTAGACCATGATCACGCCGACGAGCAGGCAGAACGCGAGGATGGCGGTGTACGTCTCGTCGAGCGGGCGGCCGACCGCGACGCCGATCACGAGCCCGGTCAATGCCGCCTGACCGAGCGTGGTGCTGAAGAAGGCGAGGCGGCGCGCGACCACGAGATGGCTGAGCCCGCCGAGCAGCGGCGCGAGCAGGAGAATCGCGACCACGCCGCGCGCCACGAACGGATAGCGGAACGCCTCGGGGAGCCCGAGCAGGGTCGCGAGATCCACCCACCACATGTAGAGCCAGCTCACGACGCAGCTTCCTCGGCGCCCACGGCGAGCGCATCGATCGCGGCCACGGTCTCGGCGGTGGCCGCCTCGGTGCTCACGAGCTTCACGTGGAGCGTGGTGACATGATTCGCGACGCGCTTCACCTCGGCCCGATCGTGCGACACCATCAGCACGGTCGTCCCGTCCTGATCGCGCAGCTCGCACAGGAGCCGATCGAACTGCTCGACGGCCGCCGGATCGAGTCCCGTTGCCGGCTCGTCGCAGAGCAGCAGCTCCGGTGCGGGCTCGATCGCATTCGCGAGCAGGATCCGGCGCAGCTCGCCCCCGGACAGCTCGCCGAGCCGACGGTGGCCCATCCCGCCCATGCCCACTCGCTCGAGGATCGTCGCGATGCGCGCGCGCGCCGCCTTGCCGACGCCGAGCGCGACCGGCCACGACTGGCGGGCGAGCGCGAGGAACTCCGCGACCGTGATCGGCAGCGTGCGGTCGGCGGCGAACGCCTGCGGGACGTAGCCGATGCGGCCGCTGCCGCGGAAGTGCATCTTGATGGAGCCGGTGAACGCGGTCTGGCCGAGCACCGCGGACAGCAGCGTGCTCTTGCCGGCCCCGTTCGGGCCCACGATCACGTGGATGGTGCCCGCGCCGATCGCGAGGCTGACATCATCGACGACGAGCCGCCCGTCGCGGTGGATCGACACGTGCTCGAGCTCGAGGGCCGCGGCCTGCCCGCGGGCCGAAGCGGCGCCGGAGGGCGGCGCGGATGGATCGTCGGCAGCGGGGATCACGCGGGGCGCCGTCTTTCTACTTCGGATTTCACGGCTCAGTGCGTGACGCGTGTGATCTGGCGCCAGCCGTCCTCGAACGCCGGGGTCGACAGCGCCGCTGTCACGGGCCGCGAGCCGGTCCAGATCGAGACGTGCAGCATCGTGCCGTCGCGCAGCTTGTAGTGCGTCTCGTCGGTCGGCGCCTGCGGATCGACGGGCGTGCCCCGGTCCGGCTCGACTGCGATGATCACGAGCGTCGGGCGCGCCTGCCCATCCCGCGACGCGGCAGTCGGGGTTCCGACGTAGTTGATCACGACGCCCGAGCGGAGCTGCTTCCACGAGTAGCCCGCCTGATCGATCGGGTCGGGTGCGAACGGCGGGATCCCGCGCGCCGCGAGCGCCTCGACGGTCGGCCAGTCCTGGGTCCGCGCGCGGATGGTCTCGGCCTCGGTGAGCCCTTCGAGGCACGCGCGATACATGCGCTGGTCGGCCGCCGGTAGACTCTGGGCGGATACCTGATCGTAGGTCACGATCGTCTTCGGCCGGCCCGCGTCGTCGGCGGATCCCGCCGTGGCGTACATCAGCGCCGACGACCACAGCACGATGTGGAAGCAGGCCAGGAGCACGCGACCGGTCTCCTTCATCACCGACGGGGACGCGACCTGGACCGTCCGGACCGCGGGTTCAGCGGTTGCGGCGGTTGCAGCGCCCTCGGTCACCCCTGCGCAGTACATCGAATCCGCGGCTCGTGCCAGCGCGGCGGCGCCGCCCGTCCTTGACACTCACGGGGGCCGACCAGATCCTGCCATCGGCGGCACGAACGTGACGCGGCGCGAGCAGCTGAGCGTGCTGGGCCAGTGGCTCGGCTGCGGTGTGCTCGTGGGGCTCGTGTGTGGCACCGCATCCGCCGGGTTGCTCGCGCTGCTGGATCTCGCGACGGCGACCCGTGAAGCGCACGATGCGCTCGTCTTCGCGCTGCCACTGGCCGGGCTCGTCGTGGGCGCACTCTACGAGCGCTTCGGGGTCGCGATCCTCGGCGGCACCAACCTGGTGCTCGATACGATTCACGACAACGGCCCGGAGCTGCCGCTACGCATGGCTCCGATGGTGCTGTTCGGCACGGTCGCGACCCACCTGTTCGGCGGCAGCGCAGGCCGCGAGGGCACGGCGGTCCAGGTGGGCGCGAGCCTGACCGACTGGATCTCGCATCGCCTGCGCGTCTCGGCGCCGATCCGCCGCCAGCTCCTCGCGGCCGGGATCGCCGCGGGCTTCGGGTCCGTGTTCGGGACCCCGATCGCCGGTGCCGTGTTCGGTCTGGAGGTCGTCGTGCTCGGGACGCTCGAGTACGACGCGCTGGTCCCCGCGCTGGTGGCCGCCGTCGTCGGGGACATGACGACGCGGGCATGGGGCATCGTGCACACGCGCTATCCGACGCTCGCGCACATGGACCTCTCGATCGTGCTGCTGGTGAAGTGGGTCGTGTTCGCGGCGGCGATCGCCCTCGCGACCACCGCGTTCATCGAGCTGACCCACGCGCTGAAGCATTACAGCCAGCGTCTGCTGAAGCGCTTGCCGTACCGCATGTTTGCAGGTGGCCTCGCGGTGGTCGGGCTCTGGCTGCTCGTGGGTACGAGCGACTATCTCGGACTCGGAGTGCCGACGATCGTGCGCGCATTCTCGGACCCGCACCTGCCGGTTTATACATTCGCGCTGAAGCTGCTCTTCACGGCGATCACGCTCGGCGCGGGCTTTCTCGGCGGCGAGGTGACCCCGCTCTTCTTCGTAGGGGCGGCGCTCGGCAGCGTGCTCGCACGTGGGCTCGGGATTCCGGTCGATCTCGGCGCCGGCGTCGGCCTCGCCGCCGTGTTCGCGGCCGCGTCGAATGCGCCACTGGCGCTGGCGATCATGGCCGTGGAGCTTCTCGGCGGGCAGGCCTTTCCGCACGTCGCGATCGTGTGCGTGCTGGCCTACCTGATGACGGGTCAGCGCAGCATCTTCTCGTCGCAGCGGCTGGTGCGGTGGAAGTGGGGCCGCCCGGTGCGGCCCGCGGAGCCGGCGAAGGGTTAGTGGGCGACGTGGGCGCCGCCCCTGTCGGGTGCGTGCGGACGCGGGGCAGCCGGGTGGCGGCCGGCGGACCGGCGCGCGGACCGGCGCGCGGACCGGCGCGAGGACCGGCGCGCGGACCGGCGCGAGGCGTCGGACAGATCCGCGTGAGCATGCGCTCGCGCGGACGGC
>JAYSYE010000011.1:0-2604 GCA_043716635.1 Deltaproteobacteria bacterium | reverse complement strand
CAAGCCGAGCGGCGTCGAGGCGCTCACCGGCAAGGGCTACTGCCACGTCGACGCGAAGCAGTACGCGAGCGCGCAGTCGGCGTTTCGCGCCGCCCTGGGCATGTCGCCGCGCTACGAGCCCGCGCTCTACGGTGTCGCCGAGTCCTATCAGCAGCAGGGCCGCAAGGACGACGCGATCGCCGCGTTCAAGCGGTACCTCGACGCCTACCCCGGCGCCGCCAAGGCGCAGCGTCAGCTCGACCGGCTCGGCGGCGGCGCGAGCCCCGCTAGCGGTGACCCGACCCCGCCCCAGACGCCCGACCACCCCGTCGAGCCAGCGCCCAAGCCGACCCCGACGCCGACCCCTCGGGTCGACGACAACGGCCAGCCGCAGAAGCCGACCGAATAAGGTAAGAACGGGGCCATGAGGCTCCGCTCGTTCGGCTCGTTCGGCTCGATGGCATTGACCGTGGCGACCCTCGCGGGCGCCGGCGGATGCCAGGACCATCCATCGCAACTCGATGCGGCCTCGCATCGCGCACCGGGGCGCACGGGCGCGACGGATCCATGGAACGAGGGCCATGGCGGCAGCCCGCCCGCGGACCCGGACGACGACAGTGCGCTGGGCGGCATGGACGTGAAGGGCATCCTCGACAAGGTCGCCACCGCGATCAAGACGCCCGGGCCGTACGAGGCGCCGCAGCACTCGGCGGACTACGACGAGACCAAGCCCCACTGGGCGGTGATCAACATCGGCGGTGGGCTCGTCGAGCGCGAGGCATTCTCGATGTCGCCGTTCGGCGGCGGCGGCGGCGGCACCGAGCTGCGCACCGTCACCCACCGGCTGCGCCAGCTCGCGCAGGACGCCCAGCTGAGCGGGGTCCTGCTGCGCGTGGATGCGCTCACGGTCAGCCTGCCCGACGTGATCGAGGTTCGCGATGTGATGCACGAGCTCCGGGCCGCCGGCAAGCGGGTCGTGTGTCACGCCGAGAGCGCCTCGAACGCGACGTACCTGTTCCTCACCGCGTGCGACCGGATCGCGATCGCCCCGCTCGGGGACGTGATGCTGACGGGCCCGGCGGCGATGCCGATCCACCTGAAGCCGCTGATGGACAAGCTCGGGGTCGTCGCGGACTTCGTGCACGTCGGCAACTACAAGGGCGCCGCCGAGCCGCTCACGCGCGACGCCCCGTCGCCGTACATGATCGAGACCCTGAACGGGATCCTCGACCAGCACTACGCGACGATGGTCGAGGTGGTCGCGTCGGAGCGCAAGCTCGCGCCCGATGCGGTGAAGGCGCTGATCGACAAGGCCCTGTTCCCGTCGCCCGCGGCCAAGGCGGCCGGCCTGGTCGACGAGGTGATCGGATTCGAGGACTTCCGCGACGAGACCGTGAAGGGACCCTGGACGAAGCTCGAGCTCGAGGAGGGCACGTCCTCGGACCAGATGAAGACGATGATGAAGCTCGCCCGCTTCGTCGGGGCGATGCCGGTGGAGAAGCCGGCGGGGGATCACATCGCGCTCGTGTACGCGCTCGGCAACATCGTCGATGGCGGCGCCGAGGGCGTGCTCGGTGCGCGCCAGGAGATCGCGTCGCACACGCTCGTGGCGGCGCTGCGCGTGCTCGCCGCCGATGCGAGCGTGAAGGCGGTCGTGCTGCGCATCGACTCGGGCGGCGGCAGCGCCCAGGCCTCCGAGCTGATCTGGAAGGCCGTCGAGGACCTGAAGGCGAAGAAGCCGGTGATCGTGTCGATGAGCGATGTCGCGGCGAGTGGCGGGTACTACATCGCGAGCGGCGCGACGAAGATCTTCGCGCTGCCCGACACGCTCACGGGCTCGATCGGCGTGGTCGGCGGGAAGATCGCGCCCGCGGGCGCGCTCGCGAAGCTCGGCGTGAACACGTTCCCGATGGGCAAGGGCAAGCACGCGACCATGATGGCGAGCCTCGGCCCGTGGAGTGACGAGGAGCGCGCGACGATCCTCCAGTCGATGCAGGAGGTGTACGCGGTGTTCACGGGCCGCGTGAGCGCGGGCCGCAAGCTGCCGATCGAGAAGGTGCAAGAGCTCGCGCAGGGCCGCGTGTGGACCGGCGTGATGGGCAAGCAACTCGGCCTCGTCGACGAGCTCGGCGGGCTCGACGCCGCGCTCGCCGAGGCCCGGGCCGAGACCAAGGTGCCCGCGACAGCGGACCTCGAGATCTATCCCCCGGCGCCGACGCTGCGCGACGTGCTGTCGAAGTACGGCCAGGTGCAAGCGCCGCTCGGGCTCGCGTCGGCGAGCCAGGCGCTCGACGCGCTCGCCGCGTTCGATCCGAACGTCGCCGCGGCCGCGCAGCGGCTGTTCGAGCTGGTCGTCTCGTTCCGCACGACGCACATCCAGACCATCGCCATCCTCCCAGAGATCCAGTGACTCGCGCCGCAGCGGCACTCCTGCTCGTCGCCGCCTGTTCGTCGGGTAGCACGCAGGCCGGCCCGACCGTCACGGTTCCCCCCACGTCCCCTGCCGTGACGGCGGCTCCCCTCCCGGGGAGCGCGCCCGCCGTCGCCGGTGGGCCGGTGGGCCGCGTCGCGAGCGAGACGTTCGCGAGCGCCGCCCTCGGGGTCGACAAGACCGTGATGGTGTAC
>JAYSYE010000002.1:0-8116 GCA_043716635.1 Deltaproteobacteria bacterium | reverse complement strand
CGAGCCGGGCCTCGTCCCGGTCGACGATGACGGTGCCGTGCTGGAGGACCGCTCGGCGCGTGCGGCGTTGTGCGCCGCCGGAGATCTTCCTGCCGCGGACCACGAGGTTCGTGCCCTGTTGCCGCACGTAGCAGAGGGCGTCGCGGGTGAGGTCCGGGACGCTCTCCAGCTCGGCGGGGAGCCCGAGGGCACGCAGGGCGGTGCGGACGCCCCCGCCGAGGTACGCGAAGCTCGCGGGCAGCCCGCGGGGCAGGTCTGGATGGTCGATCGGGACCACGACCGAATACGTCACCTCGCTGGCGTTGTGGAGGATGCCGCCGCCGCCGGTCCCGCGCTTGACGACCTCGAGGTGGTACTCGCGCACCGCGGTCGCGTCGATCTCGTCGAGGCGCTGGCTGTTGCCGAGGCTGATGGCCTCGGGGGTCCAGCCGTACAGCCGCAGGACGGGCTCCCCGCGGGCGAGCAGGGCGTCGTCGCGGCGCATGTTCTCGGCAGCCGGGAGGGGGGGATCGAGCAGGAGATCCATCGACTGGGTCACCCTAGCGCGGGTCCGGGCAAGAAATCGGACGCTAGAATCGGCCCAGGATGCGGTTTGATCACTTCGCGGCCGTTTTCGCTGGACACGGAGCCCAAGCAGGGCCAAACAGAAGTCGAGGTTCGTCCGAACGTTTAGGGCTTCTCAGCCCGTCGGAAGAACCATTGCTACTGCAGGAGTGCGCGAATGTCCGAAGGTACGATCAAGCGTCTGACCGATAAGGGTTTTGGTTTCATCGAGAACGGTTCTGGGACCGACATGTTTTTCCACATGTCCGCCGTCGAAGGCGTCCGGTTCGAGGAGCTTCGCGAGGGCCAGAAGGTCTCGTACAACGAAGGCCGTGGCCCCAAGGGTCCGCGCGCCGAGAACGTTCGCGTCCTCTAGCGTTCGCTTCTTTTGACCGAAGAGCCGGCTCCCTCACGGGAGTCGGCTCTTCCTCGTTTCGGGCTCCTGGTCCGCCCGGTTCTGGTTCGCTGCGGGCCCGGTGTGGGCGGTTCAAGGCGATGACCTCCACGGGGCGCGACGTCGTGCCCGACGGGCGGGTCTTGCAAAGGTAGACCTGTTGGGGCAGTCTCCGGTTTCTTCGAGGGCCCATAGCTCAGTCGGTAGAGCACCGGCCTTTTAAGCCGAGGGTCGACGGTTCGAACCCGTCTGGGCTCACCCTCGTAAGACCCTATCGTCCAGAGGCCTAGGACACCCGCCTTTCACGCAGGTAACACGGGTTCGAATCCCGTTAGGGTCGCTACTGACTGCTCCGTCTCGCGCTCGCTCACGACCGTTCGCCGGCACGCCGGATGTAGACCAGTAACGTCACTTCGCGCGCCATCCTCCGGCGTCATGCACATCCAGTTTCTCGCCTTCCCGGGATGCCCGAACGCGGAGCCGGCGCTGCGCGCGCTCCGCGAGGCGATGGCGGCGGAGCAGATCACGACGGCGATCGACGAGATCGATGTGAGCCGCGACGATGCGCCGGCGTCGATCCGCGGCTGGGGCTCGCCGAGCATCTTGATCGATGGGGTCGACGTGGGCGGGGAGGCTGGACCGCAGGGGAGCACCTGCTGCCGGCTC
The DNA here is from genome assembly GCA_043716635.1 of Deltaproteobacteria bacterium. GTDB lineage: Bacteria > Myxococcota_A > Polyangia > Haliangiales > Haliangiaceae > JABFXX01. The sequence continues at coordinate 6,513 of JAYSYE010000002.1, read as the reverse complement.
TACCGAGGTGGCTATCCGTCCGTGGCGACGATCCGCGCTCGCCTCGTCGCGCGCTGAGTGGCTAGAGCGTCATCGCGATGGCGCCGGCGGCGACGAGCGCGGCCCCGAGCGCGGGTCCGAACCGGGGGCGCTCGCCGATGGCCCAGGCGAGTCCGAGCGCGAACAGGACGGACGTGTTGCGCAGCGTCAGCGCGTAGCCGGTGCCGCCGGTGGCGAGCGCCTCGATGAGCATGAGGAACGAGCCGCCGCACAGCGCGCCCATGAGGAGCACGCGCGGCCCGCTCGCACGGAGGAGGGCGCCGATCGCGCGACGGCCCGCGCGGCGAGTGCGGACGAGGTTGATCACGGTGGCGAGCGTGAGCGAGGCCGCGAAGACGGCCGACGAGGCGCCGCCGGCGTCGAGCGCGGCCTTGTATGCCAGGTGATACGCCGCGATCGCGAACGCGCAAGCGACGGCCAGTACCGTCGCGCCGGGGACCATGGGCTTGCCGTCGGTGGGGCCGGCACTGCGGAGCCCCGAGAAGACGAGGCCCAGGATCACGAGCGCCGAGCCGACGAGCGATGGCAGCGTCACGTGCTCGTGGAAGAGCACGACCGACAGCGGGTACACGACGAGGACCGCACCCCCGCGGGAGATCGTGTAGACGGGGCCGAGTGGACCGATCTCGAGCGCGCGCGCGAGGCCGAGGAAGTACAGCAGCTCGAAGCCGCCCGCGACGAGCGCCCATGCGAACGCGGGGATCGTGGGGAATGGTGCCTCGCCGCCGACGCGGGCGCGCACGACGGCGACCGTGATCGCGATGACTGCGCCCACTCCCACGGCCGCGATGAGCGCACGGTCCTTGTCGACCTCGCGCTTGAGCATCGCGTTCCAGGCGGCGTGCAGAAACGCCGAGATGAGGACGAGCGCGATGGTCACGGCGATTCGATGATCACCGCGTAGTCGATGCGAGCCTCGATGCTGTCGTCGAAAATATGCAGCAGCGTGCCCTGCGTGAGGTCTTCCGAGAAGCTCCCGGTCACGGAGGTCGAGGCAGTGTCGTTCTCGATCTGCCACGTGACGAGCCCCAGCGTCGCGTCCACGTCGAGCCGGGCCGTGAATGCCCCGAGGGGATGAAGGGCCGCACGCGGTGACGTCCCACGATCAAAATAGGCACCGGCGTCCTCGTAGAGCACCGTGTCGCGGTGGACGGTCGCGCCGTCGATCGATTCGCCGTACCACATGGGGTCAGGGTCTCGAACCACCCCGATGAAGAACTGATGGCGGGGCCCTGGCGCGTAGGACAACCACTCTCCGCCGAGCTGGATGCGGACGTTCGAGAGGGCCACGGTTCGAACGATCTGACCGCCACCGGGCGGGATGTACAGCGCGTCGGGATCGAAGCGCAGCTCGGCGCTGACCACCCAGGCCGGATCCCGGGACACGAACGCATCGAAGATCGAGATGCGGTCTCCGGGCGTCCCCGGATGCGGATCGCAGTCGTCGCCGACGCCGTCGGCATCCCCGTCGCGCTGGGAGGGGTTCGCGACGTGAGGACAGACGTCGCAGGCATCCCCGACGCCGTCACGGTCCTCGTCGTGCCCCGCGCACGGGGCGATCATCGAGTCAGGATCCGGCAGCGGCACGGTGCTGTCGAATCCGACCCGACCGCATCCAGCCAGGAGCGACGCGAGCACGAGTGCGCGGAGCCGTCGGGTGGTCGCGAGCGGCCTCGCTCGGCTGACGCGGAACCGGCCCATCGGCGGCCACTGTACCAAACCCGGGGCCGAGGGACGTCCGTGCACCCGGGGCAGCCAGGGCACCCTGCGGTGAGCTTCAGTAGCCGCCGGGAGCGTAGCGGCCGTAGCGCGCGGCGGTCGCGTTCGCGGGCACGTAGTCGCGGGCGCCAGCGCCGAGGCTGCCGTCGCCGCAGCCGCTCGAGTTGAAGCGCGGATCGGTCGCTGCGGACGACTCCAGGCGATTGGTGTCCGGGGCCGGCGCGACGTAGACGCCCGCCGCCAGCTCGTGGATGCCGACGGCCTTGTCGGCATCGTGCACGTAGTTGTCGTGGGCCGTCACGGCACGACTGCCAGCGAGCTGCTGGAGACTGATGCCATCGCGATAGGCGCGATCGGGAACCCGACCCTCCGACGCCTTCATCAGATTGCCCTTGAGGGTGATGGCATGCGTGTGGTGGCCGAACAGCACCACCTGCCGGGTGGCGTGGTGCATCGTGTTGTATTCGATCGAGAGGTGGTCGGCCGAGGGCGCGTCGACCTGGCCGCCGAAGCCCACCTTGATCTGCGAGCCGTTGTAGGCGCCGTAGAGAATGTTGCGTGCGATCAGGCCGCCGTCGGGGCCCGTCCCCTCGCTGTTCACGTAGATGTTGTGATCGGTCACGCTGTCGTGGCCCGGCGCGGTGCCCGGCCCGGCGTCGTGGATGCAGCTGTAGATCACGCGCCAGCCGTTGGGGTCCCAGTGGCGCGTCGGCGTGGTCTCGCTCGAGATCGCGAGGTTCGTGAACGAGCCCGTCGACGAAGCGCCCCAGATCTCCACGTTGACCAGCGTCCAGTGGTTGCCACCGGCGACGGTGACCGTGGAGCTCGGCACCTTGCCCGTCGTCGGCAGGATGCCTTCGATGCGCAGTCGCTTGAACGTGTAGAAGCTCGGGTGGTTCAGCACGAGCTGGCCCCGGAAGTGCGGCCAGTGGCTCGGGTCCGCCGCAGTCACGAGGATCGGCGCCGCGGCCGTGCCCGCCGTCAGATTCGGCGCGATGCCGGCGCTGGCGGGCGAGCCGAGGTCGTACGTGCCCGGGCTGACCTTCAGCGTGTCACCGGGCCGGAGCTGCTCGAGCGCCGCCTTGAAGTCGCCGCCGCTGAACGTGTAGGTCGTGCCACCGAGGGTGAGCCCGTCGGTCTCGGGCGCGTCCACCGGCTCCGAGTCATCGGCCGTGGGGCCCGGGTCCTCGAGCACATCCTCCGCGCCGACGGTGCAGCCCAGCAGCTGCGCGGCGAACAGGGAGGCGAGACACCATCGCATTCCGTACATCATGCAGCACGACCTTCCACGTTCCGGGCCAGCCGCGGAGGGCGCGTCGGGGCGCGCAGCGACGTGCGCTGGCCGCCTGGCGCGGGTGCCACGACCCGCCGCGGGTCGCGGAGCTGCAACCGACCGGTCGCAGTGGGCCCGCCCGTGTGCAGTGACGACCGTCCCGGTCGACAGCGTCCACCGATCGGCGCAGGCTCGGCGCCGACCGATGTCGCTGGAGCTCCTCGCCCGCTTCGTCGCCGCGTTCCAGCGCGGCATCGAGGGCGAGGTCGAGGCGATGCGCGCGTCGGCGGAGGCGTTCGAGGTCCCACTGGCGAAGGGGGTCGAGCTCGGCGGGCTGCGCTACGGGTTCGAGCGACCGGCCGGGGCCGATCGACTGGTCGTCGGATCGGTGTCGGTGCTGCGCACGGCGACCGGGGACCAGGCCGTCACGATCGAGCGGAGTGCGCCGGGCGACGCGCGCCTCGTGCTCGCCGCCACGCACGCGATCGAGATCACCGAGCCGGCCGCGCTCGTGGTGGCGCCGTGGTTCCTCTACGAGCGGCTGCGCGGTGCGCTCGACCGCCTGGATCCCGAGCAGCACGGCGTCGCGCTCGCGCTCGCGCTGTTCGGGCGCGTGCCGCCGACCCGAACGACGACCACGCTGACGTGCGACCACGCCGCGCTGGATGCGAGCCAGCGCGGGGCCGTCCAGCTGTGCAGCGACAGCAGCGTCGCCTTCGTGTGGGGTCCTCCCGGCACCGGCAAGACCGTCACGCTGACGCACGTGATCGAGGAGCTGCTCGCGCAAGGCCAGCGCATCCTGCTCGCATCGACGACGAATGCCGCGATCGACGAGGTCCTCGCGAAGCTGGCGACGCGGCCGTGGTTCCTCGCGGCCATCGAGGCAGGCACGGCAATCCGGCTCGGACGCAGCACGGCCGACACGTTCGGTACCGAGCTCGCGGATGTCGTCGCCCGCCGGCACGACGCGCACGGCATCGCCCGGGCCCGGCTGCGCGCGCGGATCGAGGACGTCGAGCAGCGCGTACGCTACGGCCAGGCGATGCTCGACGAGCTCGCGGTCGCGCTCTCGCCGCAGCAATCGCTGTTCGCGGAGCCATCACGGCTGCGCGCCTCCTCGCTCGCCCAGCTGTTCGGCCCGGGCCTCGGTGACGTGCTCGCGCGGCGCGCACCGCGCGAGCAAGCGCGAGCACTCGCGACCCGGGTCGCCCGTCTCGAGCGCATTCGCGTGCTCGCGAAGGCGCGGGCGGCCGCCCACGCTGCGGCTGACCGCGGCCTCGAGGCCCGTGTGCTCGGTGACGCGCGTATCGTGATGTGCACGCTGACGACGGCCTACCTGTCGCCGCTGATGACCGACCAGCGCTTCGCCGTGCTCATCGCGGAGGAGGCCGGCATGGCGACGTTGCCGGCGCTGTTTCATGCCGCTTGCCTGTGCCGCGATCGCGCGATCATGGTCGGCGATCCCCGGCAGCTGCCCCCGATCGTGCAGTCGAACGACGAGCGGATCCGTCGCGCGATCGGGCGCACGATCTTCGACGTGACGGTTCCCGAGCCAGCGACCTCCCCGATCGTCGCGATGCTCGAGACCCAGTACCGCATGCACCCGGCGATCGGCTCGCTCGTGGGGCGCATGTTCTACGGGGACCGGCTCGTCCATCGCGCCGACCCCGATGCGACGGCCGCGATCGCCGCCCGCGCTCCGTATCCCGGGCAGCCGATCGTGGTCGTCGACACGGCTGGCCGGACGACGTGCGAGCGGTCGGCGAAGGGGTCCTCGCGCGTGAACCTGGGGTCCGCGGAGCTCACGGCCGAGCTCGCTCACGAGGCCGTGCGCGGCGGGGCGTCGTCGGTCGCGGTCATCACGCCGTATGCAGCGCACGCAGCGGAGATCCGCAAGCTGCTGGGTGCGCGGCGCATCCGGGATGCGGTGGAGTGCAGCACGATCCACCGCTTTCAGGGCCGCGAGTGCGACGTGGTGGTGATCGACCTGGTCGATGCCGCACCGATGCGGCCGAGCGCGCTGCTCGGCGACGCGCCGAATCTGCTGAACGTCAGCATCTCCCGCGCGCGGGGCAAGCTCGTGATCGTCGCTGATGTCGCCTATTTCCAGACGATGGACCCGGGGGGGCTCGTCGCGACCTTGCTGTGCGCCATCAATGCCTCCGGCGCCACGCCCGACGCTCTGCGGACCCTCGCTTCCGCGGTACGCTTGCCGGGATGACGCCGATCGCGTCCGGCGTGGCGCTCGCTCTCGCAGCGGCGCTGGCGTTCGGCCTCACCACGCCGGTCATCGCGCGCGCCGGGCATGGCGTCGGGCCGCTGGTCACGGCGGCGCTGCTCTATGCGGGTGCAGCGCTCGCGGCGGGCGCGATGCGGTTGCGCGGTCGTGCGAGCGGAGCGCCACTCCGGCGGGCCGACCTCCCGCGCATCCTCGCGATCGCGATCGCGGGCGCGGCCGTGGCGCCCACGTGCCTCGCGTGGGGACTCGCGCGCGCCGGTGCGACGGCAGGCTCGCTGGCCCTGAACCTGGAGGCCGTCTTCACCGTGGGGCTGGCCTGGCTCCTGTACCGCGAGCCGCTGGGCCGGCGCGTGGTGGTCGCCGTCACGCTGATGGCGGGTGGTGGTGCGGTGCTCGCGCTCGATGCGGGTGCGCGCTCGCACGCCGGCCTCCTCGGCGCGGTGGCGGTCGCCGCGGCGACGCTCGGCTGGGCGATCGACAACACGCTCACGCGCCCACTCGCCGATCGCGATCCGCTCCCCGTGATCGCGGCCAAGGCCACGCTCGGCGCGACGCTGACCGGCACGATCGCGATCGCGCGCGGCGAATCACTCCCCGCGGCGTGGGCGATCGCGGCCCTGCTCGCGTGCGGTGCGACGGGCTATGGCGTCAGCCTGCGCCTGTACCTGCTGGCGCAGCGCCGCATCGGCGCGGCGCGCACCGGTTCGGTATTCGCGCTGGCGCCGTTCGTGGGAGCCGCGCTCGCGCTCGCGCTCGGCGAAGGGACCGCCAGCGTCTGGACCGCGCTTGCCGCCGGGTGCTTCGGCGTCGGCGTGTACCTCCACGTCACCGAGCACCACGCGCACGCCCACGTGCACGCCCCGCTCGCTCACGAGCACGCGCATCGCCACGACGATGGCCACCACGGCCACACCCACCAGCCGCCCGTGCTCGGCGAGCACACGCATTCCCACGACCACACGACGCTCGCGCATGCGCACGACCACGCGCCCGATCTGCACCACGACCATTCGCATTGAGTGGGCGATGCGCATCGACGGCCGCCCGTGTGCAGGTCGGGTTGCTCAGACCTTCGTGAAGCGCAGCGTCATGCGATCGCTCTCGCCGATGGCGCGGTACTTCGCCTTGTCCTTGTCGCCATCCGCGTAGTTCGGCGGCAGCGTCCACACGCCGCTGGCGTAGTCCTTCGTGTCCTTCGGGTTGGCGTTGACCTCGGACTTCGCCGCGAGCTTGAAGCCAGCGG
>JAYSYE010000001.1:0-8152 GCA_043716635.1 Deltaproteobacteria bacterium | reverse complement strand
CCGCCGTCTCGTACCAGCGCGCGAACTTCTCGTGCAGCGCGCGGCTCTCGGCAGCGGGCAGCCCGGCGGCCGTCGCGACCCGGAGGCGCTGGTGATAGAAGGCGTACGCCGAGTCACCGGCGGCGGTAGGCGTGGCGCGGACGACGCGGGCCTCCTCGAGGCCACGCAAGGCGGAGCGCACGCGCACGCTCGAGAGCTCCGCGACCGCACGCAGCGGATCGAACGTCGCCGCCTCGCCCGCCGTCGCCACGATCTCGGCGAGCTTGCGCTCGTCGGGCCGCAGCCTCGCGAGTCGACGCGTCTCCGCATCGCGCGGGTCCGCGACGTCCGCCGTCGCGAGCTCGCGACCGATGAGCTCGGCGAGGTACGGGCTCCCCGCCGCGAGGTGCGCGGCTGCCACGAGGCGCGCGGTGGCCACTCGTGGTGCGAGCTCGGACATCAGCGCGAGCAGCTCGTCCTCCGCCATCGCTGCGAGCGCTACGACCTCGACCTGGCCGTGAGCCGCCAGGCGATCGATCAGCGCGCGCGCCCGTACGGTCAGCTCCTCGGCTCGATGCATCGTGAAGGACGCGACGACGGTGACGGGGCGGTCGATCTTCTCGACGAGTAGCGCGAGTAGCTCGAGGCTCTCGTCGTCAGCCCACTGGAGATCGTCGATCACGAGGGCGGCGCGCGATCCGCGCACGAGGTGGCGTACCAGCTCGACCAAGGCCAGCATCGCGCGCTCGCGCTCCACTCGCAGATCGCCCGCCGGCTCGCCGAGCAAGGACGCGCCCTCGCGATCCCCGTCGACGCGGAGCGATTCGAGGGCGAGCCACAGCACCGGGAACACGCGCGCGAGCGCGCCGGCGTGCTCGAGGCGCCGCGCGATGTCGGGTGCGATGAAGAGCTCCCCGGCGAGGTCATCGATGATCTGATCGAACGCGCGGTACGGCACCCGCTCGCGCTCGTCGCATCGCCCCCGCCACACCGTCGTGCCCGCCATCGCCGCCCGACCCACCGCCTCGTCGACGAGCGCCGTCTTGCCGACCCCCGACGCGCCCGTCACGAGGACCAGGCGGCCGCGCGGCGTGGGATCGCCCAGACGCTCCGTCACGCGGAGCAGCGGCTCGGCCCGCCCGATGAAGCCGAGGCGCCGGCCGTGCGCGGCGGGCTGCGACTGCGAGCCCGTGATCGCCTCGGCGACCTCCAGCGCCGTCGGCCGCCCCGCGGGGCTCGCCGAAAGCATCCTGTCCATCAGCGCTCCGAAATCCGGCGGCAGCAGCGGCACGCGACTCTGGACGCGCGGGACCGCGAGCTCGCGATGCTTGCGCGCGAGCACGTGCAGCGCACCGCCGAAGGGAGGCGCGCCCGTCACGAGCTCGAACGCGAGCACCCCGAGGGCGTACACGTCGAGCGCTGGCGACACCTGAAGGCGGTCGAGATACTCCGGCGCGAGATACGCCGCGGTCCCGACGATGCGGCCCTCCGGCGCGAGCTCGCCGTCCTGCCGGTGCTGCTCGAGCGCGAGCCCGAAGTCCAGCAGCTTCGCCACGCCATCGACGACGAGGACGTTCGACGGTTTGACGTCGCGATGGATCACCCCGCGGCCGTGGAGGAACGCGAGCGCCTCCGCGAGCCCCGCGATCACGCCGCGCACCCGCTCGAAGTCGACGGTCGGCACCGGGCGATCGGCGCGCGTGCTCGGGTCCGCCACGTCGGGCGCGGCGTCCGCGAAGTCCGCGGTTTGGGCCTCCTGCATCGGCGGCACTGTCGCGGTCGGCGCGTCGCCCGCGCGCGAGCTGTGCGCCTCGCGCGCGGGATCAGCGAGGGCGATCCAGTGGCGCGGATCTGCGCCCGCGAGGTACTCCATCGTGAAGTAGCAGCTCGTCCCGTGCGTGCCGAGCTCGTAGAGCTCGACGAGATTCGCGTGCCGCAGCGATGACACTGCGCGGAACTCGCGTTTCAGCCACAGCGTGGCCTCGCCGTGGGCGATCGCGACCAGCTTGATGGCGACATCCATGTCCAGCCGACGGTCGCGCGCGAGGTAGACCACGCCCATGCCGCCGCGGCCGAGCTCGCGGACGATGCGATAGCGCTCGCCGAGGCTGGATCCCGCGACGAGCGCGCTGTCACCGGCGAGATCACCTCCAACCGCGCGGCCCGGCGCACCCTCGATCACGAAGGCGCAAGGTATCGTGCCCGCCGTGCGCGACGCAATCGACCGCATCATTGACACGCACGGGCCCGAGGCCGTGTGGCGGGCACTCGCGCCCATGCTCACCGCCGAACGCATCGCGCGCATCGATCAGGTGCTCGCGGCGCGGCTCGCGTCGGTGGTGACCGTCGTCGAGGATACGTACGACCCGCACAATGCGGCCGCGACCATCCGCACGACCGAGGCGATCGGGCTCGGCGAGCTCCACGCGATCGAGCCCGGCGATCGGTTCAGCGCATCGAAGGGCGTGACCCGCGGCGCGCACAAGTGGATCCAGCTGCACCGGTGGAAGCGCCCGCAAGAGGCCATCGCCTCGCTGCAGGCGCGAGGATTTCGCGTGTACGCCACGCTGCCCGGGTCGACGTTCTCGATCGAGGATGTCGACGTGTCCACGCCGATCGCGGTGGCGTTCGGCAACGAGCACTCGGGCCTCGGCGACGACGCGATCGCGGCGTGTGATGGCGCGATCGGCGTGCCGATGTTCGGCTTCACGGAGAGCTTCAACCTGTCGGTGACGGTCGGGCTCGCGATGAGCCGCATCGCGACGCGGCGGCGGGCGCACCTCGGCGCGACCGGAGATCTCGACGACGCCACGAAGCGGCACCTGCGCGCGCGGTGGTTCGCGCTGAAGGTGAAGGGCGTCCTGCAGGTGCTCGACCGGGTGTTCCCGGCGGCCGCGACGTGATGCGCGAGTCCGGGTCCCGGGGCGTGTCCATCGCGACACGCCGGATGTGGCGCGGCGGCCTCGATCGGGCGAGACTCGCGTGCGCAGGCAGGACTCTCGCTTGCAGAACTGATTGACCAGATGTCGCAGGGGCCTTCTCGAACGCAGCGGACGTCGCAACCGGGAGGCGGCAGGCCCATGCGCTCCGTCCACCCCGACAAGCGACCACGCGCGCTGTGGTGGGTGCTCGTGAAGTGGGCGGCGGTGCTCGGCTTCATCGGCGCCCTCGTGCTCGCCGCGACGGTCGCATTCGTGTTCTGGATGTACGGCCGCGATCCGAGCCTGCCGAGCGAGAAGACGCTCGCCGGCTACTCGATGAAGCAGGTCATCACGGTGCTCGACACCAATGGTCAGCGAGTCGGCGAGATCTTCGGTCCCGACAAGACGATCGAGCGCCGCACGTACGTGCCCTACGACAAGATCCCGCGCCCTGTCGTCGACGCGTTCGTCGCCGCCGAGGACAATCGCTTCTGGACGCACGGTGGCGTCGACTACTGGGGCATGTTTCGCGCGCTCGTCGCGAACGCGCGCGGCAAGCGGCAGGGCGCGTCGACGATCACGCAGCAGGTCGTGAAGCGGATGCTGCTGACGCCGGAGCGCACGTTCAAGCGCAAGGTGCAGGAGATCATCCTCGCGCGCCGGGTCGAGCACTCCTTGAAAAAGGAGGAGATCATGGCGCTGTACCTGAACCAGATCTACTTCGGGAACAACCGCTACGGCATCGAGGAGGCGGCGAAGTTCTACTTCGGCAAGGACGTGAGCGAGCTGAACCCGGGCGAGGCCGCGACCCTGGCGTCCATCCCGCAGCGACCCGACGAGCTGTCGCGCGACAAGCCGAAGAACCGGTTGGCTCTGAAGGTGCGGCAGACCTACGTGTTGAACCAGCTCCGCGAGATGCAGAAGCTCACGCCGGAGGAATCGCAGAAGTGGATCAACGACTCGATCCACATCGTGAAGCCGGCGGACGCGCCGAGCGACAGCGCGCCGGAGTGGGTGGCGCGCGCGCGCGAGGAGCTCGTCGCTCAGCTGAAGGCGGCCGGCAAGGACGAGACCGCGCTCGACACGCTCGGCGGCACGGTGCGGACGACTCTCGATCCGGGGCTGCAGCAGACGGCGCAGGCCGCGCTCCAGAAGGCGCTGCGCGGCGTCGACCGTCGACACGGCATCGCGCGGCCCGTGCGCCACGTGAAGCCCGGTCAGGTCGACGCGGAGATCGACCGGCTCGGGAAGCGGTTTCCGGGCACGCCGATCCGTCGCGATCGCTACGACGCGGTGGTGACCGGCGTGTACGACGAGGATCACGAGATCGCGGTGGACTTCGGCGGCTACAAGGCCTCGATCGAGCTCGATGACGAGACGGACGCTCGCTACAACCCGCCTGACGAAGCGGGGAAGCGCAAGAAGCCGAGCGAGCGGTTCGAGGTCGGTGATGTGGTCGACGCGACGAGCGCGGGCGGTAACGCGCTGAAGCACGCGGAGCATCGCGCGATGTTCGCGCCCGGCCCGCAGGGTGCGGTCGTGGTGATCGACGTGCGGACGCGCAAGGTGCGTGCCCTCGTGGGCGGCTACAACACGCGCGTCGGCGGGCTCGACCGCGCGACGCAGGCAAAGCGCCAGCCCGGCAGCTCGTTCAAGACGTTCGTGTACGCGACGGGCATCGCGAGCCGGAAGTTCACGGCAGCGACGCGCGTGAACGATGCGCCCGACGTGTTGAACCTGTGGAAGCCGAAGAACTACGACAAGAAGTTCGTGGGGCCCGTGCTGGTGCGATACGCGCTATCGAAGTCGATCAACACGATCGCGATTCGCATCACCCACGACGTGACACCCGAGGCGGTGGTCGCAACCGCGAAGGCGATGGGGATCCAGAGCGAGCTCGCGCCCGACATCTCGATCTCGCTCGGCTCGCACGAGGTGACGCCACTCGAGATGACGAATGCGGTCGCGAGCTTCGCGACGGGTGGCATCTACGCGCCACCGCGCTTCGTCGAGGCGATCGGTGGCAAGGACGTGCCTGCCGTGCCCGGCGTGCGGGCGATGCCGGAGGATGTCGCGTACATCACGACGAGCATGATGCAGACCGTGGTGCAGAGCGGTACGGGGCACCTCGCGCAGGCGCTGAAGGTGCCGATCGCGGGCAAGACGGGCACGTCGAATGACGCGCGCGATGCGTGGTTCGTCGGGCTCACGCCGGACTACGCGATCGGCGTGTGGATCGGCTACGACGATCCGCGCGAGATGGGCAAGGAGACGGGCGGGACCACCGCCGTGCCCGTGTTCGTGGATGTCGCTCGCACGATGAACCTGCCGGCGAAGCAGTTCCCGCGGCCGGCGACGATCGTCGAGGCCAAGATCGACCGGACCAACGGGTTGCTGGCGCCCGAGGGCGCGCCGCCGGCTTCGGTGATGACGGAGGTGTTCCTCCAGGGCACCGTGCCGACGGAGGTCGCCCCGCTGCCCGACGAGGTGACCGCGGGTACGGCCACGGCGTCGGAGTACGACTTGCCGACGGCGAAGCCCGACGACAAGCCCGAGGACGATCGGGATTGATGAGGGCGACGTCGCTCGGTGCGGCTGCGGCCATGGTGATGGCAGGCGTGGTGGCCGCGAGCGCGACAGGCGCGGGCGCAGGCACGGGCCCGACGAGGCCGGCTGCTCCTGCCGCCGCATCGATGCTCGTACGGCTCGCCGCCGAGGTGCAATCGCGGCTCGCGACCCTCGCGGCCGCCCGCGAGCCCCCGCTGGTCCCACCCACACCGACGCCGGTCGCGTGGCGGGCCGCGAAGCTCGGCTCGCTCGAGCTGGGTGCGCCGCTGCTCGCGATGGTCGGCGAGGACATGAACGACGACGGCACGTGGGAGCTGTACGCGGTCACCACCGCGGCCGTCGTCGTCATCGCGCTGCCCCGGGGAAAGAAGCCGCACGAGGTCGGTCGCGTGGCGTTCGGGGGCAGCGTCGCGGTGCCGCAGCCGCGCGATCCGCTCGGCTCGGCGTTCATCGAGCACGGGATCGTCGTGGCGTCGGCGTCGCCGTGGACGACCGAGGTGCGCGTCGGTGCGGTCGACGGTCGGCCGGCGCCGATCGCACCGCTCGTGGGCGCGGGGCTCGCCGTGTGCCCGGGCGAACGGCGCGCGCTCGTGCCGGGTCGCAACTACTACGGTGACGATCGCGGCGCGGCCCTGTTCGCGGTGCAGTGCCGCGACGACCTCGTCGATCGCGACGGAGCGCGGCTGCACGTGCGCGCGGCCCTCGCGGCGGGCGGCAAGCTCGGCGTGATGCTGCAGCGCTGTCACGGCAGCGCGTGCGCGGCGAGCGAGGCGTTCGAATACCCGGGCGTCGGGATGGCCTTCGCCATCGCGGACATCGATACCGACGGCACCCCGGAGGTGATCGTCGCGGGGGCGGGAGCTCCGGGAGATGCGGATGCCGTGCGCGTGATCGCGCTCGGCGACTCGGCGAGGCGTCCGCTGTACCAGCACGCGTTCAACGGCGGCATCGCCGCACTCGCGGTGGTGGGCGGGCTGGGCAAGGGCCCGACCGCGATCGCGGCCGTGCGGCTCGCAGGCGCCACGCGGGTGGATCTGTGGCGGCTCGATTGAAGCGGCTCGCGTGGGTGATCGCCGCGGGCGCGGCGGGCAGCGTGCTCGCGCCGACGCTCCGCCATGTCGAGGGTGTGAGCCAGGCGGAGACGCGCCCGAGCTACGGCGGTCGCGTCGAAGGCTCGCTCCTCGGTGCACCCGGGACCTTCGATCCCGCGTTCGCGCAGACGCATGCCGAGCGAACGGTGGCGGCGCTCGTGTTCGACGGGCTCTACCGGCTCGGCGCGGCGGGCGCAGTCCGACCGGCGCTCGCGCTCGAGGCACCATGGCTCGATGCGGCCGGCACGACGGCACGGATCGCGCTGCGACCGGGCGTGGTGTTCCACGACGGCACGCTGCTGACACCCGCGGATGTCGTGGCCTCGCTCGAGCGCGCGCGGAGTGGCCCGAGCGGGTGGTTGCTCGCGCCGATCGCGAAGCTGCGGGTCGACGGCAACGCGATCGAGGTGGTGCTGCGGGCTCCGACCCCGCTGCTCGCGACGCTGCTCGCGATGCCGCAGCTCGGCGTGACCAAGGCGGGCCGCGCGCCGACGGGCAAGCCGATCGGCACCGGCGCGTTCGCGGTGGATGCACTCGATGTCGCGGGCGCGAAGCTCACGCTACGCGCACACGAGGCGTACTTCGCGGGGAGACCGTATCTCGACGAGCTCGTGCTGCGCTGGTACGACACGCCCGACGGCGAGGCGCGCCAGTTCGAGACCGGCGCCGCGCAGCTGTCGGCCCGCGGCGTGGCCGCGTTCTCCGGCGCGCAGCCGAAGTATCGATCCCGCGACGTGGAGGGGCCGGGTGCGCTGCTCGTGTATGTCGGGTTCGGTCGCGCCCATGCCGACGTGCTGCGCGAGGTCGCCTTCCGGCGGGCGCTGGATCTCGCGCTGCCCCGGGGCGCGCTCGCGACGGTCACGTCGGGGGAGCGGGTGGTGCCCTCGCGGGGCGCGCTCCCCGTGGAGGCCGGAGGCAGCGCGCTCACCGCGGTGGCCACGGCGGGAGACCTCTCCGGGGCGCAGGCCGCGCTCGGCGAGGCGGCGATCCGGGTCCCCGCTCTCGGAGCGGCCGCGCTGCCGAAGCTGAGCCTCGCGATCATGGTCGATGCGACGCGCCCCGACGATCGCGAGATCGCCGAGCGCGTGGCCCGGGCCCTCGACAAGCTCGGCATCGGGTCGACGGTGACGGCGGTATCGGCGACCCAGTTTCGCGAGCGGATCGCGGCCGGCACCACGGATCTCTACATCGGGCAGCTCGCGGCGCCCGCCACGGCCGCGTGGGCATGGTGGGGCGAGGCGTTCGCCGCGGGCGACAGCAGCTGGGCCGCGCAGCAGCTCGCGCACGGCGTGATCGATGGCGCGCTGGCGGCGCGCGAGTTCTCGGCGCGCCTGCCGATCCTGCCGCTCCTGTTCCGCGGCGTGCGGCTGTGGCACCGGACCGATGTCCACGGGCTCGCCTTCGACGCGAGTGGGGTCCCGAGCTATGGCGACGTGTTCCTCTTCGGCGCACCCGCGAAGTCGGCCCCCCCGTGAAGCTGCGCGGCCGCTTCACGCTGACGCTCGCGCTGGCGGCGCTGGTGCCGATCGCGATCGCAGCTGTCATCACGCGGCAGGTGGTCGCGTCGAGCTACCGCACCGAGTACCGGGATAC